>CALFGH010000125.1 GCA_937958315.1 uncultured Collinsella sp. | reverse complement strand
CGTCGTGGCCTGCGACGACCGCCCCGGCACGCTGACGCCCGAATGGGTGCCCGGCGTCTACGACCGTCGCCTGGTCGACTACAAGAACCTGGACGAGCTGTGCCCCATCGGCCCGCGCGACTTGGTGGTCGTGGCCACGGCGGATCATAAGTCTGATATCGATGTGGTGATTCAGGCCATGCGCGCCAAGCCTGCCTACCTGGGCTGTCTGGGTTCGCGCCGCAAGACGGCCTTTGTGCGGGCCCGCTTGGAACAGGAGGGCTTTACGCAGGAACAGATCGACAGGCTGCACCTGCCGATCGGCGTTGCCATCGAGGCGGAGGACCCCGAGGAGATCGCCATCTCCATCGCCGCCGAAATGATTCATCTGCGCCGCACCAAACTCGTCCCCCGCAAGCGCTAGTCGCATCCCCATATATGAGTTGCGGTGAAATAGTTCCTAGATAAGCCTGACGGGCGGTCAGCCAGGAACTATTTCACCGCAACTGCCATATTGATCCCTTGGGGACGGAGGAAAACGGATCACCCAGAGGGCCAGGCGACCCAAGTGATCCGTTTTCCTCCGTCCCCAAGGGATCAATATGTGCGGGGGAGTTGTGGAGTTGTGCAGGCAGACGAGGTTTTTCTGGAAATACGCTCCCGATGCGCGTATAGTACCGATTGTTTTGTCGGCTCCTGCTGCGTCGAGTCCAAACCGCGAAATGCCATGAGCGGCGCGGATGCAGCCAGGAGGCACGAGGACAACCCATCGTGGCCACGCCCCGTGCTTAAAACCCCAAGAAGGAGTGAACAATGGCAGAAGAGAAGTATGTGCCGCGTCTGAAGACCAAGTACAACAACGAGGTCAAGCAGCAGCTTCAGGACAAGTTCCAGTACGAGAACGTCATGATGATCCCCAAGTTTGAGAAGATCGTCGTGAACATGGGTGTCGGCGAGGCCGCTACTGATTCCAAGGCCATCGACGGTGCCGTGCGCGACCTGCGCGCCATCACCGGCCAGCAGCCGATGATCACCCGTGCCCGCAAGTCCATCGCTACCTTCCGCCTGCGCGCTGGTATGCCGATCGGCTGCAAGGTTACCCTGCGTGGCGACCGTATGTGGGAGTTCTTTGATCGTCTGACCTCCGTCGCGATCCCCCGTATCCGCGACTTCCGCGGCATCTCCGCCAAGAGCTTCGACGGCCGTGGTAACTTCTCCATGGGCGTCACCGAGCAGCTCATCTTCCCCGAGATCGACTTCGACTCCGTCGATCACCAGCGTGGTATGGACATCACTTTCGTGACCACCGCCAACACCGATGAGGAGGCCAAGGCCCTTCTGGACGCCTTCGGTTTCCCGTTCAAGAAATAGGTTCACCTGCCCTATAAGCGCCGTTCCCACAAGGGGGCGGCGCTTGGGGCGAACAATACTCTATGTGAGGAGGATATAAGTGGCTAAGACATCGATGATCGTCAAGTGCAATCGCAAGCAGAAGTTCTCTACTCGTGAGTACACGCGCTGCCAGCGCTGCGGCCGTCCGCACTCTGTGTACCGCAAGTTCGGCCTGTGCCGTGTCTGCTTCCGAGAGCTTGCACTCAAGGGCGAGCTTCCCGGCGTTAAGAAGGCCAGCTGGTAAGTCACTACCAGCGTTTCAAGCATCAGTTTGGAACAGGGAAAACGCGCTAAATAGGCTTTGCCGTTAAGGGCGGCGAAGAACCAAGAGCACGTGTTCATCAAGAACGAAGGAGAATCTGTATGAACCTTACAGACCCGATCGCAGATATGCTTACGCGCATCCGTAACGCTAACTCTGTGAACAAGGCCACGGTCTCCATGCCGAGCAGCAAGAAGCTCGTCGAGATCGCTCGTGTTCTGCACGAGGAGGGCTACATCGAGGGCTACGATGTCGAGGACACCGTTCCCCAGAAGACTCTGCACATCACGCTTAAGTATGGTCCCAAGAAGGCTAAGGTCATCAACGGCATCCGCCGCATTTCCAAGCCGGGCCTGCGTAAGTACACCGGCGTTGCCGACATGCCCCGCGTCCGCGGTGGCCTTGGTACCGCCATTATTTCCACCAGCCATGGCGTTATGACCGACCGCGATGCTCGCAAGCACAACGTCGGCGGCGAGATTATCGCTTACGTCTGGTAATTCGGTCGGTAGGTAGAAGGAAAGGAGATCACCGTGTCTCGTATCGGTAATAAGCCTGTCCAGATTCCCGCCGGAGTCGAAGTGGCAGTCAACGGCAACAACGTTGTCGTCAAGGGCCCCAAGGGCCAGCTCGAGCTCGATGTTTTTGAGAAGCTCACCATCAACGTCGAGGACAACGTCCTCACCGTTTCCCGTCCCGACGACGAGCGTGAGACCCGTGCCCGCCACGGCCTCACCCGCGCCCTCATCCACAACATGGTTGTTGGCGTTTCCGAGGGCTTCGAGAAGAAGCTCGAGCTCGCCGGCGTCGGTTACCGCGTGCAGCAGAAGGGCAAGAACCTCGAGTTCTCCCTGGGCTTCTCGCACCCCGTGATCGTCGAGGCTCCCGAGGGCATCACCTTCGAGGTTCCCGACAACACCCACGTGAACGTCAAGGGTATCAACAAGCAGCAGGTCGGTCAGATCGCCGCTGAGATCCGCGGCCATCGTCCTCCCGAGCCTTACAAGGGTAAGGGTATCCACTATGTTGGCGAGCACATCCGCCGCAAGCTGGGTAAGGCCGCCAAGTAGTCGTAACCGACTCACTCGCATAAGACCAGCACCCCGTTAGGTGCTGGCAAGATCAACCTTTTTAGGAGTTTACGTATGAACAAGCATAAGGCGAAGCTGGAAGGCCTCAAGCGTCGTCAGCGTCGTGTTCGCGGCAAGGTCTCGGGTACCGCCGAGCGTCCGCGTCTTCGCGTGACCCGTACTAACGCCAACATCTATGCCCAGATCATCGACGATAGCAAGGGCTCCAGCCTGACGCTCGTCTCTGCCTCGACCCTCGAGGCCGAGTTCAAGGGCACCCACACCTCGAACAAGGAGGCTGCGGAGAAGGTCGGTCAGCTCGTTGGCAAGCGTGCCATCGAGGCCGGCATCACCAAGGTCGCTTTCGATCGTGGTGGCCGTATCTACCATGGCCGCGTCAAGGCCCTCGCCGACGGTGCTCGTGCCGCCGGTCTCGAGTTCTAGGAGGTATGTAGCACATGGCTCGTAATCAGAAGCAGCAGCGCGAGGCCTCCGAGTTCGAGGAGCGCGTCGTTTACATCAACCGCGTGTCGAAGACCGTCAAGGGTGGTCGTCGCATGAGCCTCGTCGCTCTCGTCGTCGTTGGCGACGGCAAGGGCAACGTCGGCGTTGGCATGGGCAAGTCCGCTGAGGTGCCCATGGCCATCTCCAAGGCGTCTCTCGATGCCAAGAAGAACATGTTCCACGTGCCGGTGACCGAACAGGGCACCATTCCGCACGAGGTTCTCGGCCACTTTGGTGCCGGCCGCATCATCATCAAGCCCGCTGTCGAGGGTACCGGCGTTATCGCCGGCGGCGCTGTGCGTCCCCTCTTCGAGCTTGCTGGCATCAAGAACGTCCTGTCCAAGTCCCTCGGTACCGACAACGGCCTCAACATCATCAAGGCTGCCGTCGAGGGCCTCAAGGAGCTCTCCAGCCCTGAGGACGTCGCGGCTCGCCGTGGCCTGACGGTCTCCGAGATGTTCGTCGGTAAGGAGAACTAAGCATGGCTGACACCATCAAGATCAAGCAGGTCCGCAGCACCAACGGTTGCAAGCAGGACCAGGTCCGTACTGTCCGTGCCCTCGGTCTCCACAGGATCCGCGAGGTTCGCGAGATTGCTGACAACGAGTCCGTCCGCGGCATGATCTTCAAGGTCAAGCACCTTGTCGAGATTGTAGAGGAGTAGCAAATGCAGCTTCACGATCTTACTCCCGCGCCCGGTTCCACCAAGAACCGCAAGCGCGTCGGCCGTGGCAATTCTTCGGGTCACGGCACCACTTCTGGCCGCGGTCAGAAGGGCCAGGGTTCCCGCTCTGGCGGCACCAAGGGTGCCGGCTTCGAGGGTGGCCAGACTCCGCTGGCTATGCGCCTGCCCAAGCTTCCGGGCTTCCGCAACCCCCGTCGTATCGAGTACACCGCTGTTAACGTTGAGCGTCTCGAGCGCAAGTTCGAGGACGGCGCTGTGATCGACGGTGCCGCTCTTAAGGCCGCTCGCATCACCAAGAGCGAGTTCGAGCCCGTCAAGGTGCTCGGCAATGGTGAGCTCACCAAGAAGTTCACGGTCAAGGTCGACAAGGTCAGCGCTTCTGCGCAGGCCAAGATCGAGGCCGCCGGCGGAAAGGTCGAGCTGCCGTGCTAAATGGTCTTAAGAATGCTTTCCGCATCAAAGAATTGCGCGAAAAGATTCTTTTTACCATAGCTATGCTCGTCGTGTACCGCATTGGTGCGCACGTTCCTGTGCCCGGCATTCCCTTCCAGGGGATGCTGGGCCTTTTCTCGACCGATAACAATTCGGTCGCCGCAGGTGCTATGGCCCTCCTGAATCTTTTCTCTGGTGGCGCGTTGAGCTATGTTTCGGTGTTCTCCCTGGGCATCATGCCTTACATCACCAGCTCGATCATCCTCCAGATGCTCCAGGCCGTTGTGCCTTCCCTGCATGAGCTTGCCCGCGAGGGCGAGGTCGGTCAGACCAAGATTACGCAGTATTCGCGTTACCTCACCCTGGCTCTGGCAATCCTCAACTCCGTGGGTTACCTCTTCCTCTTTAAGAGCTTCGGCATCAGCTTTACTGGCGCCGGCGCTCCCGAGATCATCTTCGACCTCATGATCGTCGGCACGCTCACCGCGGGCGCCATGCTGATCATGTGGATTGGTGAGCTCATCACCCAGCGCGGTATCGGCAATGGCATGTCGCTGATCATCTTTGCGAACATCATGGCCGGTCTGCCGCAGGCGATCTTCTCCAGCACCGAGGGCAATGCCGGTGGCATCATCACCATGGTGATCATCTGCGCCATCATCTTGCTGGTCATCCCGCTGATCGTTTTCCTTGAGCGCGGCCAGCGCCGCATTCCGGTCTCCTACGCCAAGCGCGTCGTGGGCCGTCGCATGATGGGTGGCCAGACCACCTACCTGCCCATCAAGGTCAACACCGCGGGTGTCGTGCCGATCATCTTCGCTTCGGCGCTGCTGTACTTCCCGGCTCAGATTGCCGTGTTCTTCCCCGGCATCGGCTGGATTCAGGCAGTTGCCTCTGCGCTTTCGACCGGTTGGCTCAACTGGGTGCTTAACGTTGTCCTCATCGTGTTCTTCGCGTACTTCTACACCTCCATGGTGTTCAACCCCGATGACACGGCCGACAACCTTAAGAAGCAGGGCGGCTTTATTCCGGGCGTTCGTCCGGGTAGGGCTACCGCGGCCTACATCAAGAACGCGCTCAACAAGATCACGCTTCCCAGCGCTGTCTTTTTGGCGCTCATCGCCATCGTGCCTTCGATCATCTTCTCCTTCACGGGTAACCATCTGATCCAGGCATTTGGCGGCACGTCCATCCTCATCATGGTCGGCGTTGTGCTCGACACGGTCGATAAGCTCGAAGGCCAGATCAAGATGTATGATTACGATGGATTCTTTAAATAGGCTAGAGGAGGATTGCTCATGAACCTCGTATTGCTCGGAGCTCCGGGTGCCGGTAAGGGCACCGTCGCACAGGAGCTCGTCGCCGAGTTTGGCGTCGCTCACATTTCCACGGGCGACCTGCTGCGTGCTGCCGTCAAGGGTGGCACCGAGCTTGGTATTCAGGCTAAGAAGTACATGGACGCTGGCGAGCTCGTTCCCGACCAGCTCGTGATCGACCTTGTCAAGGAGCGCCTTGCCGCCGATGACGCCCAGCAGGGCTTCATCCTCGATGGCTTCCCGCGCAACACCGCCCAGGCTGTGACGCTCGATTCCGAGCTCTCCGCCATGGGTCGCGAGATCGACTGCGCTCTTCTGGTCGATGTGGCCCCCGAGGTCATCATCGATCGTCTGTCTTCGCGTCGCACCTGCCGTGCCTGCGGTTACACCGGCACCGCTGCCGATGCCACCTGCCCCAAGTGCGGCGGCGAGATGTATCAGCGCGACGACGACAAGCCCGAGACCATCAAGAACCGTCTCGACGTCTACGAGAAGTCCACGAGCCCGCTCGTCGACTACTATCGTGGCCAGGGTCTGCTCAAGTCGGTCAACGGTGACCAGGCTCGCGAGACCGTGTACGGGGATGTCAAAGAGGCTCTCGGTCTATGATCAAGATTAAGTCTGCAACGCAAATTGAGCAGATGAAGAAGGCAGGAGCGCTATCTAAGATGGCGCTCCGCCACGTTGGAGCCATGGTTCGCCCCGGCGTGTCGACCTTCGAGCTCGATCAGCTTGCGGAGCAGATTATCCGCATGCATGGCGGCACCCCTGCCTTTAAGGGCTACGGCGGTTTCCCGGGGACCATTTGCGCATCGATCAACGATGCCGTGGTCCACGGTATTCCCAACCCCGATATGATCCTGCGTGATGGCGATATCATCTCCATCGATACGGGAGCTGTCGTTGACGGTTGGGTTGGCGATAACGCCTGGACGTTTTTCGTCGGCACGCCCACGCCCGAGGCCAAGGCCCTGTGCGAGGTTACGCGCGATTGCCTAAAGGCTGCCATCGAGCAGGCTGTTCCCGGTAACCATATCGGGGACGTTGGCTATGCCGTTCAGTCTCTCGCCGAGTCCCACGGTTACGGCGTGCTTCGCGATTACGTGGGGCATGGTATTGGTCGCGTGATGCACGAGGATCCCAACGTTCCAAATTATGGAAAGAAGGGGAGAGGTGTTCGCCTTCAGGCTGGTATGGTTATCGCCATCGAGCCGATGGTTACGATGGGTTCCAATCATGTGAGCACAGGCTCCGATGGTTGGATCGTTACCACTAACGACCACCTGCCCGCCGCGCACTACGAGAACACCGTTGCCATTACCAATGACGGTCCGGTGATTCTTACCACGGATGCTCAAGGTGCTTGGTGTTCGCTCCAAGGCGGAGAAATGTAACAAGTTCCACTTAGATGTGGAGCCATTACGAAGATATTACGATGCGTGCATGCGTGTTGTAGAATACTCAATCGCTGTCGTTTTCTAGAGAAAGATGATTGCTTGTGAAGAAGGAAGACGCAATTGAGCTCGAGGGTACGGTAAAGGAGCCGCTGCCCAACGCCATGTTTAAGGTTGAGCTCGAGAACGGTCATTCGGTTCTGTGCAACATTTCTGGCAAGATCCGAATGAATTACATCCGCATTCTCCCCGGTGACAGGGTTGTCGTGGAGCTTTCCCCGTACGACCTGACCCGCGGTCGCATCACCTATCGCTATAAATAGCGACACGCATACACGCTCTTTTCCGACTGCAGGCTTAGCTCAACCTACGGTCGGTTTGCGTGTGAAGACCAGCCATAGTTTTAAACGCCTGCGGCTGGGCGAGTAGATAGTAGGGAAGTAGTTTGAGCGCTACCGAAAGGAAGAACGATGAAGGTACGTCCTTCGGTCAAGAAGATGTGCGATAAGTGCAAAATCATTAGGCGCCACGGCAAGGTCCTCGTCATTTGCGAGAACCCCCGTCATAAGCAGCGTCAGGGTTAAGAGAGGAGACTACGTTGGCCCGTATTAATGGTGTCGACCTCCCGCGTGAGAAGCGCGTTGAGATCGGTCTGACCTACATTTACGGCATCGGCCGCACCACTGCGACGAAGATTTGCGTCGAGTGCAACGTTAACGTGGATACGCGCGTTAAGGACCTCACCGAGGATGAGGTTAACGCCATCCGCGATTATATCGATAAGAATCAGATCATGGTTGAGGGCGACCTCCGCCGTGAGCGCAACCAGAACGTCAAGCGCCTTATGGACATCGGCTGCAACCGCGGCCTTCGTCACCGCAAGGGCCTCCCGGTCCGCGGCCAGCGCACCCACACTAACGCTCGTACCCGCAAGGGCCCGAAGCGTCAGATCGGTGCTAAGAAGAAGAAATAAGGAGCGCTAGATAGATGGCTACTGCTAAGAAGAACGTTCGCGCTGCCCGTCTGAAGCGCGCGGACCGTAAGAACATTTCCGTGGGCCAGGCTCACATTCGTTCTACGTTCAACAACACGATCGTTTCGATCACCGATCCCCAGGGCAACGTCATTTCCTGGAAGTCGGCTGGCCAGGTGGGCTTCAAGGGCTCCCGTAAGTCCACGCCGTTCGCTGCCCAGATGGCTGCCGAGGCTGCTGCCAAGCAGGCCATGGAGCACGGTATGAAGAAGGTTTCCGTCTTCGTCAAGGGCCCCGGCTCCGGTCGTGAGACCGCCATCCGCTCCCTCCAGGCTGCTGGCCTCGAGGTCTCGAGCATCCAGGACAAGACCCCCATTCCGCACAACGGCTGCCGCCCCAAGAAGCGTCGCCGCGTGTAACTGAAAGGATCGTATCAATATGGCAATCGACAGGACTCCTGTTCTTAAGCGCTGCCGTCAGCTCGGGATCGATCCCGCTGAGCTCGGTTACAGCAGCAAGAAGGAATCTATCCGTCAGCCCAAGCGCCGTCGCAAGGAATCTGAGTACGGCATGCAGCTGCGTGAGAAGCAGAAGGTCAAGTTTATCTATGGCGTTCTGGAGAAGCAGTTCCACGGCTACTTCAACAAGGCCCGTAAGATGAACGGCGTCACCGGTGAGAACCTCATGATCATTCTTGAGTCTCGCCTCGACAACGTCGTCTTCCGTCTTGGCTTCGCTCGCACCCGCAAAGAGGCTCGTCAGTCTGTCCGTCACGGTCACTTCACCGTGAACGGCAAGCGCGTGGACATCCCGTCCTACCGCGTCAAGGCCGGCGACGTCGTCGCTGTCGGCGAGAAGTTCCGTGACCTCCTCCCCATCAAGGAGGCCCTGATTTCCTCCGAGCGCTTTGAGGTCCCTGGCTGGCTCGAGGTCGATATCGAGAAGCTGTCTGGTAACGTGCTCGCTCTGCCGACGCGTGAGCAGATCAGCGGTGATATCAACGAGCAGCTCATCGTCGAGCTCTACTCTAAGTAGTCCATCCGGGCTGCTGAGGCTGGAGGTAATACATGTCAGAATTCATTAGGCCTCAGGTTCAGGTCGAAGAGATCAACGAGACCTCTGCTCGTGTCTCCGTCGAGCCGCTCGAGCGTGGCTACGGCGATACGCTGGGTAACTCGCTTCGTCGTGTTCTTCTGTCCTCGCTCGAGGGTGCCGCCGTCGAGGCCATTCAGATCGATGGTGCGCAGCACGAGTTCATGACCATCCCTAACATGGTCGAGGATGTCACCGACATCGTCCTGAATGTCAAGGGTCTTGTCTTCAGGGCTCTCGGCACGACCGACGAGGCGACCGCAACCATCTCGGTTGACGGCCCCTGCGAGGTCACCGGTGCGGACTTCTTTATTCCGTCCGAGTTTGAGCTGGTCAACCCCGAGCAGCACATTGCTACGCTCACCGAGGGTGGCCATCTCACCATGAGCATGCGCATCGGCTATGGTCGCGGCTATGTCTCTGGCGAGGCTAACAAGCGTGACAACGATCCCATCGGTGTGATCAACGTCGACTCGCTGTACTCGCCGGTGTCCCGTTGCGCCAAGCTCGTTGAGGCTTGCCGTGTCGGCCAGCATACCGACTACGACCGCCTTGTCCTCGAGATCGAGACCAACGGTTCCATCGCCCCGCGCGACGCCGTGGTCCAGGCTGCCAATATCATCAACCAGCATATGGCCGCCTTTATGAACCTTGCCGAGACCCCCGAGGTCGAGGAGGAGGCTTCGATCTTCGCTCCCGAGGTCACCAACGACAACGCTGAGCTGGACAAGCAGATCGAGGATCTGGACCTTTCCGTCCGTTCCTACAACTGCCTTAAGCGCGCCAGCATTCACTCGGTCCGTCAGCTCGTTGAGTTCTCGGAGAACGATCTGCTCAACATCCGTAACTTCGGTGTTAAGTCGATCGAGGAAGTGAAGGACAAGCTTGAGTCCATGGGCCTGAGCCTGAAGGCTTAATGCTTCGCATATTTGAGGAGAAACTAGACCATGCGTCACAACGTTAAGAAGGGCCTGAAGCTCGGCACCGATGCGAGCCACACCAAGGCCATGAAGAAGAGCCTTGCTAAGGCCCTCTTCGAGAACGACCGCATCAAGACCACCGAGACCCGCGCTAAGGCGCTGCGTTCGGTCGTCGATCCGATCATCACCTGGGCCAAGAAGGGCGACCTGCACTCTCGTCGTCTGGCTATCGCCAAGCTCGGCGATAAGCAGCTCGTTGCCGAGATTTTCGACAAGGCTGCTCAAGGCATGTGGCAGGACCGCAACGGCGGTTACACCCGCATCATGAAGCTCGGTAACCGTAAGGGCGATAACGCTCCTATCGTTATCATGGAGCTCGTCACCGAGCCTTGCACGCCTAAGGCCAAGAAGGCTGCTCCGGCCCCCAAGAAGGCCGCTGCTCCCAAGAAGGTCGAGGCTGTCGAGGAGGCTCCTGCTGAGGAGACCGCTGAGTAGACATTCTGTCTGCATAGGCTATATTCGAGGGGTACGTTCGCGTACCCCTCTTTTTTTGTCGCAATACCGTTGCTAGTTTGTTGGGAGCGCCCATGATCGCGCCGTCTGATTTCAATTCGACCCCCGAGCTCGACGCCACCCTTGTATTTCGCGTGGCCTACGATGGCTCCTCCTATAGCGGATTTGCCGAGCAGCCGGGCCAGACGACGGTTGCAGGCGAGCTGCGCCGTGCAATCGAGACGTTGCTGCGCCGCCCAATCGATCTGACGTGCGCGGGGCGTACCGATGCCGGAGTTCATGCGGTGGCCCAATACATCAGCGTGCCTGTAACGGACGCTGAGCTCGCTTTGACGCGCCGTAGGTGGCTGAGGGCTATGGATGCCCTCCTGGGCAAAGATATCGCCATAAACGAGGTCTACAAGGCTCGTAAGGGCTTTTCTGCACGTTTTGACGCGCGCTCTCGCACGTACACCTATCGCATTGCCGACCGTGATGCGCGACCCGTGCTGTCACGCGGTGCAGTGTGGTGGCATCGCTATCCCCTCGACGTCGACGCGATGGCGGCCGCCTGTCCTACGCTTTTGGGCGAGCAGGACTTTAAGAGCTTTTGCAAGGTCGCCTCTGCCGTGGGCAAGCCCACGCACCGTTGCGTAATGCGGGCCGAGTTTGGCCATGAGGTCGCCTTTGGCGAGGACATCCTCACGTTTACCATCGAGGGCAATGCGTTTTTGCATTCGATGGTGCGAACCATTGTGGGCACCCTTGTCGAGATCGGCATGCATCGCCGCGATCCCGAGTGGATGCGCGAGGTAATTGACGCCTGCGATCGCACCGCAGCTGGTCCTACGGCACCCGCATGCGGTCTTACTTTTATGGGCGTGGACTACGACCCCGCCGAGCTTGTGGTCCTCGATTAGGGAAGTGGCTGCCTGACGGCGATCTTTGTGTGCGGCGCCTGTGGGCGGGGCGTGTGCAACATCTGTTCTTGACGTGCATCGCGGCGGACGACCGCCCGCATTAATTGACGGGGTGTACCATGAACGACAGTTTGTTACTAGCTGTCGAGAGGACGGAAAACTTGGTTCGACGTGGTTCGCATCCGCGACTTTCGGTGATCCTGATTGTTGAGGGTTCGCCCAGTTATGCGATGCGCGCTCTCGAGAGCGTCCAGAACCAAGACCTCTACGATTTGCAAATTGTCGTCGTTTGCCGCGGCGTGGTAGCTGGTGTGCGCCATTCGCTCGAAGTTGCTGCCGACAGAGACATTCATATTGATTTGATTGATGTTGAGGACCCAGTGCCTGGTGCCTGCCTGCGTGCCGGCTTTGCGGCTTCGCGCGGCTCCCAGATCATTGCGATGAATGCCAATGAGTGGTTTGCGCCGCAGTCCCTTTCGCAGATGGTCGAAAGCTCCTGCGACGCTTCTGCTGACATCGTGTTTCCCTCTGTTTCGCTCGATCGCTACGATGTTCACCGCGAACGTCATTCCCGAGTCTTGGACGCGACATCCGTTTCTGAAGATGAGGACCGGGCGGCTTGCCTGACCCAATTGGTTTCCTGTGGTTTAATCCGACAGACCTCTGGCGTGCTGTATGATCGCGCCCTCTTTGAGGCGTGCCTTGCGCATGGCGATGCGTTTCGCACGGTGTCTTTTTTGACGTTCGCGCTTTCGCAGGCAAAGCGCGTTTCGGGATGTGGCCGTGCCCGTTTTCATGCAGTGGCGCCGTCGATTACGGAGACGTTTGACCCCACGATGTTTGCCAGGCTTTCTGATGATATCGGGGCGCTCGACAGGCTTGCCGACTCGCTTGCCGTCGCGGGCGGTGGCGATCAGTTGAAGCTGGTCTGCCAGCGGTATTACTACGCCAGCCTGGTTGCCTGCATCGAAAATTTGTGTCTGAGCCCCCACGGGGTGTCTTCAATAGAGCGTTCGGCCCGTTTGCATGATATGCTCGAAGCACAGCGTACCCGTCAGATGGTTGCGGCTCTTAAAGGCAATCATCGTGGCCTAGGTCTGCTCTATGGTTCGATAGCTAGTGCTAAGCCCATGCGGTGTGCGTTGTATACGCATCTGGCGGCCTTTTTCAATCGTTCGGGCGCCAGGACTGTCTAATAGCGTGATTTTCGAAATAAATTGCATGGAATTGTTTCGAAATGCGTTCTTATTCACTAAAACCCTCAAATAGCGCTAAACTATTCAATCACTAAGTGATTGTCTCCGCCATCTTTTGGAGTGAGGTTTTGTATGGCCAAAAAACGCAATGGGCGCCAGGATGCCATCAGAGATATTGTTCGCAATAAGGACGTACGCACGCAGCGCGTTTTGGTAGACGAGCTTCGCGCCATGGGTTTCGATTGCACGCAGGCGACCGTTTCGCGCGATATCGCGGACATGGGACTGCGTAAGCTCCCCGAGGGCATCTATGTCCTTGCCGAGGACCTGCATCTGCAGCGCATGGTTTCCGAGTTGGTTACCGGCGTACTGCGCACCGATAATCTGGTTATGATCAAGGCACAGCCCGGTACGGCTTCTGGTATTGCCGCAGCGGTCGATGCCGCGGAGCTGCCCGACGTGCTTGGCTCGCTTGCCGGCAACGACACGATCTTAGTCATTGCGCAGACGGCCGAGGACGGCGAACGCCTTGAGGCGCTCATCAACAAGCTGAGTAACTCTCACAAGTAGGGGATGCGTGGCACTGCTGCTGTGCCGATTGTTGCTATAGGTAATTGCCGAGGGCGTTGACGAAGGTCAGCGCCCTTTTGCATGCCGGCACCCGTTGCTCTATCGGTCCTGCAGCCGGGGCCGTCGTGGCATCTTGTGGCATCTGCCGAAATAAAGAAGCGCCCGAGCAGCGTACGTGCTGCT
>CALFGH010000124.1 GCA_937958315.1 uncultured Collinsella sp. | reverse complement strand
CCGAAGGTGCCGGCGTGCGCGCCGCCCTTGGGGGCCTCGAAGCCCTCGGGCAGCCAACCTGCCTCGGGGGCCTTCAGGAACAGGGCGGAGGCGGCGATCATCACAAAGAAGATGACGCCGAGTGCCTTGAGGGCGCCAAAGATGCCCAAGCTCGGGATGAGCAGCGAGGCGAGCACCGGGGACAGCACGGCGGGGCCGGCGGTCGAAGCGGCCAGGGTGATGCCGGAGGCGAGACCCTTCTTGTCGATGAACCACTTTTGGCCGGTGGTGAGCGCGGGGTTGTAGCCCAGGCCGTTGCCGATGGCGGCGATGAGCGAGAACCACAGGTAGAACTGCCACGGCTCGGTGACGGTGCCGGACATGAACCAGCCCAGGCCGTAGCACACGGCGGCGGCGATCACGACGTTACGCGGGCCGATCTTGTCGGAGATGCGGCCGGCGAAGATGCCCGTCACGGCCATGATGGTCTGAAAGACCGGGAAGGCCCAGGTAAGAGCGCTGGACCACTCGGGGTAGACGGCGAGCAGGTTCTTGCTCACGACAGAATACAGCGCGATGGAGCTGATGAAGAACATGGTGACGCACGCGGCGGAAAGCACGACGGCGCGACCCTTGTTGGAGTTGCTGGAAGCCATTGGACTCTTTCTAATCGATGTGGGAGAGGAGCGGTCGTATCCGCGGGCCTCCCTGTTAGGTTGGTTTACTGGTCAGTTGGCTTGGCGACGCCGGACTCATCGGACCAGAGCTCGACACCCTTGTTCTTAAGGTAGTTATCGGCATAGGCGCGACGGCCGCCGGGCTTGGCGGTGAGGTCGCCCATCATGTTGGAGAAGCCGCCGTCGACCTTGATGGCGTCGCCGGTGGTAAAGTCCGAGCGCTTGGACGCCAGGAACATGACGGCGTTGGCGATATCGCTGACCTCGCCGATGCGGCGCGTGGCGATCAGACGGCTGCGGCTCTTTTCGACCTCGGGGTCGGCGTAGAAGTTGGCCGACATCGGGGTCTTAACGAAGCAGGGCTCGACGCAGTTGGAGCGCACGCCGTAGGGGCCCCACTCGGCAGCCAGCATCTTGGACATCATGTTGACGCCGGCCTTGGTAGAGCTGTACACGCCCGAGAACGTCTCGGGGGAGTGGCTGGCGACGGTCGAGATGTGCACCAGGCGGCCCTGGCCGGCCTTGATCATCTCGCGACCAAAGCGCTGCGAGGTGATGAAGTAACCGGTGAGGTTGACGTTGATGACCTCGTTCCAGTCGGAGAGCGGCAGGTCTTCCATAGCTGCGAAACGCAGGATGCCGGCGGTGTTGACGAGAACGTCGACGCGGCCGAAGTCGGCGATGGTGGCGTCGACGGCTGCCTGAACCTCGGCCTCGTCGGTGGCGTTCATCTTGTAGCCCTCGGCGTGGATGCCAAACTCGGCGGCGAGGTCGGCGGCTGCGGCCTTGACCTTTTCCTCGTCCAGATCGAGCAGGACGACGTTGGCGCCGTTGCGGGCGAACTCACGGCAAATCTCGACGCCCATACCGCCGAGCGCGCCAGTCACGGCGCAGACATCGCCCTCGAGCTTAAGCCAATTGCTCATAGGAACTTCCCTTCTTGTGCCTCCCGATGGGTCGCTCCCATTAACCGACCCACGCGGTTTCCGCTGGTTATCGTATGCTTTGCATTTGCGCAGGTGAATTGCATATTTGTTAGAATGGCGTAAACCAATGGTTTATAGCTCGCAAGACGATGTGTCCTTAATTGAGTGTGTGACCTGCCAAAACGATCCCCTTTGGCAGTTCGTTGCCATACGTCTGGAAACAGGAGATTGACGTGTACGATCGACGACTTGAGGCCATATCGGCCGCCGCGGAGCTGGGAAGCTTCTCTCGGGCGGCGGCAGAATTGCGCGTTTCGACCCCGGCGCTCGTCAAGCAGGTGTCGGGTTTCGAGGCCGAGTTCGGCATCACGCTGTTCAAACGCTCGCACTCGGGCGTTAAGGTGACGCCGGCGGGCGCTCTGCTGGTGGATGACGCGC
Organism: uncultured Collinsella sp.; assembly: GCA_937958315.1. GTDB lineage: Bacteria > Actinomycetota > Coriobacteriia > Coriobacteriales > Coriobacteriaceae > Collinsella. The sequence goes on along the minus strand of CALFGH010000124.1, from coordinate 6,410 downwards.
GCTCGATCATGCGGCAGTCCGAGGACGCGCTGCGCCGTGCTCGACGCGCGGCTGGCGATGGTGGTGCTGTGCGCCTAGGCGTGTCGATGATGTGCCCGGGGCGCCAAACGCTGTCGATGTGGTCGGGCATCCACGATCTGGAACCGTCGCTGCGATTTGAGATCGTGCCGGTAAGCGATCTCTATGACGAGCGCGAATCCGTCATGCGCAGCCTTGGTCGCGAAGTGGATGTGGTGCAGTCGAGTTTTTCGACCCCGCGCTGGGGCGACGCCTGCCAAAAGCTCCGCATTGTCAACGTGCCGTTTTATATCGACCTGCCGCGCACGAGCCCGCTGGCGCGCAAGAATCGCATTACGGTCGCCGACTTGGAGGGTATGCGTCTGCGCGTGCTCCGCCACGGCAACGACGCCATGGACAGCCTGCGTATCGATCTTTTGGCAGACGGCGGCGTGGACGTGATCGACGTGGACAGCTTTGATTTTGCGCTCTTTAACGAGGCGGAGGAAAAGGGCGACGCGGTGCTCACCTGCGGAGCGTGGTCGGGGGTGCATCCGGCCTTTGTAGGCGTGCCGTTCCTGTGCGGCCGCGAGGTGCCCGTCTTTCTGCACTACCCGCTCGAGCCCACCCTCCAAGTCCAAAAATTCGTCAACGCCATGGCCCAACTTCTCAACTAGCTCATTTGGGACGGGTTTTTTGACTCCTTACAAAATGAGGCCCTGGCCAAATGGCCAGGGCCTCACCACTTCTTTTCAGGCTGCGAGAAAAGACCGTGTGCGTAGGACCTCCCCGAGGGAGACGGGGTGTTTGCTCCGCGCGCAGTTTCGCAGCGAAGCGAGAATGTTTGAGCACGGAGTAAACACCCCGTCTCCCTCGGGGAGGTCCGTTGGGAGCGTAGGGGCTGTTTTGAGCTACTCCAGCTCAAACGCTCCGGTATAGAGCTGGTAGTAATACCCGCGCTTGGCGATCAGCTCGTCGTGGTTGCCGCGCTCGATAATGCGGCCGTGGTCCAGGCAGATGATCGCGTCGGAGTTGCGCACGGTGGACAGGCGGTGTGCGATGACAAACGTCGTGCGGCCTTCCATGAGCTTGTCCATGCCCGCCTGCACGATGGCTTCGGTGCGGGTGTCGATGGAGCTCGTAGCCTCGTCCAGAATCATTGCCGGCGGATCGGCGACGGCAGCGCGTGCGATTGAAATTAGCTGGCGCTGGCCCTGCGACAGCTGCGCGCCGTTGCCGGTGAGCATGGTGTCGTAGCCGTCGGGCAGGCGGGTGACAAAGTCGTCGGCGCCCGCGAGCTTGGCCGCCGCGATGCACTCCTCGTCGGTAGCGTCCAGGTTGCCGTAGCGGATGTTATCCATCACGGTGCCGGTGAACAGGTTCACGTCCTGCAGTACGACGCCCAGCGAGCGGCGCAGATCGGCCTTGCGGATCTTGTTGACGTTGATGCCGTCGTAGCGGATCTTGCCGTCGGCGATGTCGTAGAAGCGGTTGATGAGGTTGGTGATGGTCGTCTTGCCCGCACCGGTGGCGCCGACAAACGCGACCTTCTGGCCCGGCTTGGCAAACACGGACACGCCGTGCAACACCTCGTGGTCGGGCGTGTAGCCAAAGTCGACGTTGTCCATGACCAGGTCGCCGCGCAGCGGTACGTACTCGATCTCGCCGGTTGCGCGGTGCGGGTGTTTCCATGCCCACATGCCGGTGTGGTGGTCGGCCTCCTCGAACTCCCAGGTATCGGGGTTCACCTGCGCGTTGACAAGCGTCACGTAGCCTTCATCGGCCTCGGGCTTCTCGTCGATGAGCTCAAAGATACGGTCGGCGCCGGCGAGGCCCATGACCACGGCGTTGATCTGCTGCGAGATCTGGCCGATCTGTCCGCAGAACTGCTTGGTCATGTTGAGGAACGGCACCACGACGGCGATGGACAACGCCATGCCCGAGATGCTCAGGTTAGGCACGCCCAGCGCCAGGAAAATGCCGCCGGCCAGTGCGACCAGCACATAGAGCAGGTTACCCAGGTTCATAAGGATGGGCATGAGGATGTTGGCGTACATGTTGGCCTTCTGCGAGACCTCGAAGAGCTTTTCGTTGCGCTCGTCAAAATCGGCCTCGGCGGCAGACTCGTGGCAGAATGCCTTGACGACCTTCTGGCCGTTCATGACTTCCTCGATATGGCCCTCGACCACGCCGAGTTCGGTCTGCTGCGCAATGAAGAAGCGCGCGGAGTTGGAGCCGAGCAGCTTGGTCATAAAGGTCATAAAGGCGACGCCGGCCACAATGACCAGGCACATCCATACGCTGTAGTACAGCATGATGAAGAACACCGTGACGATGACGATGGTCGTCATGAGCAGGTTGGGCAGCGACTGGCTGATCATCTGGCGCAGTGTGTCGATGTCGTTGGTGTAGTGGCTCATGATGTCGCCGCGCTGATGCGTGTCGAAGTAGCGAATCGGCAGGTCCTGCATGCGGTTGAACATCTTCTCGCGCAGCTTCTCGAGCGAGCCCTGCGTGACGATGGCCATGGCGCGGTTCCAGAACAGCGAGGACAGAATGCCGACGCCGTAGATGCAGGCGAGGGTGGTCACGAGCTGTGCGATCTTGGGCTGTGCGGCTTCCCAATCGCCCGACTGCCACGAGTCGCTAATAATCTGCAGAGCGCTCTGAAGGAAGGTCGCGCCGATGGAGTTGATGATGGCGCAGAGTACCACGCCGACGACGACGAGGGGCAAAAGCACGGGGTAGAAGCCAAAGAGCGTCTTGATGAGGCGCGACATGGTGCCGCCCTTGCGGTTGAGCGCGCGCTCGGCGGTCGTTGCCTTACTCATGTGCCTCGCCTCCTTCCTGGGTCTGAGCTTGCGTTACGGATGCCTCGGTGTCGGCCTCGACGGCCTCTTCGCCCTCGGCAGACATCTTGTTCTGCGAGGTAAAGGTCTCGCGGTAGATCTCGCTCGTCTTGAGCAACTCATCGTGGTTGCCGATCTGCGCGATGCGGCCGCCCTCCATGACGATGATGCGGTCTGCGTCCTGTACGGAGCTGATGCGCTGGGCGATGATGAGCTTGGTCGTGTTGGGCAGATAGCTTGCCAGTCCTGCGCGAATCTTGGCGTCGGTCTTGGTGTCGACGGCGCTGGTGGAGTCGTCCAGGATCAAGATCTTGGGACGACGCAGCAGGGCACGCGCGATGCACAGGCGCTGCTTCTGACCGCCGGAAACATTGGAGCCGCCCTGTTCGATCCAGGTGTCATAGCCCTTGGGGAAGCCATCGACAAACTCATCGGCGCAGGCCAGATGCGCGGCCTCGCGGACCTCCTCGTCGGTGGCGTTCGGGTCGCCCCAGCGCAGGTTCTCGGCGATGGTGCCGCTAAACAGCACGTTTTTCTGCAGCACCATGGCGACCTGGTGGCGCAGCGCGTCCAGGTTGTAGTCGCGCACATCCACGCCGCCCACGCGCACGGTGCCTTCGGTGGCGTCGTACAGGCGGGCGATGAGGCTAACAAGCGTGGACTTGGCCGAGCCGGTGCCGCCGATGATGCCGATGGTCTCGCCGCTCTTAATGTGCAGGTCGATATCGTCGAGCGCCTGGCGCTTCGCATGCGCGGAATACTTAAAGCTCACGTGGTCAAAGTCGATGGAACCGTCGGCAACCTCGAGCACGGGCTCGGCGGGATCGGCGATCGTGGGCTCGGCGGCCAGCACCTCGGTAATGCGGTGCGCCGATTCGTCGGCCATGGTCACCATGACAAAGATCATCGACAGCTGCATCAGGCTCATGAGGATCTGGAAGCCATAGGTAAAGATCGAGGAGAGCTGGCCCACGTCGAACAGCGTTCCCTGGCTCGTGATGATGAGCTTGGAGCCCAGGTAGATGATGACGACAAATGCGCCGTTGACGCAGATGTTCATCATGGGGTTGTTAAAGGCGAGCAGCTTCTCGGCGCGGGTGAAGTCCATCTGGACGTCGCGTGCAGCGGTCGCGAATTTCTCCTTCTCAAAGTCTTCGCGCACATAGCTCTTGACCACGCGCATGCCGGTGACGTTTTCCTCGACGGACTCGTTAAGGGCGTCGTACTTGTGGAACACGCGCGAGAAGATGGGGCGCACCTTAAAGATGATAAAGAACAGCCCAAAGCCCAGCAGCGGAATGATGACCAGGTAGACCATGGCAACGCTGCCGCCCATGATAAACGCCATGGTAAAGGCGAAGATCAATACCAGCGGCGCGCGCACGGCGATACGGATGATCATCATAAAGGCCTGCTGCACGTTGTTGATGTCGGTGGTCAGGCGCGTGACGAGCGAGGAGCTCGAGAACTCATCGATGTTGGCAAAGCTGAACGTCTGGATCTTGTAGAACAGGTCGTGACGCAGGTTCTTGGCGAACCCGCAACTCGCATGGCTGCAGGTGACGCCGGCCGCGGCACCAAAAGCAAGCGACGTCAGCGCGATGAGCACCAAAAAGCCTGCGGTGGGAAGCATCTCGGCTACGGTGGCGCCGTCTTTGATGGCGTCGATCAGGTTGGCGGTGATAAATGGAATCAGCATCTCGCAGAGCACCTCGCCAAGCACGAGCAATGGCGTGGCAACGGTGGCTTTCATATAGTCACGGATGCTACCCATGAGGGTTTTAATCATCCAGTTCCTCCCAGGTTACACGGATTTTCTCGAGCATTTCGGCGAGCTGCTCGCGCTCGTCGTGAGTGAGGGCACTAAAGGCCTGCTCTCTAAAGCGAATGCGGGCTGCCTGCTCAACGCGGGCCTTTTCCCAACCCGCATCGGTCAGGCGGATGGTGAGCTGCCGACGGTCTTTGGGATTGCGGCTGCGCTCGATAAGACCGCCCAGTTCGAGCTTGGACAGAATCTCGGAAAGGGACCCCGGTTTGAGGTCGAAGTGCATGCCGAGTTCCTGTTGGGACAGCTCGCCGGTAGGCTGCTTGGCGAGCAGGCAGACGATGGGCGCCTTGCCAGATATGCCGCCGCCGTGAAAATGCATGTAATGGCCGCAAAACCCCAGCCCATGGAGGATTCTCTTGGCGAGACGGTCCTCCTTGGACTGAGTCTCGGGCTCGTCTGCCGGCCGTGAGGGGTCGCCGCCGGGTTCATGCGGATAGGCGAGTGGTTCAACACACATATCTAAGCTTCGCTCCTTTCTTTAGTTAGGTAGTGGAATTGTTTTGTGCCTAACTAATCTAGGAGCGTGAGAAATAAATGTCAAGGTACCAAACTAGTGGTTACGCGGTTTTACCAAACCGCGTAACGGCTCGACGCTGCAAACGCTCCTAAGCGGCAATCTGGCGTTCAATCGTCGGGCATGGCCACAAGGCCTATGCCCTCCTCTTTCACGCCACCTTGCTCGCCTAGGAGCGTTTTCGCTGTCCATCCTCTATCTGCAGCATTGCTCTTGTGCCAATGGTCCGTGGGGGACGGAGGAAAAGGGATCATTTTCCGTAACCTTTCCGCAACAATTTGCCCGTCGCGCCGCTCGCCTCCGCTCGCAACGCCCCCTGCGCTACACTTATTCGCACTATGGCGCCGTCGCGCCGCGCCCGACCCAAGGGGGACACTCATGAAGAACACTCAGCTGCTGCTGATCAACGATATGTGCGGCTACGGCAAGGTCGCGCTTTCTGCCATGTTGCCGGTGCTGTCGCACATGGGCTATCGCATCCACAACCTGCCGACGGCCCTCGTTTCCGATACGCTCAACTACCCCAAGTTCTATATCCACGACACCGCGGAGTATGTCCGCCAGAGTCTCGCCATCTGGGAGGAGCTCGGCTTTGAATTCGACGCTATCTCGACCGGCTTTATCGTGACCGAGGAAGAGGCGCGCATCATCTCGGACTTTTGCCACCGCCGCTCGCAAAAAGGCACCAAGGTGTTCGTCGACCCCATCATGGCCGACAATGGCAGGCTCTACGCCGGCGTGCCCGAGTCGACCATCGGCCTTATGCGCAGTCTGGTCGAGTGCGCCGACTACGCAGTGCCCAACTATACCGAGGCGTGTCTGCTCACCGATACGCCTATGGCCGAGCAGATTACGGCCGATGAGGCTCGTGCGCTCGTGGACGCCATGCTCGCGCTGGGCGCCAAGTCGGTGGTCATTACGAGCGCAAAGGTCGACGGGGTGAGTGCCGTCATCGGCTACGATCATGTGACGGGAGAGTACTTCACGATTCCCTTTGAGCTGATCCCGGTGTATTTCCCGGGCACGGGCGATACGTTCTCGTCGGTGCTTGTGGGTCGCGTTATGGCCGGCTGGAGCTTACAGCGTGCGACGACCGACGCCATGCGTGTGGTGGCCGAGCTTATCGAGCGCAATGCCGACCAAGAGGACAAGTCGGCCGGCCTTCCCATCGAGGCCTGCCTGGATGTGATCGACCATGAGTAACGCTGGCGAGGGCGGCGCC
>CALFGH010000123.1 GCA_937958315.1 uncultured Collinsella sp. | reverse complement strand
CACGGCCGCGGGCGAGGCCTACGAGCAGGGCGATGCCGCGCCGGTGGCGCCTTCCACGGATGCCCCCGCGTTCGCGAGCCGTAAGTACACGTTCGAGGCGCAGCGCGAGAGTGCTTCGACCGCGTGGCCCAAGGTACCCTTTACCGAGCAGATGCGCGACGAGGGCTATACCATCCTATGCCCGCAGATGGCACCGATTCACTTTGACCTGGTCAAAGAGGTGTTCCGCGGTGCCGGCTACAACCTGGAGCTGCTGCCCTCGACCGACCACGACGCCGTCGAGGCCGGCCTGCGCTATGTGAACAACGACATCTGCTATCCGTCGATTCTGGTAACGGGCCAGATTATGGAGGCCATCGAGAGCGGTCGGTACGACCTGTCCAAGACGGCCGTGGTTATCAGCCAGACCGGCGGCGGCTGCCGTGCCACCAACTACATCGCACTCATCCGCAAGGCCCTGCGTGAGAGCGGTCACCCCGAGATCCCGGTGATCTCGCTTTCGGCCGTGGCGCTCGGCGAGGACAACCCCGGCTTTAAGATTACGCCGGCGCTGCTTAAGCAGGCCGTGTACGCGGTGCTCTTTGGCGACGTGATGATGCAGATGCTCTACCGCTGCCGTCCGTACGAGGCCACGCCCGGTGCTGCCAACGCGCTCTACGAGGAGTATATGGCGCGCGCCCGCAAGTTGGCGCCCAAGTTCAACCGCCACAACTACACCAAGCTGTGCCGCGAGGCCATCCACGCGTTCGACACCATGCCGCTCGTGGGCGAGGGCACCAAGCCGCGCGTGGGCGTGGTCGGCGAGATCCTGGTCAAGTTCCACCCTACGGCCAACAACCACGTGGTCGATGTCATCGAGCGTGAGGGCTGCGAGGCCGTAGTACCGGGCCTGCTCGACTTCTTCCTGTACTCCATGAGCAACGCCGAGCTACAGAAGGACGAGCTGGGAAGCTCTGCTACCACGCGCGCTGGTATGCAGGCGCTCATCAAGCTCGTGGACTGGATGCGCACGCCGGTGGAGGAGATGCTCGAAAAGTCCCGCCGCTTTGAGGCGCCCGAGCGCATCGGCACCATGGCCGACAAGGCCCGCACGGTGCTTTCGGTGTGCAACAACATGGGCGAAGGCTGGCTGCTCACGGCCGAGATGCTCGACCTGATTGACCATGGCGCGCCCAACATTATCTGCACGCAGCCCTTCGCGTGCCTGCCCAATCACGTGGTGGGCAAGGCCGTGATCAAGGAGCTGCGCCGTCAGCACCCCGAGAGCAATATCGTCGCGGTGGACTACGACCCCGGTGCGTCCGAGGTCAACCAGCTCAACCGCATTAAGCTCATGATCAGCGTGGCCAAGGAGAACATGCGCGCCGGCAAGGGCTTTAAGCTCGAGAAGGTGGCGCCGCTCGCGATGGACGAGGTCACCGGCCAGATGCGTGCCCATGATGGCTGCGTGAGCTGCGGACCGGCCAGCGAGGACGCCGTGGCGTCGGTCGCCAAGCGTCTGGGACGCGGCATTAAGAAGTAGACGGTCTGCTATGGGCTGGATATGAGACAAACGGGTGGTGGCCGTACCGGCTATCACCCGTTTTTGCTGGATATATGTTGCGTAAACGCCTCGACTATCACCCTTTGCGAACTTAGATTTCGGAAGTATGCGGCAAAATCTGAATAGACCGGGCACACCGGATATGTCCAAGCTCTGTACCTGCGGTTTTATTGGCGAAAAAATGGGGTGCGCTCGAGAGTTCTAGAATTTGCCGCATACTTCCGAAAACGACGTTTCTGCGGCACTAAAAATCGCCCTCGGAGCCTTGAAATAATGAACAGGTGTAGCCGTTCGCGGCAAAATACCGTCCGTTTATAGAACCCACCCCCATCGCGCGTCATCCTTACGGTTGAATACACATCTATGGAATTACGTAAGAGAGGACCGTTCCATGAGCTACAAGACCGTTTGTGTTGCCGGTGGCGGCGTGTTGGGAAGCCAGATTGCCTTTCAGGCTGCCTACTGCGGCTTTGATGTGACGATCTGGCTGCGCAGCGAGGGCAGCATCGGCCGCACTCAGCCCAAGATCGATCATGTGCGCGAGGAGTACATCGCGGCAATCGAGGGCATGGCGGATGGCACAGGCGAGTGGTGCGCCGGTATCGCCGATAGTGGCCAGCCCTTCGACAAGGAGGCGGCACTCGCCGCCGTCGAGCGTGCTTACTCCACACTCAAGCTGGAGCTCGATCTTGCCAAGGCAGCGGCCGATGCCGACTTGGTCATCGAGTCTATGGCCGAGGACACCCAGGCAAAGATCGACTTCTACAAAAAGCTCGCCCCGGTTCTCCCGCAAAAGACCGTCGTCGTGACGAACTCCTCTACGCTGCTGCCGAGCACCTTTGCCAAGTACACTGGTCGCCCCGAGAAGTACCTGTCGCTGCACTTTGCCAACTCCATCTGGAAGAACAACATGACCGAGGTCATGGCGCAGGATCAAACCGACAAGCGTTACTTCGACGAGCTCGTCGACTTCGCCAACGACATTCGCATGCTTGCCCTGCCCGTCAACAAGGAAAAGAACGGCTACCTGCTCAATTCCATGCTGGTGCCATGGCTGCTTTCGGGCCTCGACCTGTATGTCTCGGGCGTGAGTGACCCCAAGAGCATCGACCTCGCATGGACGCGCGGCACTGGCGCGCCCAAAGGTCCGTTCCGCGTATTCGATACGGTTGGTATCCAGACGGCTTACAACATCGTTATGCAGTACCAGAAGGTGCCGGGCCTGGTGAGCCCGTTGCTCAAAAAGATGATGATGCCCTACAACTTTAAGGCCATGGCATCCGTCCTCAAGCAGATGCTCGACGAAGGCAAGCTGGGCGAAAGCTCGGGCGAGGGCTTCTTCAAGTACTAAAAAATGATCCCTCGGGGACGGAGGAAAACGGATCATCGCATTCCTGCGTCCCCTGTGCATCTTGCGACTAACAGCTCCGGCTGCCGTGAGCCTAAGCTAGCCTTAAGGGGCGTTTGTTAAGCTGCGAGTCATAATTGGACAGGCCTGGGCAAACGCCATGGTATATGAGGAAAACGACGGTGGTATTCAAAGACGGTAACGATATGGAATTGAGTGACAAGGACATTAGGCTATTCTCGCGTCGAGCGGCTCTTGCGGGTGCGGCGGGCGCGCTGGCACTTGCCGGGACGGGGCTCACGGGCTGTTCAGTCGGCGGGGCCGGCACGGGTGCCGCATCCACTGCGAGCAACGAGCTCACCGACGAGCAAAAGAAGCTCCACAAGCAGATTCTCGCGACCTACGACGTCGAGAAGCAGGCGGCCATCAAAGACCAGCTCGATGCTGATTACGCCGCAGGCAGCTTCGACGAAACCGCCCCGTTCGTCAAGGCAGATCCCTTTGGCACCGATACCCTGAGCTGCTACATGCGCTTTGCAACGGCGGATCCCGTAACCGTCTCCTACAAGGTCGCCGAACGCAAAAAGGCCGGCGACGCCTCCAAAGTCGCTGCGTTTTCCCGTACGCCCCGCGGCGGCGACACGCCGGCCATAGAGCACGAGTTCAAGGTCATCGGCCTCATTCCCAACCACAAAAACACGGTGACCCTCACCTGTACGGCACAAGACGGTACCAGTCGCACCTCAACCTTTACCGTCAAGACGCCGGCTCTCAAGGGCGAGGAAGAAGAGCGGCTCGCCGTCACGGCGGGGGAGTCCAACACGCCGCTCGCCGATGGTCTCTTTACTATTCCGGGCAACGACTCATCCAAGCTCGACTTCATGTACCTCTACGACAACGCGGGCCAGATTCGGGGCGAGGTGCCGATCATCGGCTACCGCAGCCATCGCCTGCTGTTTCCGGGCGACGGCAGCATGATTATGAGCATTTCGACGACCAAGATGGCCCAGATTAACGCCATCGGCCAGGTGGTAAATGTCTGGAGCACGGGCGACTATGAGTTACACCACGACTACGCCTTCGATGACGACGGCAATCTGCTGGTGCTGGCGAGCCATGCCGGCTCCGAGGCCGATTTGGACGTCGACCGCGCGGCCGCCAAAAAAGACAAGGACGATCGCGTTAATGTCGAGGACCTCATCATTAAGATTGACGTAACCACCGGTGACGTTTCCCTTGTTGTGGACCTGGGCGACATATTCCCCAATCTCAAGGCGAGCGCCAAGGTTGCCTCGGACGGCGACCTGGATTGGATTCACATCAACACGATCCAGTGGCTCGGCGGCGGCACCGTTCTGCTCAGCTCGCGCGAGACCTCAACGGTCATCAAGCTCACGGATATCTACGGCACGCCTACGGTCGATTGGCTTATGGGCTCGCCAGAGTTTTGGGCCGGCTCGGGCTTTGAGGACAAGTTGCTGCAGGCCCAAGGCGATTTTTCGCTCAATGCGGGCCAGCACAGTGTGACCTATCTGCCAAACGACGAGACGACCGCGACCGGTCGCTACCAGGTGCTGCTATACGACAACAACTTTGGTGCGGCCGAGAGCTATCCCAAGTTCGACTGGGGTCAGCTGGGCGCCGCGGTGGTGACCGACTACAGTAAGGGAACGCATTCGTTTGGGCGCATCTTTACGGTGGACGAGACCGCGCGCACCTACGAGCTTGTGGACCAGATCGCAGTGCCGTTCTCGGGCTACGTAAGCAGTGCACAGCGCGTCGGCGATTCGAGCAGCATGCTCGTGGCATCGGACCAGGCCAAGACCTTCACCGAGTACGATCGCTATGGACTGCCCATCGCTACCTATGAGATGGAAGCCGAGAAGTACATCTACCGCGTGTACAAGTACGAGCTGTAGCGCTGCGCTCGGCTGTGCTTGTGCCCCGCGGCTGTGCTCTCGTGCCGGGCCCACCTCGCGTCCCGCATCACTCCACGTCAAACTCCACGCGATCGAGCTCGGGCACGTTGAGGTCGATGAGCTTGCGGGCAACGCGGCGGTCGTGCTCCCCGAGCGCCTCGCTTGTCGTTACGTGAGCGACAGTCTGGCGCTCGACAAGGCCCTCCTTGTCGCCTTCGGTAGCCGAAGTCTCGACGGCGACGGTGTAATCCTTAAAGCCCGGCAGCACCGCGGAAAGTTCGCGCGTGGTTTCGGTGACGCCGTAGCCGTCCTGCACGCCGGCCTGCGCCGAGCCAATGGACCCCGCGGTCATAACGATGCAGGGGATGGCAAAGATCACCGTACCCACGATGATGCGGCGGCGCACCTTGTGCGACAGCTCATCGACCTCGGCATTTTCCTCAGCGGTCACAATGCCGTCGCCGTTGAGGTCACGCTTGAGCGGTACACGTAAAAGAAGCAATACGGCTTCGGCCGCCAGTGCGATAAAGACGACGTTGATGCCAAATTCGTAGAGGGCCGAGAGGAACAGCGACCCGCTCGCGATGGCAATGCCGCAACCCGCCGCGCACAGGGGCGGCATGAGCGCAGTCGCCACGGCTACGCCGGCAATGAGCGTCGAAGGCTCCTGGTCGCGCGAGTTGCCCAGCCCGCCCGCAAAGCCGCCCGCGAGCGCGACGGCAAGGTCCCATACGGTGGGTGTCGAGTTATCGATGATGGCGGCCGTGGTGGTGCCAAGGGGCGAGAGCTTAAAATACAGCGTGGAAGTGATCAGGCAAAGGACCATCTGCAGCGCGAGGCCGGCAATTGCCTCGAGGGTAATCTCGCGGTCGAGCGTGGCGATGCCGTAGGCCATGGCAAGGACCGAGCCCATGAGCGGGCAGATGAGCATGGCGCCCACAATGGCGATGTCCGAATCGATATCGAGGCCGACACTCGCGATCAGCATGGCGATAATGAGGATGCACAGGTGAGAGCCGGTCAGGCGCGCCCCGTTTACAAAGCGCTTGCGAATCACGTGATAGGGGGCGCGACCCTCGCGAATGTTGAATGCGCGCCTCAGGAAGCGACCGGCGTTCTCCATGACCTCGCTATAGGCAGGGCGGATGCCGTGGCGCCGGTGATGGCGCTCGCGCAGTCGCTTGAGCTGCTGGTTATCGAGTTTCATGTTCACCTCGCTTCGCCGCGGGCTATGCATCGCGCCCGCTGCCTCTACTCTACACCGCGGCAGGCGGGGTGGTCATCTTGACGTGAAACTTAGACGAGTAGGTAAAGGGGGCGCGTCAAATGAGGTTGAAGCCGAGGGTTTCGGCAGATACAGAAAAGCGCGGGGCCGGATGGTCTCCGACCCCGCGCTCTGCACGGGTACGTTGTTGTTGGGTTTAGCCCAGCAGGCTCAGGCCCACGGAGATGAACGCCAGGATAACCCCGACGACGGACTCGCCGCCCAGCAGGCCACTGGCAACGACCAGGCCCTGCTCCTGGAAGGCGGCGTCCTTGGCGGCCTTTTCCTCATCCGAAAGACCGGCGGCGGCGTCGCGGTGTGCGGCCCACTTGTCGTAGGCGAGCTTGACGCAGGAGCCCAGGAAGGCCGTGAGCGACATGTAGAACGGCAGGTACACGCCTAGACCGATCATCATGGCCGGAATGCCGAGCCAGTACATGACGATGCCAGCGATAAAGCCGCCTGCGAACCACGGCACGCTCGGGATGCCCGAGACCATGGTGGCGACCACGCTTGCCTGCGCGGCCACAAAGCTCTTGTCGGGACCAAAGGCGTCCGGACCATAGGCGGTGACGAGCGCGACCATGACAGCGGCAGCGACCAGGGCGCCCACGATGCCGCCAATGGCCTGGCCGACCCACTGTGCACGCGGGTTGGTACCCAGTACAGCTCCGGCCTTAAAGTCGTTCATGACGTCGCCCGCAAGGCCGCACGCCACGGCCACGATGCCGGCGATAAAGAACAGCTTGACCTGTGCGAGCTGCGCGAAGGCTGCCACGATGAGCATGACGATGAGACCAAAGATCTCCATAGGGTCGATACCCGTCTGGCCGCAGCTCTGAGCGCTCATGATGGTGGTGACAAAGGTGAACAGCGTGACGATGACGGCCGGGACGGGACCGAGGTCGAGCGCGATGGCAACGATCACGGCGATTGCTGCGGTGCCCAGGCCGATGATGCCGGCGTCGAGCTTAAGCGAGCCCGAGATGAGCGACTGCTCGTCGGTGTCGGTGGAGCTGTCGGCGGCGAGGCCACGGACGATGCCGGCGACCTGCGGCAGGATGTCCTTAAGGACAACGGCGACGCCAAAGCCCATCATAAGGCCCATACCGAGGGACTTGACGATACCCTGCGCGGTCACAATATCGAACAGGCCGGCAGCGTTGCCGCCAACGATGATGCCAAAGTTGCCCAGCAGCGCGCCGGCAAACCAGAAGGCGACGGGGGCAAAGCCCACCAAAAAGCCGATGGACAGCAACATGGGCGAGTTGTAGATGGCAAAGGTCACGCCGGGGATATTGAGCGTGCACAGCATGCTGGGCACCACGCCCAGGGCGTCGCGCAACACGCTGTAGATGCCTGCAATGGCCATGGAGCCAAAGAGCTGCTTGCCGGTCTTGCCGCCGGCCTCGGTGGCGCGCAGGGTCTGAGCTGCGGCGTTGCCGGTGGGGAACTCCAGCGCGGCGTCCACGATAAAGTGACGGTGGATGAGCGCTGTTGCCAGAAGGCCCAAGATGGTGCCGGCGAGCGCCACGATGAACATGTCGAGCCAGCTGATCTGGTCGGCATAGCCCAGCATCCAGGCGCCCGGGATGGTAAACGCCAAGCCGCCGGCGACCATGGCGCCCGCGGACATGATGGTGTGGGTGACGTTGGCCTCGTTGAGGCTGGCGTTGCCCATGAGCTTCAGGAAGAACAGCGAAATGACGGCAGCGAAAATGATCGGCCAGGGGAGCGCACCCATCTTGAGGGCGGTATAGGCCGAGCTTGCCGTGATAATCACGCAGCCAAGGACGCCGATGACGACGCCGCGCAGCGTGAGTTGACCGCGCATCGAGGTGCGGTTCGAGGGATTGCTCATATAGAACTCCTTTGCGTATATCCGCTTCCCCCGCAAGCGCCGCTACGGATACGGCGCGGGAAGTCGGGTTACCAAGGGCCGCCGCGTGAGCTCGCGCACGACCGCGCATCAGTATAGCCGCAAGGTAGTCAATTTGGGACGGGGCTTTTTTAGCTACCTCAGGCGAAGCCGAAGGATGATTATTCTGGGACGGGGATTTAAAAACCATTGCGTACCTAATGATTTTTAAATCCCCGTCCCAGAATAATCATCGGGATATACTGCTGGGCAGACGAAAGGAGTGCCGACGATGCTTAATGGCTGCGCATATATATTGACGGTCGACGTGGGCAACACATTCATTCGCTTTGGCCTGTTTGCCGAGGATTCGGCCGCGGCGCAGGAATGCCCGCTTGCGACGTGCGAGATCACGACGCCGCCGAGCATCACGGCCGACGAGGCGCGTATGAGGCTCGTACAGGTCATGGGCGCGCTAGCAATCGATGCGGGCATGCCGGGTGTGCTCGTTC
>CALFGH010000122.1 GCA_937958315.1 uncultured Collinsella sp. | reverse complement strand
TCGACCAGAAGTAGTCGCGGTGTGCGTTGAGAACGCCCGAGAACACCGAGCCCAAGCCATAAAACAGAATTTGAATAGCAAAGAAGCGGAACATGAACGCAGCGGTATCCATGCTGCCGCCATCGCCCGAAAGGAACGACTGCGTCCAAATAAAGCCGGGAGCAAACACGGTGCCCAGCAGCGAGATACCGCCCAGCAGCAGAAGCAGAATACCGAGCAGGTTGCCGACATACTCGTTCGATGCCTCGCGACCCTGCTCGCGCCTCACACCCATATACACCGGCAAAAACGCCGTAACGAGCATGCCGCCCATCACGAGCTCGTAGAGCATGTTGGGCAGGTTGTTGGCAACCTGATAGGAGGACGAGAGCAGCGACATACCGATGGCGGCCGCCATGGCCCACGTGCGGATAAACCCGGTGACACGCGACACGATGGTCAGCACGGTCATAAGGCCAGCAGAACGACCAACCGTGGAGTAGTCCGACGAACCCATATCGTCTACGTCGTCCTGAGAGTCCTCATAAACCTCATCTTGTGGCGGCAAATCGTCCACGACGGCAAAGGAGCCGGTCATCGCAAAGGGATCGTCAACCAAAACGGCGCCATCAGCAGGTGCGGCGTCATCGCTGTTCGGCATGTTGTTACCGGATACGGCATCATCATCGAATATGGCATGGTCGCCAAACACCGTGTCAACTTCATTGGCGGCGACGGTTCGGGCAGAAAACGACAGAGGGTCCCAGTCGTCATCACCGTCGATGGCCACGCCCTCGACGGGATCGGTCGAACCAAGCGGCGACCATTCGTCATCCGAAAGAAGCGGTTCGCCATCATCATGAGCCGTGGGCTTGGCGGAACGAGCGGCAGGAGCGCTCTGCGGTGTGCTCTTTCCCTGGGCTGCCATCAAAAACACCGCCGTCTCATCGGGACGCGGCGCACGAGGAGCCTCGGAGGCGATCGGCATCACGCTGGCGCTCGATTGAGCGGCGGCCAAAAAGACAGCCGTCTCATCGGGACGAGCCGAAGAAAGAACCGTACGGGGAAGTGCCGTGCCGGCACCGGCGGCACGCAAGTACACGGCCGTCTCGCCCGGGTCAGCGGCAGCGGACCAGGCGTTTCGAATCTCGTTATCGAACGAAGCGGCCTCGGGCGCGGGCGTCTGAGGAGCCGACCCTTTTGCAAAGTGAGCTCCGCGCTTTGATTCTTCCTGCGGCATCGCTCAGTCCTCTCTCGCGATCGGGGCAACCGTCGCCCCGCAAAATGCAACTAAGTCATCGGGAGCAAGCTCAAGCTGATAGCCGCGCTTGCCACCCGAGATAAAAATGGTATCCCAAAGGACGCATGTCTCATCGATCAGAGTCCGGAAGCGTTTTTTCATACCGACCGGACTGCAACCGCCGCGGACATACCCCGTCGCGGCAAGCAAATCTTTGACATGCATCATGGTCAGCGACTTTTCGCCTGCGGCGCGCGCGGCGGCCTTGAGGTCGAGCTCGTCGGCAACGGGAATGCAGCACACGACATGGTCGTTGGACGGCGTCGTGCAGACCAGGGTCTTAAATCCCTGACCGGGCTCCTCGCCAAGCTGCTCGGAAATCGCGACGCCCAGCCCCGACGATTCGTCGCCATCGTCTTCGTACGTATGGAGAACATAGGAGATGCCGGCGCTTTCCAGCTCGCGCATCGCATTGGTTTTTGACGTCTTAACAGCCTTTGCCATGGCACATCCTTTCCCTTGCAGAGCGACGCGAGGATTAAGTATAGGGCCAATTCCGCCGCATATGCCATCTCGACACACAGAAGCGCCACCGAATCAGAAGGAATCGGTGGCGCGTCGGTACTACAACGTCTCTTTACTGTGCGTCGAGCTGCGCCTGACGCTCACGGTCACGCTTGAGCAACGGCGCCAAGAACTTGCCCGTGTAGCTCTGCGAACATGCCGCGACTTGCTCCGGCGTGCCTGAGACCACGACGGTTCCGCCGCCATTGCCGCCCTCGGGACCCATATCGATCAGGCGGTCGGCAACCTTGATGACATCAAGGTTGTGCTCGATCACCAGAACCGTGTTGCCCGCATCGACCAGGCGCTGCAACACGTCGAGCAGCTGACGAACATCCTCAAAATGGAGGCCGGTTGTGGGCTCGTCCAAAATGTAGAACGTCTTGCCTGTCTGGCGACGATGAAGCTCCTTGGCGAGCTTCACGCGCTGCGCCTCGCCGCCCGAAAGCGTCGTAGCGGGCTGGCCCAAGCTCACGTAGCCCAGACCCACGTCATATAGGGTCTGCAGTTTGCGCTTAATCTGCGGGATATTCCCAAAGAAAGCCAGTGCTTCGGTGACACTCATGTCGAGCACGTCCGAGATTGTCTTGCCGCGGTAGGTAACCTCGAGTGTCTCGCGGTTATAACGCTTGCCGCCACATACCTCACAGGGGACATAGATATCGGGAAGGAAGTGCATCTCGATCTTAATCTGGCCATCGCCCTTGCACGCCTCGCAGCGACCTCCGCTTACGTTAAAGGAGAAACGTCCCGGCGAGTAGCCGCGCGCCTTCGACTCCGGCGTGCTTGCAAATAGCGCACGCAGATCATCCCAAAGGCCAATATAGGTCGCAGGGTTCGAACGCGGCGTGCGACCGATCGGTGACTGGTCGATATCGATTACCTTATCGATGCACTCAATGCCCTCAATCTTCTTGTACGGCCCCACGGGACGCGTCGAACGATGGATGGCATTCGTAAGCGCGGGCGCAATCGTATCGGTGACCAGGGAGCTCTTGCCCGATCCCGAAACACCGGTAACGACTGTGAGCGTACCGAACTCAATCTTGGCGGTAACGTTTTTGAGGTTATTAGCGCGGGCGCCCGTGATCTTAAGACAGCCGCGGCCGGGCTTGCGGCGCTCATCGGGCACGCGGATCATCCGCTTGCCGGTCAAATAAGCACCCGTCATGGAATCGGGGCATGCCATGATATCGGCAGGCGTTCCCGCGGCGACCACGTGTCCGCCGTTAACGCCCGCACCGGGACCCATATCGATCACGTAGTCTGCAGCGCGAATTGTATCTTCGTCGTGCTCGACGACGATAACGGTATTGCCGATATCGCGCAAGCGCTCGAGCGTCTTGATCAGGCGTTCGTTATCGCGTTGGTGAAGGCCGATCGACGGCTCGTCCAGAATGTACAGAACGCCCATGAGGCCGGCGCCGATCTGCGTTGCCAGGCGAATGCGTTGGGCCTCACCGCCAGAAAGCGTCGCCGAGGCGCGATCGAGCGTCAGATAGTCGAGTCCGACATCGACCAGAAAACGCAGGCGCTCCAGGATTTCCTTGACGATGCGCCCGCCGATAAACTGCTGACGCTCGGTAAGCTCCAGGCCCTCAAAAAACTCGAGCGACTCGCGACAGGACAGGCAGCAGACATCGTAAATGGACTTGCCGCCCACGGTGACGGCAAGCATCTCGGGACGCAGGCGAGCACCGTGACAGCTCGAGCATGGCTCTTCGCGAATGTATTTCTCCAAGCGAGCCCTGGTGTTCTC
This sequence comes from uncultured Collinsella sp., assembly GCA_937958315.1. GTDB lineage: Bacteria > Actinomycetota > Coriobacteriia > Coriobacteriales > Coriobacteriaceae > Collinsella. The sequence continues at coordinate 14,206 of CALFGH010000122.1, read as the reverse complement.
GTTCGTCGTCTCGTTGTAGCGCTCGTACAGGATATTGCGCACACCCGAGAACTTAGTGTCCCACTGGCTGCGACGCCCATCGAGCTTTTGATAGTCGACCGAAATCTTCGTGTCGCCCATGCCATCCAAAAACGCACGACGCACCCGCGGGGGCAGGTCCTCCCATGGCGTATCGGCACTCACCTTAAAGTGTTTGCAGACCGCGGCAAAAATCTGCGGATAATAGTTGGAATTGCCGAACAGGCTGCCAAAGACTCCGTCGGCAATCGACTTTGAGGGGTCTTCAATCAGCGCCTCGGCATCGACTGTCTTTTTAAAGCCCAGGCCATCGCACTCGGGACATGCACCATAGGGCGCGTTGAACGAGAAATCGCGCGGCTGCAGGTCGTCGATGGAATGCCCGTGCTCCGGGCACGCCAGTGCCAGCGAATACTCCAGCAGCTCGCCCTCGGTTCCCTCGGGAGCGTCGCGGTCGGGCAGCATGTACACGTTCACGTTACCGTGCGCCAGTGCCGTCGCCTGCTCAACGGACTCGGCAATGCGACCCAGGGAGTTCTCTCGAATCACGATACGGTCGACCACGACCTCAATGTCGTGTTTGAACTTCTTGTCCAGGTCGATCGGGTCGTCAAGCGAGCGCACCTCGCCGTCGACGCGCACACGGCTAAAGCCCTCCGCACGCAGGTCCTCAAACAGCTTGGCATATTCGCCCTTGCGTCCACGAACCACCGGCGCCAACACAAACGCGCGACGGCCCTCCCCCGCCGCCAGCACCTTATCGGCGACCTGATCGGTCGTCTGACGCTCAATGACACGACCGCACTCAGGACAGTGTGGCGTTCCCACGCGAGCAAACAGCAGACGCAGATAGTCGTAAATCTCGGTTACGGTGCCCACCGTCGAGCGTGGGTTTTTGGACGTCGTTTTCTGATCGATCGACACAGCCGGCGACAGGCCGTCAATCGAGTCCAGATCGGGCTTGTCCATCTGGCCCAAAAACTGACGCGCATAGCTCGAAAGGCTCTCGACGTAGCGGCGCTGGCCCTCGGCATAGATGGTATCGAACGCCAGTGAGCTCTTGCCCGATCCGGAAAGACCGGTTATGACCACGAGCTGGTCACGCGGAATGGAAACATCGATATCGCGCAGGTTATGCTCGCGCGCGCCGCGAATAACGATAGAAGAATCAGACATGGAAGCTCCTTGCCTCCTATAACCTCAAATCACACTGTCGATGAGTTTAACGCACTCAACGCGCACAGATGTTCGTAATACAAGATTCGCAGACCTTTTGCTTTGCGTATCGGGTGCTTTGTTTCTCGAAATGCCGTGGAAAGGTTAGAGTAATCTAAAACTGAACTTTATTTGCCGTAACAGAGGAACGTCCATGACCGAAGATATCCCCCTTGAAATCACTTCGAGTGGCATGGCCAATCTGCCCATATTCATCGCCGTCCTTATCGTGGCCGCCGTCGTCGTGCGCGTGTATTTTTCAATCAAACACAACGAAAAGCCGCCCATTGCCCGCGTCTTTTGGTGCGCGATGCTCCTCATCCCGCTCGGCATGGTAGCTGCATGGATTACGAATCAATTGCTCGTAAATGAGGACTGCTCCCTATGGGTCCTTTCTTATTCGGCGCTCGGTGCTGCCGCTGTAATACTTCTTGTCGAGCCCTTGGTTTCGGGACTTATCGACCAAACCGATCTTGCGACGGGAACGGTTGCCTGTATTTGCCGCGACATCCTTGTCGTCGCCGCTGTTTCAGCGCTCTCGTTCGTTTCACTCGAAATTGCCTGCAACGAAACGTTCTATCGCATTCCCGCCAACTCATTCGGGTTTTCCGTCGGGCTGCTCGCGACGGTTCTGCTCTCCCTTTATTTGCTGGGACAGCGTCATGGAGGCGTCATGGCCCTCGTGCCCGTCGTCTGTTGCACCCTTGGCATTGCCGAGAGCACTTCGTCATAACGTTTAAAGGCGAGGCCATCCTGCCGAGCGACATTTTGGCATTGGGCACCGCAATGGAAGTAAGTGAGGGATATGAGTTCACCTTCACTGCAGGAATCGTAACCTCACTCGCCTTGCTGGAGATTTCCCTGGGGCTTCTTTCGCTTATCCGACCGCGAAAGCTCCGTACGCCCGCCCATGTCTTCCCCGCAATCGCCGCTAACCTCTGCGCTTTTCTGCTAGTGACCGTTGTGGGGCTCTTGGGCTTTTCCAACATCGACTTGGAGCAGTCGCTGGATTTTGGATTTGACCGTTGGCAGCCCATCACCACGTATGCGTCTCAGGGTTTTATCACTTCGTTCACCGAAATGGTCAACGAGTTGCCCATTGAAAAGCCCGAAGACTATACGCCCGATGAGGCGCAGAGCATCGAGCAGGAGCTCGCCGCCGCCTACGACAGCACGTATGGCTCGAGCGAGCAGCGCGCGGCGGCCGTTGCCCAGTTCAATGAAATCAAGCCGACGATTGTTGCCGTCATGAACGAGAGTTTTAGCGACCTTTCGTGCTTTGAGCAGCTCCAGGCGGCCGGGTACACCGGTCCCGCATTCTACAACTCGCTTCCCGACACACTTGTTCGCGGCACCATGCTCGCTTCGGTCACCGGTGGCGGAACGGCGAACTCCGAATTCGAATTTTTGACCGGAGCGACAACGGCCTTTGTCGGATTAGGCAAAATCCCCTATCAGCTGTATCAGATGAATGGCGTCAACAGCCTGGCAAAGGACCTTAAAGAGCTTGGGTATACCACTACCGCTATGCACCCGCAAAACCCCGTCAACTACCATCGAGATAAAATTTATCAGCAGCTGGGTTTTGGAGACTTTCTTTCAATCGGCGATTTCGAAGGTGCGCCCTATTACCATGCCGGCGTATGCGACTACGCCACCTACGACAAGATACTCGACCTGCTCAGAACCGACGAAGCCCCGCAGTTCATCTTTGACGTCACGATGCAAAATCACGGCGGCTACGACTATGGCACCGTTCCCGCCGAAGAGCTGACAAACTATTGGGTCGAGGGAGCCAGCGAGGGCGCCAATAGCGCGCTCAATACCTATCTCACCTGCATCAATGCATCCGACCGGGACCTCGAGTACTTTATCAATGAGCTCCGCAATATCGGCAGACCGGTTGTTCTTGTCTTTTTTGGCGACCATCAGCCGAGCGCCGCAACGACTCTCAACGACGAGCTGTACCCTCAGGAAGATACGGCAAGCCACGCTTTCCGTATCTATCAGTCGACCTATTTCGTCTGGGCCAACTATGAAATCGCCGGCAATACCGAGCTCAACGTCTACGACACCGTCGGGGCAAACGAGATTGCAGCTATTACCCTTAATAAGATCGGCGCCCCGCTCACCGACTATCAAAAGGCCCTGCTTGCAACAAGGTCAGATGTGCCCACCATCAATGTCGCCGGCTATCTTGGTGCCGACGGGCTGCGCTACGACTTGGAATCTGAAGACAGCCCGTGCGCCTCGACGATCGACAAGCTGCAGCGCATGCAATACCTCGAGTTCGCCAGCAAAGTTCAGTAAGCCCACCCATTCGCTTGGACCCATCGTATTGCAAGCACGCTCGGCCCAAATGCATCGCAAATGACTCCCGCTCGCAAACGAGGGTACAATGACGCTCGTGTCACATCGCGGGGCCCCGGCCCCAACATATACAAAGGAGTCATACATGGGTTGCGAGCACGCACAAGCAGCCGGCGGACAATCAACGCCGTCGCAATTTGAAGAGAATACGCTGTCGGAGGTCAAGCGCGTTATCGCTGTGCTTTCCGGCAAGGGAGGCGTCGGCAAGTCGTTTGTGACGGGCGCCATCGCAACCGAGCTCGCCCGCCGCGGCAACAAGGTTGGCATTCTCGACGCCGACATCACCGGCCCCTCCATCCCCAAAATGTTCGGCATGAGCGGACGCCATGTCCATGCCCTCGGCAACCTCATGCTGCCCGAAATCTCCGAGCACGGCGTCAAGGTCATGAGCTCCAACCTGCTGCTTCAAAACGAGACCGATCCCGTCCTCTGGCGTGGTCCGGTCATCGCCGGCGCCATTAGGCAATTCTGGAGTGAAACCTCGTGGGGCCCCATCGACTACCTGCTGGTCGACATGCCTCCGGGAACGGGCGACGTCGCCCTCACGGTCTTCCAGTCGCTGCCCGTCGATGGCATCGTCATCGTCACGAGCCCGCAGGATCTGGTCTCGATGATCGTCGCCAAGGCGGTCAACATGGCCGAGAAGATGAACGTCCCCATTCTGGGAATCGTCGAAAACATGAGCTATATCGAGTGCCCCGATTGCGGCAAGAAGATCGAAGTCTTTGGCAAGAGCAAGCTCCCCGAGGTCGCCGAGCGTTACAACCTCGAGATCCTAGGGCAGCTTCCCATCAATCCGGCACTCGCCGAGGCTTGCGATAAGGGAGAGGTTGAGACCGCACTGCCCGACGGCATGCTGCCCCAGGCTGTCTCTGCCGTCGAGGCCATTGCCCCGCACGAGACCGCCGAGGCCTAAGTGAACACAAACGCCTCCTATGACGTCTTGGTAATCGGCGGCGGGGCCTCGGGTCTCGCCGCCGCCATTACGGCTGCACGCGCAGGCAAAAGCGCCTGCATCGTTGAGCGCGATGTTGCCTGCGGCCTTAAACTCCTTGCGACCGGCAACGGCCGCTGCAACCTTTCCAACGAATCAATTGATTTCCAGCGGTACAACCACCCCGCATTCGTCGAATCCGTCATGGGCCCCCACCCCGAACAAGAGCTTATGGGTTTCTTCTCCTCGCTGGGCATCATGACGATCCGTGAGGAAGGCCGCCTATACCCGCGCTCCCTTCGCGCCGAGTCGGTTCGCGATGCGCTCCTCAATGCATGCGAGCGCCTGGGTATCACCCAGCTTTGCGGAACTAACGTCATTGCGGCTCATAAGGCTTCCGAAGGCTGGACGCTTCAGATCGACCGTCCCGCTCATGTACTCAAACCCAAAAAGCACGGCGACCGAAAGACGGAGCTCCGTTCGCTTCGAAAGGCGCTAGCCGATACTCCTCGCACGAGCGATACCCTGCAGGCAAGGGCCGTGGTTATCGCTACGGGCGGCAACCCCACCGGTATCGCCGAGGTATTTAGCCTTCCCTTGACGCCCCTGCGCCCCGTCCTGTGCCCCGTATCGGCATCAGTCGTCGGCGACCGGACGGCACTCGAAACTCTGGATGGTCTGCGCGTCCGAGCCCGCTTAACGCTCTCACGCAGCCACGAAGAGCTCTGGCGAGAAGATGGCGAAGTGCTGTTCCGTGCCTTCGGCATCTCAGGCGTCGCCGTCTTCAACCTCTCCCGTCGTATCCAGCACGGCGATACGATCCTGCTCGACGTTTTCCCGGACCTCTCCAAAGACGAGCTGTTCGATATGCTCAACCGGCGCGTTGAGCTGCTCGGCGGCTTTTCGCCCCGCGATCCCCGTTGGCTCGACGGTATGCTCGCCCCGCAACTCTCCCGCGTCGCCTGCGCGGCGTTCGAGCAGTGCCATCCAGGCTCCAACGATGTCATCCACCTGGTCTCGATCCTCAAGCACTTTAAGTTGCTCGTCGAGGGAACAGCCGAGGAGCGCTCGGCGCAGGTCACGCGTGGTGGCGTATCTGTCGAGAGCATCTCTACACCCAGTCTACGCGCGCGCAGCGCTGTCGACGCCCCGCTTTACGTCTGCGGCGAAGCGCTCGACATCGACGCCGATTGCGGAGGCTTTAACCTTGCGTGGGCCTGGATCTCGGGTATTCGCGCTGCAAGCAGCCTGTAGCCGCGCAGTCTATAATCAAAAACGCATTCGGGCCGTCTGGGATACCGGACGGCCTCTTTCTTGCCTCTAAGGAGACCTCGATGATCGAAATCACCCAAGTCAACGCGTCGCTCGATGAAGCCGGCGATGAAAATGCCTGCCTCATTGTTGGCAAGCGAGTCGCCAAGCGCGTCCTGCGTTGCAAGGACTCCGAGATCAAGTCCATCGAGCTCCACCGCAAGTCAATCGACGCTCGCAAAAAACGAGACGTCCATTTTATCCTGAGCTTTCGTGTTGAGCTGACTAGTCCCCACCTCGAGCGAGAAGCGGTCGACAGCGTTGCCGAGCGTGACCGCTCGCGTGTACGCGCGATAGAAGACGATGAGCCTTCATTCCCCTCCCCCGTCTCCGACGCACCTCAAGAACGCCCTGTCGTTGTCGGCGCCGGCTGCGCCGGCCTTTTCGCTGCGCTTACGCTCGCCGAAGCGGGTCTTAAGCCCTTGCTCATCGAGCGCGGCGACCCGGCATTTCGCCGCTCACATGCGATCGACCTCTTTCTAAAGGAGCGCATCCTCGACCCCGAGAGCAATATCCAGTTTGGTCTGGGCGGCGCGGGGACCTTCTCGGACGGCAAACTCAATACGGGAACCAAAAATCCCGCCCATCGCCTTATCCTCGAGACCTTCGTCGAAGCGGGCGCTCCCCGCGATATTCTATGGGATGCAAAACCGCATATTGGCTCCGACATCCTCCCCGCCGTCGTTACCAGCATCTCCCAGCGCATTGAACAGCTCGGAGGAACCGTTCGCTATCGAACGAAACTCGTTGACATTCACACTGACACATCTGGCACCATTGTCGGTATCGACATCCAGTCGTCCCACGACGCGACAAGCGAGTCAATCAACACAAAGCATCTCATCCTTGCTTGCGGTCATTCTGCCCGCGACGTATTCGAGGTTCTCAAAACCCATGATGTCGCCCTCGCTCAAAAGACGTTTGCCATGGGCGTTCGCATCGAACACCCGCAGCGTGATATCGATCGGGCGCAATATGGCCCCGCAGCGGGTCATCCCGCGCTCGGAGCAGCCCCCTATAAGCTCGTTGCCCATCTTCCCAACGGCCGCAGTGTGTTCTCATTCTGCATGTGTCCCGGCGGACAGGTTGTCGCCGCCTCTTCAGAGCCCGGCCACCTGTGCGTCAACGGCGCCAGTCTCAACGCCCGCGCCGGCCGCAACGCAAACGCCGCTCTCCTCGTTAACGTCACGCCCGACGATCTCCCCAGCGACGATCCTCTTGCAGGCGTAGAACTCCAGCGCATTTGCGAGCGGGCTGCCTATCGCCTTGGCGGCTCCAACTGGAACGCACCGGCACAGCTCGTCGGCGATTTCCTTGCAGAACGCGCCAGCACGACATGCGGCAAGGTAAAGCCCACCTATCCGCTCGGCGTGACTTGGACAGCAATCGATGAGTCATTGCCGCAACATATCATCGAGTCGCTTCGTCTGGGAATTCCCTTGCTCGGCAAAAAACTGCGTGGCTACGACCATCCCGATGCCGTCCTCACCGGTGTTGAGACACGCTCGAGCTCTCCGGTCACCGTTACTCGAGACCGGCAATGCCACGCTGTATCGACCCCGGGGCTCTACCCTTGCGGCGAGGGAGCCGGATATGCCGGAGGAATCATGAGTGCCGCCACCGACGGCATCCGTTGCGCTGAGGCGCTGATAGCAGACCTCTAGCGCACGAATTCCAGCACGCAAAAGACACAGGCCCCGAGCTCCACAGGGAACTCGGGGCCTGTTCGCTATTTCTTAAACCGTGCACCCTGGCGTTTTCTGCCCGATGCGAACGTGGAACCCTTGCGGGCCTGCGAACGTAAGCGCTCGATCGTCTCGTCCTCAGACACACCCTCGAGCATCGCCCGAATCTGAACGACAGCATCGCGCAGGCGCGCCGCCTCCTCAAAGTCCATGGCGGCAGAAGCGTTGCGCATATCCTCTTCCATGGTTTCGACGATCCGCACAAGCTCGTCATGCGGCAGTTCTTCCAACTGCTCCGCAAGTGTCTGCTCGGGTGCCACCGTTTCCGGCACGCCGCCCTCGCCCGACTCATCGGGCGTATAGAATGCGCCATGGCCAAGGGAGTCGCCCTTCGAGCGCCCCTTGGAACCCACGGTTTTTTCGGCTTCGGCAATAAAACTTGAGATGTCGTTGATGGCTTTGCGCACCGTCTTGGGCACAATGCCATGCTCTTCGTTATATGCCATCTGAATCTCGCGACGGCGCTGCGTCTCCTCGATGGCCTCTTTCATCGAATCGGTCACAACGTCCGCATACATGATGACTTCGCCATCGGCGTTACGGGCCGCGCGGCCAATCGTCTGAATCAGCGAACGGCGGTTGCGCAAGAAGCCTTCCTTATCGGCGTCGAGAATTGCCACCAGCGACACCTCGGGAAGGTCTAGACCCTCGCGGAGCAGGTTGATGCCAACGAGAACATCGATCTTTCCCTCGCGCAGCGTTCGCAGGATCTCGACACGGTCCATCGTCGCTGTATCGGAGTGCATGTAATTGACCTTAATGCCGGCATCAAGCAGATGGTCGGTCAGGTCCTCGGCCATGCGTTTGGTCAACGTGGTCACCAGCACGCGCTCTTTGCGGGCAACGCGCTCGCGAATCTCGTCCTCAAGATCGTCAATCTGGCCTCGGACCGGACGAACGTCGATCTTGGGATCGAGCAGGCCGGTCGGACGAATGATCTGCTCAACGTCGTTCTGGCTAACCCGCAGCTCATAGTCGCCCGGCGTGGCCGAAACGTAGATGAACTGGGGAATCCTCGCCTCAAACTCATCGAAACGAAGCGGGCGGTTATCGAGTGCCGAAGGCAGGCGAAAACCATGCTCCACCAGCGTCACCTTACGCGAGCGGTCACCTTCGTGCATGCCGCGAATCTGCGGCACCGTCACATGACTCTCATCGATGATGCAGAGCATGTCCTTAGGAAAGTAATCGATCAGGGTAAACGGCGGCTCACCCGGCTTGCGACCGTCCAGATGACGCGAGTAGTTCTCGATGCCGTTGCAAAAGCCCATCGTCTCGAGCATCTCAAGATCATAATCGGTGCGCTGCTGCAAACGCTGCGCCTCGAGCAACTTGTCGGTCGCCTTGAGCTCCGCCACGCGCTTCTCGCACTCTTCGCTGATCGATTTCAGAGCCGCCTTGACCTTCGGCTTCTCGGTCACGTAGTGCGATGCCGGCCATACGGGGATGGCCTCGTACTCACGAAGCATCTCACCGGTGACCTCATCGATCTCGGCAATCAGCTCGACCTCGTCGCCAAAGAACTCAAACCGCAACGGATGCTCGGCATAAGGCGGATACACGTCGACAACATCGCCGCGCACGCGGAACGTGCCGCGTGCCAGGTCATAGTCATTGCGATCATATTGAATGTCGATAAGTGCATGGATAAAGTCATCGCGCTCGAGCGGCACCTTCTTGTCGACGTTTGGAGCCAGACCCGCATAGTCCTCAGGAGAGCCAATGCCATAGATACACGAGACCGATGCGACGACGATTACATCGCGTCGAGATAGCAGCGACGCGGTCGCCTGATGGCGCAGCATCTCGACCTCTTCGTTAATCGAGGAGTCTTTCTCGATATATGTATCGCTTTGCGGCACATACGCCTCGGGCTGATAGTAGTCGTAATACGAGACGAAGTAGACCACAGCGTTATTGGGAAAGAACTCTTTGAGCTCGCTTGCAAGCTGAGCGGCAAGGGTCTTATTGGGAGCCATGACCAGCGTCGGCTTTCCCAGGGCCTCAATAGTCTTTGCCATCGTGAAGGTCTTGCCCGAACCAGTCACACCCAGCAAAACCTGATAGCGGTCTCCGTCTCTCACGCCCTGCACAAGCGACTCAATGGCCTTGGGCTGGGAACCGGCAGGCTCATAGGGAGAAACGACTTCAAACGGCACCTCAGCGCCCTCAACGCCAAAGCGCTTAAGTTCACCGCCAACGCGTTCTACTTCAAATTCCGCCATGGATACTCCTAACTCATACATCTGCAGTATACGCAGGCGTTGGGCTTAGTCCTATACGAACCGATCGGGATAGAGAGTCTTATAGCGAACCCAGGCATTATTGACGCGAATTAGATAAGCCTGCGTCTCGGGAAAGGTAATCGCGTTGTGAAGCGATGTGTCCTGCTGTGCCCAACCGTCCACATTACCCATGCCAGCGTTATAGGCGGCAATAGCGCTGTCCGTCGACCCGTTAAAATACGTTAGAAGATACGAAAGATACGCACAGCCAAACTCGATGTTCGTAGCTGGATCGTTAAGGTTGTCGGCTGAATACTCAGTACCATCGACAAGACCCAAGGCAATCATATCCTGGGCAGTCTCAGGCATCAGCTGCATCAATCCCCGAGCGCCTTGAGTCGACTCGGCCTCGGGATCCCAATTCGATTCAGACTTTATGACAGCACACACCAGATACGGATCAAGATTGTGCGAAATGCTCGATTGCTTTACATACGCCTCGTAGTCAATCGGATACAAAGGCTTAAAGAAGGCGGCAGGAGCATACGAGTAGACAAGCGAAATAAGGCCGAAGACGAACACAACGGCAAGTGGCGCCACGCGATACCACGCAAAGAAACGTGTCTTAGGCATCGGCATCCTCCTTATCCGCAGTGTCTATAAACCCATGGCATGCAAGCCATGAGTCAAGCTGCTCAAAGAGCGAATTATCGCCTGAGGCATTATCAATCACCGTTGTAGCGAGATTGCACAGCGCAGACTCATCGGGCTGACAAGCAGAACGGGCATCGAAATCAGATGGCTCCATGCCACGTTGAATAGCGCGCTCGCGACGAACTGACAAAGGGGCGCTGATGACCAGAATTTCATCAGCCAAGCCAAATGCATCCTCAAAACCAGTCGGAGCAGAAACCTCGACCACCGCAAAGGGATAACGGGGAGATGAAACCGTACAACAAACCGGATCGAGAATCCTAAGCGAAAGCTGTTCAATGAGAACGGGATGCACAATGCCATTGAGCCGTGCGACCGAATCAGGAGAAGCAAAAGCTCGAGAAGCGAGGATGCTGCGGCGAATGCCGCCATCCTCATCCAAAATGTCCCAACCGAATTCATCCGCGAGTGCATTGACGATATCAGAGCCCGGCACATACAGCGATTTTGCGAGATTATCCAAATCAATGAGCATGGCGCCGCGAGACTCAAGATAGCGGCAGGCAGTCGACTTACCCGAAGCAATATTGCCCAAGACAAATACGGTAAACATCAAGCCCTCCCTAACGCCAATGCGAGTAATTATCGCTCAAATACACTAGAAGGACTCAAAATACAGCCAAACAGTAAGAGCGCATACGGGGGAGCTAGATCCCAAAGTACAACGCGTATATAACGCAAAAAGGGGGAGACCGCGAGGCCTCCCCCTTCTTCATTCCATGCGACGGCTCGGTGCCGTCCACCGGTCAGCGGCGCCCTGGCCTCCCACGGGCTGACCCCGCAGTACTCTCGGCGCGATGGGGCTTAGCTTCCGGGTTCGGAACGGGACCGGGCGTGCCCCCCATGCTCTGGCCGCTGACCGGTGGGCGGCGCCCACCGTTACGGTGTCCTGGGTCTCACTCTACACGTGCCCTGGGGGCCGCATGGCGCATAGGAAAGATGACTCGGGGGCATCCTCGTGCCCGGACCGCGCATGAGCGCTTGTCCCGCGGGCCGCGAGGTGCGGTTCCGGAAGAGCTCGGGCGATTAGTGCGGCTCGGCTGAGGACGTCGCCGTCCTTGCACCTGCCGTCTATCGACCAGGTAGTCTACCTGGGCCCTTACCGGAAGGAGAACTAATCCCTGGAACGGCTTCCCGCTTAGATGCCTTCAGCGGTTATCCGCGCCGCACGCGGCTACCCGGCCGTGCCGTTGGTCGACAACCGGTTCACCGGAGGTGCGTCCACCCCGGTCCTCTCGTACTGGGGGCAGCCTCCATCGATTCTCCTGCGCCCACGGAGGATAGGGACCGAACTGTCTCACGACGTTCTGAACCCAGCTCGCGTACCGCTTTAAACGGCGAACAGCCGTACCCTTGGGACCTGCTCCAGCCCCAGGATGCGATGAGCCGACATCGAGGTGCCAAACCTTGCCGTCGATGTGGACTCTTGGGCAAGATCAGCCTGTTATCCCCGGAGTACCTTTTATCCGTTGAGCGACGGCCCACCCACTCGGGGCCGCCGGATCACTAGAGCCTGCTTTCGCACCTGCTCGGCTTGTGGGCCTCGCAGTCAAGCCCGCTTGTACTCTTGCATTCAAAAGGACGGTTGCCGACCGTCCCGAGCGGACCTTCGCGCGCCTCCGTTACCCTTTAGGAGGCGACCGCCCCAGTCAAACTGCCCGCCTGGCACGGTCCCCGAGCCGGTTGACGGCCTCGGGTTAGGACGCCGGTCGCGCGAGGGCAGTATTCCAAGGGCGGCTCCCCGGGGGCTGGCGCCTCCGGATCGATGCCTCCTGCCTATCCTCTACACGCGGGACCAGCGGCCAATGCCAAGCTGCAGTGAAGGTTCACGGGGTCTTTCCGTCCTTCCGCGGGTAAGTCGCATCTTCACGACCAGTGCAATTTCACCGGGTCCATGGTCGAGACAGCGCCCAAGTCGTTGCGCCTTTCGTGCAGGTCGGAACTTACCCGACAAGGAATTTCGCTACCTTAGGACCGTTATAGTTACGGCCGCCGTTTACCGGGGCTTGGCTTCGGGGCCTCGCCTTGCGGCTAACCCCTCCGCGTGACCTTCCGGCACCGGGCAGGCGTCAGACCCTATACGTCGCCTTGCGGCTTCTGCAGAGTCCTGTGTTTTTGGTAAACAGTCGCTTGGGCCTCTCCACTGCGGCCCGCCTCCGCTCCCGGAGCAAGTCCGTTCACGTACGCGCGGGCACCCCTTCTCCCGAAGTTACGGGGCCATTGTGCCGAGTTCCTTGACCATGGTTGACCCGATCGCCTCGGTATGTTCTACCCACCCACCTGTGTCGGTTTGCGGTACGGGCGCGCACGCGCCTGCCTAGGGGTTTTTCTAGGGACCTCGGGCTCACTCGCTTCGCTTGATCGCTTCGTCCGGAGCCTCGCCCTCGTGCGGACCGGATTTCCCTGGTCCGCGGGCCGCGCTCCATCACGGGGACGTCCAGAACCCCGCCGAGCCACCCCCATCCGTCGCCCCGTCGGTCGTAGCGCCGCGTGCGCGGTGCAGGAATGTCTGCCTGCTGCGCGTCGGCTACGCCTCCCGGCCTCGCCTTAGCCCCCGACTGACCCTGGGAGGATTAGCCTTGCCCAGGAAACCTCGGGTTCACGGCGGACGAGTTACTCTCTCGTCTCTCGCTACTCATGCCAGCATTCTCACTCCCATGCGCTCCACCGTCGGTCGCCCTGACGGCTTCTCCGCCCATGGGAAGCTCCCCTACCGATTCTGAAAATCAAAATCCCGCCGCTTCGGTGTCCAGCTTAGCCCCGTGTATTGTCGGCGCATGTCCACTCGACCAGTGAGCTGTTACGCACTCTTTGAATGCATGGCTGCTTCTAAGCCAACATCCTGGTTGTCTGGGCGGACGCACATCCTTTGCCACTCGGCTGGAACTTGGGGACCTTAGCGGGCGGTCCGGGCTGTTTCCCTCTCGAGCACACAGCTTAGCCCACATGCTCTGACTGCCGCGCTCTGGGCCGCCGGCATTCGGAGTTCGGTTGGATTCGGTAGGCGGCGAAGCCCCCTCGTCCATCCGGTGCTCTACCTCCGGCGGTGAACGCGCGACGCTAGCCCTAAAGCTATTTCGGGGAGAACGAGATATCTCCGGGTTTGATTGGCCTTTCACCCCTATCCTGGGGTCATCCCCTCCGTTTTCAACCGAAGTGGGTTCGGCCCTCCACGGGGTCTTACCCCCGCTTCAGCCTGCCCATGGGTAGCTCACCCGGCTTCGCGTCCACGACGCGCGACTCATGTCGCCGTCTTAAAGACTCGCTTTCGCTGCGGCTCGCTTCAAAGCTTAACCTCGCCGCGCATCGTGACTCGCTGGCTCATTCTACAAAAGGCACGCCGTCACACCGTCAAAGGTGCTCCGACTGCTCGTGGGCGCGCGGTTTCAGGCGCTGTTTCACTCCCCTCTCGGGGTGCTTTTCACCTTTCCCTCACGGTACTGGTTCGCTATCGGTCGCGGGAGAGTGTTCAGCCTTGGAGGGTGGTCCCCCCTGCTTCGCGCGGGGTTTCACGTGCCCCGCGCTACTCTGGGCCGGAGACCCGCTGCCAGCGACCTTCCGGGTACGGGGCTCTCACCCTGTTCCGCCGGCCTTCCCAGGCCGTTCCCCTAGATGGCTGGTTTGTAACAGCGGCCGAGGGATGCGGCCCTCGGTTGCCCCGCCCAACAACACCG
>CALFGH010000121.1 GCA_937958315.1 uncultured Collinsella sp. | reverse complement strand
CGTGGCCAAAGCGCGCGCGCAGCAAGGCCGCGGGCTCAAGCGTCACGCCCTCGCGACCAAGGCTCGCCGTCAGCGTGGCCAGCGGCCCCTCCTCGTGCGAGAGCGGATAGCTGTCCAGATCGACATCGGCAAACAGCACGGCATCGTAGCTGCCGGGGCGCAGAGCTGCCGCATCGGCAAGCGAAGCAAAACGAACCTGAGCACGTGGCGCACGGTCAACCTCGTAGGTCTCGTAATCGTAGGCGGTGCTACGCTTGTCCACCTTGGTGCGAATGCCATCGAGCACGGACACGGTCGCGGCCTGCGACACGTCGAGCACGCGGGCGCCATTCATAAGGATGTCGATGACGTGGCGCAACAAGGCCACCTCCGCCTGGCGACGAGCCTGACCGTCAAGGCCTCCAAGGGCGCGATCGGGCAACGCCTCGGCAACGGCAAGCATGGCCTTGAGCGCCGTCACGGGCTTGTCACGCCACAGCGCCTGGAACACGTCCGAAACCACACACGGTACGTTCTTAAACCAGTTGTCGTCGCTCGCCGCCTTGCGCGCGCCCCTCACCTGGCCTTGGACACTCTGCAGCAGGCTCTTAACGCCCGCGGTAGTCTTGCTGCGCGAGAGACGCATATTCTTATCGAAGGCACGGGCATTGACGGCATCAGCGCCCGAAAGCGGACTATAGATCCAGTCGGTAAGCTCCGGCGCGGGCCACCACTCGGTCTTTGACGCCATGCCCTCATCGGCGGCCTTCATGCGCTCGATCAGGCCGGCGAGCGCCGCAAACTGCCTGCCCACAATGGATTGGGAAAATGCCGTGAACTCAACTGTCTCGGCAGCGATATGACGAGCCGCCAGACGAGAGGCGAGCTCACCGAACAGCTGGGGTGCCCGGGCAGAAACAACGAGCACGCGCATGGGGTCGGCGGGCGTTGCAGTAGTTTTATCGGCCTTGGACTCCTTGTGCGCTTTCACCAACTTATCGATGGCGTCCGCATAGACATGAGCACGGGCATGGGGCCCGGCGACCTCAATAAAGACAGGCTGAGCGGCGGTCCCGCAAGCGGCATCAGACGCGACGGCGTCCTCCCCCGGCGGCGCGGCCTCAAACAGCACGCC
>CALFGH010000120.1 GCA_937958315.1 uncultured Collinsella sp. | reverse complement strand
TGGTGCGGCGTATAGGATTCGAACCTATGACGTTCTGATTCGTAGTCAGACCCTCTATCCAGCTGAGGTAACGCCGCAGCGCAAGACATATAAAACCACTTTAGTTAGTTGGAGTCAAGCACAATCTCAAACTTTTTTGAGAATATGTTCCTCACGCAGCTCCGCATGCACCAGCGTCCCCCATGCGATCAATCGGCTTTTCAACCACATCGAACCCAGCACCGAGCTCCCTCAAAAGCGAGCGCACCCGCTGGGCACAGTCATAATCGGCAAACGAGATGCTCAACATGCACGCAACCTGGTTAGAAGTCCCAACTCCATAGAACTGTTCAAGCGCCACAAGCCCCTCGTGCGTCACAAAGGTCTCGACTACATGCGGCGACTCCTCAAAGCACCATTGGGTCAACGGACCCTCGCTCGTCTGCTGCACCACCAAACCACCCATACCGGATGGCTCACACGTAACCAGTAGGTGCTCCCCACCTTCATCGCTCTCAAACAAAATCATCCGCTCGTCAAACAGATCCATTGCATCCCCTTTCTCTCACCCGTATCAAGTAAAAGCATAGCAGGTAGATGGCTGTATACAGAACGTTTGTTCGTGTGTTTTCTATTGAGCTGTCCGCACGATATGGTAAAGCTCTGCGCACAAAAAGGGCGCCCCGGAAAGGAGCGCCCTTGCAAATCGCTTATGCAGGCAACCTACGCGACCGGCTCGATCTTCTCGAGGCCGCCCATGTAG
This sequence comes from uncultured Collinsella sp., assembly GCA_937958315.1. Taxonomy (GTDB): domain Bacteria; phylum Actinomycetota; class Coriobacteriia; order Coriobacteriales; family Coriobacteriaceae; genus Collinsella. Next base: position 5,133 of record CALFGH010000120.1, on the reverse strand, counting down.
GGACGCAGAACCTCGGGGATCGTGATGGTGCCGTCGGCGTTCTGGTAGTTCTCCAGAATGGCAGCCATGGTACGACCAGCCGGCAGACCAGAACCGTTAAGGGTGTGCAGGTAGCGCGAACCCTTGAAGTTCTCGGGGTCGCGGTACTTGATGTTGGCACGACGGGCCTGGAAGTCGCCGCAATTGGAGCAGGAGCTGATCTCCTTGTAGGCGTTGTAGCTCGGCAGCCAAACCTCGATGTCGTAGGTCTGACGGGCAGAGAAGCCCAGGTCGCCGGTGCACAGGCTAATCACGCGATACGGCAAGCCCAGCTGCTGCAGCAGGTACTCGGCCTCGGCGGTCATGCTCTCGAGCTCCTCGTCGGACTCCTCCGGCTTGGCAAACTTGACCATCTCAACTTTGTCGAACTCGTGCTGGCGAATGATGCCGCGGGTGTCGCGACCGGCGGAACCGGCCTCCTCGCGGAAGCAGGGGGTGAAGGCAGTGTAGCGGCGAGGCAGAGTGTCGGCGTCCAGAACCTCACCGGCATGCAGGTTAGTCAGTACGACCTCGGCGGTAGGAATCAGGAAGTTGTCGCCCGAGACGTGATAGGCGTCGTCCTCAAACTTGGGCAGCTGGCCCGTACCGAACATGGTCTGACGCTTGACGACGATGGGCGGCCACCACTCCTTGAAGCCACGGCTCGTGTGCGTGTCCAGGAAGAAGTTGATAAGGGCGCGCTCCAGGCGGGCGCCGGCGCCGCCGAGAACGGTAAAGCGGCTGCCGGAGAGCTTGTTGCCACGCTCGAAGTCGAGGATGTCCAGATCGGTGCCCAGATCCCAGTGCGGCTTAAAGTCGAAGTCGAACTCGCGCGGGGTGCCCCAGCGGCGACGCTCGATGTTCTCGTCCTCGTCCTTACCGTACGGGGTGGCCTCGCACGGAATGTTGGGCAGGTGAGCCATGAAGTCGTACTGCTCCTGCTCAAGAGCGGTACGGCGCTCGGCCAGACCGTCAATCTTCTCGTTGACGGCGCGCACGGCCTCCTTGGCGGCCTCGGCCTCGTCCTTCTTGCCCTCCTTCATCAGGGCGCCAATCTTCTTGGACTCGGCGTTACGCGTGGCCTGGAGCTCCTCGACCTCGGTGATGACGGCACGGCGCTCGTCGTCGAGCTCAAAGAACTTCTCGCGATCCCAAGACGTCTGGCGGTTAGCCATGGCGGTATCGATGGCATCGGGGTTCTCGCGAACAAACTTGATATCAAGCATTAGATCCTCCGGCGATATACATTCCATTTAGGTTGCAACCTTGTACATGTATGGGCAAGTATATACTTATGAGCGTTTACGACCCAACTCAACTACGCAAGAAGGCACCCAATGGACGCAGTTTTTTCCTTTTTGTTTGGCACCCGCACCGGTTTCGCCATCCTTTTCGCCGGCGGCATCCTGCTATTTGCGATTCTTGCCTTTGTGATGGAGAAGCGCACCCATAAAATGTATGTCGACCGCGGCCCCAAGTCCGAGGATGAGGAAGACAGCTTCTGGGACTAACCTGCCAAAAAGAGACAGGCTTATTTTGGTCGGTTTTATCTGGGCAAACGCAAGCGCCCCGCAACTGGTAACGATCCGGTTGCGGGGCGCTTTTCACACATACGACAAACCCGCAGGAAAAACCTGCCAAAATAAACCTGTCCCTTATTGGTCAGTTTACTGGAGAGTAGCGTCGATGGCCTTGACTAGGGCGCTGCGCATGCCGGCATCCTCGAGCGCGACGACGCCCTTGATGGTAGCACCGCCGGGCGAGCACACGGCATCCTTCATCGCTGCGGGATGCTGGCCGGTTGCAAGCTGCAGCTTTGCCGTACCCAGCACCATCTGGCTCACAATGCGATAGGCATCGGCGCGCGGAATACCGTGTTTGACGGCCGCATCGCCCAGAGCCTCAATCGCCATGGCGACAAATGCCGGTGCGCAACCGCCCACGGTACCGCCCACAAACAGCAGACTCGAATCGAGCTCGACGACGGTGCCAAGCTTTCCGAGCAGACCGAGCACCGTGGCACGCTGCTCATCGCCAAGCGTGGAAGCCTTCTCGCAGGCGATAACGCCCTCGCCCACCGAAACCGGTGTGTTGGGCACCGTCGAGATGTGTGCGACACCCGGCAGGACCTGCTCCCACTTGGCGCTATCCCAGGTCCAGGCGACCGAAAGGACAACCTTGTCGGCAAGGGTTTCTTTGAGCGGAGCGAAGACCTTCTCAATCATGTATGGCTTGACCGCAGCAACCACGATATCGGATGCGGCGACAACCTCCGCAGCATCACGACAGGCAACCATCCCACGTGCCTCACAACGCTCGACCAAGGCGTCGTAGTGGCCCGCGCAGGCGCACATATCGCTCGCAGCCACACCGGCGGCGATCCAGCCATCGGCCATAGCGCTCGCCATATTGCCAAAACCGACAAATCCGATCTTCATATCTCATAGTCCTCTCAGACACGCTCTTCAAAACGAAGGCTATTGTCCCACGGCATTGTTTCGTATTGCCGACCTATTTGTGATACGGCTCGCCACGGCTGATCTTGCAGGCGCGGTAGATTTGCTCCAGCAGCACCACGCGCGCCAAGTTGTGCGGCAAGGTAATACGTCCAAAGCTGAGCATCTCGTCGGCTCGTGTGCGCACGTCATCGCTCACGCCGTCCGATCCACCAATCACAAAGGCGATGTCGCTGTTACCACGCAGCATAAAATCGTCGAGCCGCGCCGAAAGCTCCTCGCTCGAGCGCTCTTTGCCCTCAATGGCAAGCAGGATCACATGCGCTCGAGGCGGCAGGGCTGCAAGAATCGCCGCCCCCTCCTTGTCGCGTGCGGCATCCACGCCGCCCGCCTTAGCCGGGTCGATATCGGCCACCTCGCGGATATCCACCTTGGCATAGGCACCTAGGCGCTTGGTGTACTCAGCGCACGCGTCCTTCCAAAAGCGCTCCTTGAGCTTACCGACGCAAACGACGGTGTATTTCACGCGCGTCTACTCCTTCGAATCGTTTTGAACTTTGCTGGCGGTCAGCATCTGCTCGAACATCGAGGCCGACTGCGAGAAATCGCTCGGCAGTACGACCGTCGATGTTTTACCCGTGCGAGCGAACTCTGTCATCATCTCGGACCACTGCGTAAACATGAACAGCTGGTTGGCCTCGTCGTTACCGACACCCGTCTCCTGGATGATCTCGAGCGAATCCTTGATGCCCAGCGCGATGGCCTTGCGCTGGTTGGCGATGCCCTCGCCCGCCTTTTCCATCGCCTCGGCCTCGGCGGTCGCCTCGGTGACGCGCTTGATGCGGTCGGCCTCGGCGAGCTCCTGCGCAGCAGCGCGCTTTCGCTGGGCAGCATTGATGTCGTTCATGGAGTTCTCGACCTCGGTCGGCAGCGCGATCTTGGTGATGAGTGTCGACACGAGGGTAAAGCCGTAGGCAGCCATCTGCTCGGACACGGTGGCGTTAACGTCCTTGGCGATGTCATCCTTCTTGGCAAAGACCTCATCGAGCGTATAGACAGGGATGGAAGAGCGCAGGGCGTCGGTGATGAAATCACGCATCTGGTCGACGGGCTCCTGCAGCATGTAGTAGCTCTTGTAGATGCCCGAATCTGCCGGGCCGGCGCCCATGTCATAGCTCACGTGGTACTGAGCAGAGACCTCAAGGCCGATGGTCACGTTGTCCTGGGTCTTAACGTCGATGCCAAAACCGTTTTTCATGGTGCGCAGACTCACCGTGGCGGCCTTGCGGTCAATCACGGGCACCTTCATGTGGAAGCCCGCGTTGACGATGCGGTTAAACTTGCCCAGACGCTCGATAATCACGGCATGCTGCTGTTCAACGACATAGCAGGCGTTGGGGAGCAGCAGCAACAAAATGATGATGGGAAGTAGAAAGCTCGTAAGAGCAGCGATAATACCGGACAACAGCATGGTCTCTCCTCTGATAGGCACACGTTGGCACTAGGATACCCGCACAAAGCAGCCACGTGACACCAACAGGAGGCCCATAACAAAAAAGCCCCCATTGCTGGGAGCTCTTTCAATCAATGGTGCGGGCGAAAGGACGTCCGCGTATCCGCCTCGCGGATCCGCACCGGCTTCGGCCGCCTGCCGGCGGACTCGCCAGCTCGCTAAAACGCTCCGCGTTTTCTTTACGCTCGCTCCTTCACAGGTTCAAGTCCCTGCGATGGGCCCATAAAAAAAGCTCCCATTGCTGGGAGCTCTTTCAATCAATGGTGCGGGCGAAAGGACTTGAACCTTCATGGGGTTGCCCCCATACGGACCTGAACCGTACGCGTCTGCCAATTCCGCCACGCCCGCGTGCAGGAATTAGAATAACGGAGCGCCACCGCGAACGCAAGAACTATTTTTGAAAAAGTTTGCAGGCATTTTCCCAAGCTGCTCGCGCGATTGCCTCAGCATCCTCGCCGGTACGATCGACACGGTCGTTGACCAGCGTGTTTGCCGTGATAGAAATCATTGCCGGCTCGCACTCAAGACCACGAATGGGCTCCGGCGCCATATACGGGCAATCCGTCTCGAACAAAATGCGATCGAGCGGAGTTGCCGCAAACGCCTCGCGCACGTCGTCGTTGCGCTTAAAGGTGGCCGCACCACCATAGGCGATATAGCAGCCCAGCTCCACAAAGCGCTCCATCGTGGCGCGGTCCTCGCCAAAGCAGTGCAGCACACAACCGGCCTGGGGCACGCCCACCTCACGAAGCACGTTGTAGGCGTCCACGTGCGAGGTTCGCTCCTGGTCCGTGTCCTCGTGACGCAGATGCAGCTCCACCGGCACGTTACGGCACACGGCAAGCTCGAGCTGGCGCGCCATGCAGTCAATCTGCACGTTATGGGGTGCCGGCGCGATATCGTCGTCATAGTCCATGTGGTAGTCCAGGCCGATTTCGCCAATACCGGCGCATAAGGGGTCATCGAGTGCGGCAACGACCTGTGCGTGAACGTCGTCGGTATAGTCCGGCGCGCCATACGGATGCACGCCGGCAAGATACTTGATCTGCGGGATATCCTGCATCGGCAGAATTTCGCGCACGAGCCAGTCGCTATAGTCCGTCACGCTGCGCTTGTCGGCGATGGGGTCGAGCATCGTCACCAACA
>CALFGH010000119.1 GCA_937958315.1 uncultured Collinsella sp. | reverse complement strand
TGCTGGGCTAAAAAGCTGGTAAACGGACTGGACACGGGTTCTCGCATTCTTTCTTGGGTTACATCGTTGCGGTGTGCAGATACCATATTGCCACATTGGAGTTGCCGGCGCGTCTGTTTTGGCGATTTGGGGAAACGGGACGCGTGCGCGTGCCGGCTGCTTATATAAGCCTAAAGTGCTCGAGCGCCTTGACGACGCCATCTTTGTCGACCGAGTCGGTGATGTAGTCGGCGCGCTTTTTGAGATAGTCTGGTGCGTTGCCCATCGCAATGCCGACATCGACGGCGTTCATCAGCGAGACGTCATTGCTGGCGTCGCCAATGCCGTATACGGTTCCGTGGTGGGGATCGAGGGCGTCGAGTACAGACTGGATACCCCCGCGCTTCGTGCATTCGCGGGGCGAGATTTCGGTTACCTCGAGTTCGAGCTCGTTAAAGCACAGCAGCGGCTCAAGTGCCTTATCTTGAGCGATGTGGTTGGCGAGCGATGTAGACATCAAGATCTTGTAGGCGCTGTAATGTTGCAGCTGCGTGACTGCGTCGCCTAGGGTGCGCGCGTATCCGGGGGCATCGGGGGCATCGGCACTCATGCGCACGACGCCGTTGAGGCCCTCAAAGCGGATGACCTCGCCCGACTGCTCAAGATAGGGGGCAAGGCGCTGCAGCATGCCGGGCGTCATCGCTAAATCGCGAATCACGTGTCCCTCAAGTTCGACATAGCCACCCGCGAGGCAGACGATGCCGGCCCAGGGCAGCTCAAGAAGTTTGGGGTGGATGCAGCTGAGGGTGCGCCCTGTGCAGATAAAGGCCATGTTGCCATTTGCAACGAAATCGCGGATGGCCTGCGAGACCGCCTCGTTGGGATAGGGGGACAGGTCTCGCTTGCTCTCGGGAAGCTCTTGTGCCACTCGAGGGTCTTGCCACGCGAGTGTGCCGTCAATGTCGAAGAAGCAGATATCGCCGTGCTTGTGGGTTGGGCTGGCGACAGGGGAGGCCGAGGCGGTGGGCACAAATCCCGGCTCGAGGCCCATGATCTGGTCAAAATGCTCTTTAACGCGGGGAACGGAGATGCCGATGATCACCTGGGCGGTCTTGCCCGTAATGATGAGGCCCTTGGCGCCCGCCGCGACAAACGCCGCGTTATCTGCAACGATGGAAGGGTCTGCGACCTCGACGCGCAGGCGCGTGGCGCAGTTGGTTGCGCCCACAATATTGCCAACGCCACCTAAAAGCTGAATTGCCCGCTCAGCGAGGACGTGATCTTGATCGGATCGACTATTGACCTCGTCATTGGGAGATTGCTCTTTGGCAAAGCCGCTTCCCGTTAAATGATCGATTGCCGCGCGATTGGCGACATGATCCTCGCGGCCCGGCGTCTTAAGGTCATAGATCAAGATGAGTGCTCGAAAACTAACAAAAAAGATGAGGCTAAAGGCAAGGCCGATACCGAGTGCCAAAAGATAGGCACCGGCATGCGTGCGCATGAGCGGAATAAAGTTGAAGGCTGCCATCTCCATGAGGCCGCCCGAGAAGATGCCGACGATGCCAAAGAGATTCATGGTTGTGGCAAGGCAAGACGATAAGACGGCGTAGAGAAAAAAGAGCCCGGGGTGGGTGAACATAAAGAGAAACTCGAGTGGCTCGGTAACGCCGCAAACCACCGAGGCGATGATGGCGGGAACAAGGATGACCCTGAGGCCGGCGCGGCGCTCTGGTTTTGCGGTGGAGTAGAACGCGGCTGCGATGGCGGGAAGGCCAAAGAGCTTGACCCAGCCGGTGGCGGTAAAACCGGCCCACGGCGCAAGTTCATTAAGGGGGCGCGTGCTATGGGAGAGGATGGGGAGCAAGCTGCTCCACGTGGCG
>CALFGH010000118.1 GCA_937958315.1 uncultured Collinsella sp. | reverse complement strand
GTCGTCCACAATGGCGTATCCGGCCATGTTGACGCCCATATCGGTGGGGCTCTGATAGGGGCTTTCGCCCATGATGCGCTCCATCATGGCCTTGAGCACGGGGAATGCTTCGACGTCGCGGTTGTAGTTGACGGTGGTCTCGCCGTACGCCTCCAGATGGAACGGGTCGATGATATTGGCATCGTCGAGGTCGACGGTGGCAGCCTCGTACGCGATGTTGACCGGATGGTTGAGCGGAAGATTCCAGATGGGGAACGTCTCGTATTTGGCATAGCCGGCGTCGATGCCGCGCTGGTGCTCGTGGTACAGCTGAGACAGGCACGTGGCGAGTTTGCCGGAGCCCGGGCCGGGCGCGGTGACCACGACGAGCGGTCGGCTGGTCTCGATGTACTCGTTCCTGCCGTAGCCGTCATCGGACACGATGCGTTCGATGTCGTGCGGGTATCCGGCGATCGGGTAGTGCAGGCGGCAGGTGACGCCGAGTTGCTCGAGGCGGTGGCGGTAGGCGTCGGCGGCGGGCTGATTGGCGTATTGGGTGAGCACTACGGAGCCGACGAGGAAGCCGCGGGAACGGAACACGTCGATGAGTCGCAGTACGTCTTCGTCATACGGGATGCCGAGATCGCCGCGGGTCTTGCCTTTTTCGATATGGTTGGCGTTGATGGCGATGACGATTTCCACATCGTCCACCAGACTTTCCAACATGCGGAACTTGGTGTCCGGCTCAAAGCCGGGCAGCACGCGCGAGGCGTGGTAGTCGTCGAAGAGCTTGCCTCCGAATTCCAGATAGAGTTTGCCGCCGAATTGCGCGATGCGCTTTCTGATGTTGGCGGCTTGCAGCTCGATGTATTTTTCGTTGTCGAATCCCTGGCGCATAGAGGTCGGCATCCCTTTCCGAACGACGTCGTAAACGGAAAAATTATACCGGACGTCGTCGGCAACAAAAAATGGGATTCCCCGATGGGGAATCCCATTCGTCATAGAGAGCAATTACTCCCGAGGAATGTTGAACAGGGGTTTGCATGGCTCCCAAAAACGCGCTGGTTGAAACGTTGCCGACGACGCGTGCGCTCGAAGAGTATGCACGGGTGGCTTTGCGGTGATTTCCCAGACCGTTCGTTGCTAGGCGAGATATTTCTTTTTCCAGGCCTTCTTTCGGGCGTAAGCGTTTTCTGTCATGTCGGAGTAGTCGTAATCAACTTTGAACTTGCCGTTGGAATGGAGAATAAGCGTCATCGATCCCCATCTCTTTTCGGGCTTAAGCGCGGCCCTTTCAGGTTCAATGAACTTGTTGATAGCCATAAAGTTTTTCATCAAGGATGCCCTCGAAACGCCTTTTTGGTCAAAGCATTTAACGAAGTCGTCTTTTCCGCTGCCAGCAACGTAATACTCAATAGAGAACGCACCCTCGGCGTACTCGGCGTAAAACACGACCTTGCTCCAGTCTTCGGGGAGGGTTTCCTCAAGAATTGAAGCTATCCCTTGTAGCATCTTCTTTTCACTCATTACATTTCCTTTGCAGTGTTAAGAAGAAACGTAACCGTCTCTTCGCCGTCAATAATGTCCGTGATAGCAAACGAGCTAGGCCTGAATGACCCGCCCTCATAAAGTGGCTCAACCTTGAAAAACACTTCAGCGCCGTCAGCCAAAGCATCGGCGCATTTTTGCTCGATTGCTGCATAGGCTTTTGGTTAACCTCGCCGCCCATGGCGACAATATTCTCAAGGCCATTTGATCCATTGAATCGGTCGGCAATCAGATGGCCTCTTTGATCAAAAAGCTCTTCAAACCCTTTTCCGATTGACTGGATAGTGTCCTTGATGGTCAAACGACCTTCGTGGGTCTTTAGTTGTAAGAAGCCTTCGGCCGATTCGACCCTACCCATTGCATCGGTAACGTATTTATACCCATTGATCTCATAGCTCATGTTCGGAACGAGGTCGTCGCCAACGCGGTAAAGCTGCCCGAGATCGTCGGTTGCACACTTCACGCCGTCGATCGCAAACTCGTTATTGGGAAGCAGTCGGTCGCCTTCGTAAATTGCCTTTCCGGCATCATCCAGAATTCGTGAGCTTGCGCCCGATTCTGCTGCCTTTGAGGCAAGAAAGTTATTTAGACCTCGTCCGGCAAGAAGCGTTGCTGCCGTAACAGTTCCCGCAACGACTTCTCCGACGATATCCTCCTGAGATATCTCACCGTCTTCAGCGCCGGCTTCCAAGCTCTTTCCCATTTCGTCAAGAACGAGTACAGCCCCAGCAGCGAGTGCTGCAGGGGCAGAAGCGGTGACGGCTACGGCACCAAGCGCAACTTCAGTGGCGATTTCGCCTCCAGTTTCGACATAGTCTCCGATTTCCCGTATCTGCTCATCGGCTTCCATGAAGTCGCCCCAGGCGTTGGCTGCATCGTCAACAGCGTGTGTTTGCGCGGTTTTCACCGCTGCTTCTTCGTCTTCGGCCAGTAGTTCAATATTCGATTGAACACCGACATATGCGTTTTCTCCAACGTCGGCAACTCCAAGTGCGAACCTGCCGCCAAGATAAGCTCCGTTCCTTGCGCCATCGCGGACAGTTTCGCCTGCAGCGTTGAGTGTTGGCTCGCATGCTTTCCAGGCGTCATCTGCGGCTTCTTGAACTGTTGAAATGCTCGCGGTTAGGACATCGCCGGAAGAAATATCCCGCCATGCGGCATCTGCACAATCAGCAACGGTGCGTTGCGCCTCCTCAAAGGCCAATCTCGTTTCGGTCGTATCCGGCATTAATTGCTCTATATTTTCAAACGCCATTTAGATCACCGGCCTTGTTTGAGATAAGACCGCTGATACTTCGGCGAGTGCTGAGGCCTTTTCCGTTGTCTCGATGCCGGTACCCCTCTTTCTCAGCTCGTTGAGATGAGCGTTAAGCATCGACTGAATGAACAGGTATTGGATTGGTCCCCAGCTTTCGGGTGAGGAGTCATCTTCGAATTTCCAGCTTGAAAGCAGATGGGAGCAAAGCCTCTCTTTGAGGCTGTCGGCAGATAAATCCCTGGCGTCGTCGAGGATGCGTCCAATATTGAAATACCTATAAGCACACCATTCAAACAGTGGCTTCCTCGAGGACAGAGGAGTCCTTGCCATCTCAATCAAGCGTGCCTTCATGGAGTCAGGTATGTCCATCTTGTGCACACAGTCGCAGAAGTTGTATTCCCTTGGCTCATCGAGCTTGAACGGATTAAGCACACAAGAGTTGAGATAGCGAAGCTCTTCAGAAGAAGCCTTGTCCTTCGCGCTGTGCTTGCTCTGTGTCGGCGAGTACTCTAGGCCGCGTTCATGCGGTTCGATGTGACAGAGGACAGGTTCGATCCATTCGTTCTGATATATTGCTGCAACGCCTCGCTGAAGATTTGCAAGCTCTTGGATTTGGCTCTCGTTAAGATTTGCCGCCTTGCTGACAAGCATCCTGTCGCCTTCGTCAGGCAGTTTCCAGGATAAGTCGATGCGATGATTCTGCCTCAAGCCCAGCGGGTTGTTAAGGCGCGGTCATTTTGGCGCTTACATCTCACTTTTGCAGACGTAGAATACGGGTATTGGAATCAAAGGAGGGTTCTCATGCCAAATATCGGTAAGGACGACCATCCGAAGCTGTGGTCGCTTATTTTCGTGCTTATCATCGCGCTGACCTTCTGTTGCTTCGTCATGGGCCAAGGACTCAACAGTGGAACCAGCGTCTTCCTGGCAGGCCAAGGTTACGGTGCGAGCCTTGCCGGCGTACTTGCACTCGTCTTCTCCATTGCCGCCGCGTTAGCACGACTGTTCGTCGGCCCTGTTATCGACAACGGCAAGTGCTCACTCGTTATCATCGCCGGCATCGCTATCCTCATAGCAGGAACAGCACTGTCCGCTGTCGTTCAGGGCATCCCCTCTTCACAATCAGCCGTTTGCTGCAAGGCGTGGGCTTTGGCGCAGCAACAACAGCAGCCTCGACCGCCGCAGCAAGCGTCTTACCGCAAGAACGGCTCGGCGAAGGCATTGGATACCACGGCCTCGGACAGGCTATCGCCATGAGCATCGGCCCAGCCTTCGCACTTTACCTAGTAGGAACCGATCCCTCAACGAACCTCTATGTCGGCCTTGCCCTGGTTGGGTTTGCAGGGCTTGTAATCGCCCTCAACGCACGCTATGAAAGTAAATGGCAAACTCTGCCAAGCTCCAGCGCATACCGAATCAAAATGGAAACCCGGCTCGAACTCGACTCAAAAGACGGGCAGGCACCCAGCTCCACCACAGTAACTACATCCGAAACAATTAACAGTGAAAAGTGTCCTGAAGGCGACCAGGTGTCCAAGAGAACCCTGCGTGACTCATTCAACATCTTCGAGCCGCGCGCATTGCCTGGCGCCATCCCACAGATGATCATGTGCCCCACTTTTGGCTTTGGCGTCTTCTTTGCCGGTCTGTACGGTACTACTCTCGGCTATACCCACGCCGGTCTCTTCTACACCATCAGCGCGGTAAGCATGATTATCATTCGCATGATTTCAAAGCATTTCATGGACACCGTACCTGCAATCAAAACAATGACCGGAGCCGTCGCGTGCGGCATCCTCTGCTGCCTTATGCTACTTGCCGCACCGTACGGGGAACCTGTCTTCCTGGCGTCCGGAATCTTCTATGGTCTCGCCACTGGCATAAGCCTGCCACTTAATCAAAGCGTAGCGGTAAAGAACACCCCGCCAGAGCGCTGGGGCGCCGCAAACGCCCTGTTCCTGCTCGCCAATGACATCGGCATTGGCTTCGCAAGCGTAATCTGGGGCGTTATCAATGACTCATTCGGGTTCCAGACAAGCATCGTCTGCGTCATTGTCTGCCTTATCGCAAGCTACGCATCCGCCTGGATCGTCTACCCCGCCCGCGACAAGCGGTGGAGGCATTAGAGCGTAAGCGTCAAAATGACCGCGTAGCAGGAAACGTCCAGGGCCATTCCGGCATACGGATGGAAAAGTCCTGGACGTTTCCATCTTTGCGTTGCGGTATGCCTTAGGCCGCTATGTCGCTACAGGCCCTCCTCGGCGTTGTTCGCCATCTCGTCGTCGAACGCATCGGGGTCGATGTTAATTATGAAGTCGTCAGGCATCTCTTTGGCCTTCTCGGCAGCGGCTGGGTCGAGCTTGCAGGACTCAGGTACCCTATCCGACCATGGCAGGAACGAGTCCACAACCTCATCGGTGAGCTCGCCGGCGTTGGGCATCTCGGTCAGCAGCCACTCGACGTAAAGCCTGGGATTGAGCCCGTTGGCCTTGGCCGTGGTGGTGACGCTGTATATCGCCGCAGACGCCCGCGCGCCGCGTGGCGCATCGCTGAAGAGCCAGTTCTTGCGCCCTACGACGAAGATTCGCTGGGCCTGCTCGGCGACGTTGTTCGAGAGCTCCAGGTGCCCGTCTTCGAGCACGTTCATGACGTAGGGCCAGAACTCCACGGCGTACTGCAGCGCACGGTGCAGCGCCAGCTTCGGCGAGGCTAGGGGAAGCTGGCCCGCGCCCATCCCCCCGAAGTCCTCCATGAGCGGGCGGAGCTCCGCGTCG
>CALFGH010000117.1 GCA_937958315.1 uncultured Collinsella sp. | reverse complement strand
CACCATGGAGTGGCGCGCCAAGGGCGCTGCCGAGTACCAGGCCGTGGGCGAGGGCGTGACCGAGCTCAAGGACCTCGCCGCCGGCGCGTACGAGGTGCGCTATCAGGCCAAGGCCAACTACGACGCGTCTTCCGTCACCGAGGCCACCGTGGCTACCGGTCGCAAGCTCGTCGTGACGCTGCCGAGCAGCCAGGTTGGCTACACGCTCACCTCGACGGCAACCGAGCTCGACTGGCACGGCTCCGCAAAGCTCGCCATGAGCATCGACAGTGCGTACTTTGCGGGCAAGGATTACGCCGTAAAGGTTGACGGTAAGGCCGTTAAGCTCTCCGACGCCGGCACCTTTGAGCTTAAGGACGTCGAGCACGACGTGAATGTGACGGTCGAGGGCGTGCGTAAGCACGAGCCCGACGGTTCCGGCTGGGCACACGACGCCAAGAACCACTGGCATGTCTGCCGCTGCGGCGAGATCCTCGACAAGGCCAAGCACACCTTTGAGTGGGTCGTCGACAAGCCGGCGACCGTTGAGGCCAAGGGAGAGAGGCATGAGGAGTGCACCGTCTGCGGCGAGAAGGGCAAGACCGAGGAGATCGCGATTCTGAAGCCCGAGATCATCGACGGTAAGGGTCAGGCGATTACGGTCGACACCGCCAAGAACCTGAGCTTCCGCTCGAACGCGCCGATCAGGTACTTCCAGAAGGTGCTGGTTGACGATAAGGAGGTCGCGGCCGAGAACTACGAGCTCACCGAGGGCTCTACGATCGTGACGCTCAAGGCGAGCTTCCTGAATACGCTCGGCGTGGGCGAACACAAGCTGAGCGTGGTTTCGGCTACGGGCACTGCCGAGACGACCTTCACCGTTGCCGAGGCTGCCAAGCCCGCTCCCGGCCAGACCACCACGACCACCACGACTACTACGACCACGACTACGACTTCCAAGCCTAAGAAGAAGGCTGGCAAGGAGACGCTGCCTCAGTCCGGCGACAGCGCGTACGCCATGGCCGGTGCCGTACTCGCTGCCGGTGTGGCAGCCCTGCTGCTGGCGTGGGCCATGAAGCGCCGCGCTTAACCGCGCGCCAGCTCCCAGCGGGTCCGGATCGAGCGATCCGGACCCGCTTTTGGGGTCTGCCGGAAACCCGGTGGTCAAAAAAGCCAAATATGAGTACTGCTACCAGTTTGGTGGCAGCCAAATGGCCTCAAAAATCGGTGCCAGCGGCCAAAAGTACATCGATTTTCGTCCTTCAGAGTCGCGATCGGGCTCCAAACAAGGCGATTTTGCTGCTCTGGACTGGAAAATCGCTGCTACTAATTTAGTGACAGTACTCATATTTGGCCTTTTTTGACCACTGCCCCTTGGTCCAAGGCAAAACGGCCGCTCGAATCATGCGGCAGGTCCATTTTCGACTATCCTCAGCTTGCCAGTTCGAAAATGGACCTGCCGCATGATTGAATCTTTATTTCAACTTTACACCTAGGTTTACAGCTGTCTTGTCAGCTGTAAACCTAGGTGTCATACTAAAGCCCCAAGATTCGCCAAAAGAGAGGGGCCTTGATGGCACAGAGCGCGAACATGGATGCGTCGGAGCTTGCGCGCGATATCGCGGCCGGCCTAGCATCGGCAACGACGGCAACGGAGCGCGCGGCACTGGTGCCCGCAGAGCTCGTCGAGGCCATTCAGCAACTAAAAACCCAACGTGACGCGGTGATTCTAGCGCACTATTACGTGGCGCCCGAGGTCCAAGCCGTTGCCGATTACGTCGGCGACAGCTTCTACCTGGCAAAGCTCGCCAAGAGCCTGCCGCAGCAGACCATCGTGCTGTGCGGCGTGGAGTTTATGGGCGAGAGCGCCAAGCTGCTCAACCCCACCAAGACCGTGCTGCTGCCCGAGCCGGGCGCGGACTGCCCCATGGCGCACATGGTCAAGCGCGAGACGGTCGATGCGGCGCGCGCCGAGTACGGCGACGACCTTGCCGTGGTCTGCTACGTCAACTCGACGGTCGAGATCAAGAGCTGGAGCGACGTGTGCGTCACCAGCTCCAACGCCGTCAAGATCGTGTCCGAGCTGTCGCAGCAGCACGTCCTGTTCATCCCCGATCAAAACCTGGGCCGCTTCGTAGCCGAGCAGGTGCCCCAAAAGCACGTCATCCTCAACAATGGCTACTGCCCGCGCCATCACATCATCACCGTCGAGCAGATTGTCGACGCGCAGGAGGCGCATCCCGATGCGCTCGTGCTGGCGCACCCCGAGTGCAAGGCCGACGTCCTTGCCGAGGCCGACTACATCGGATCCACCGCCGGCATCATCAAGTACGCCGAGGATTCGGACGCGAGTGAGTTCATCATCGTGACGGTCCGCGGCGTGCTCTACGAGCTCGAGCGCCGCTGCGAGGGCACCGGCAAAAAGTTCTACTTCCCCGCGGTGCAACCCACCTGCGTCAACATGGATCTCATCACGCTCGAAAAGCTCGTGCGCTGCCTGGAGACGGGCGAGGGCGAGGTGCAGATCGGCGTGTCGGACGAGGCTGCCGACCAAGCCAAACTCACGCTCGACCGCATGCTCGAGTACGCGGCGCGCTAAGCCAATGTGACATGAGGGACAGTCCCTTATGTCACATTACAAGGGAGAGGATTCCTGTGGAAACCAAACAATACCCCGATATGGAGTGCGACGTTGTCATTGCCGGTTGCGGCGTGGCGGGCCTGTACGCGGCCCTCAATCTGCCGACGAGCACGCGCGTGATCATGCTCTCCAAGGGCACTGTCGATGAGTGTGACTCGATGCTCGCGCAGGGCGGAATCTGCGTGCTGCCTGAAGGCTCCGACTATGATGCCTTCTTTGAGGACACCATGCACGCCGGCCACTACGAGAACCGCCGCGAGAGCGTCGACATCATGATCCGCTCGAGCCGCTCGGTCATCAACGACCTGCTGGCCATGGGCGTGGATTTTGAGCGCAAGGCCGACGGCAGCCTCGACTTTACCCGCGAGGGCGCACACAGCCGCCCGCGCATTGCCTTCCATGCCGACATTACGGGCAAGGAGATCACAACCAAGCTGCTCCAGGCCGTTCGCAAGCTGGATAACGTGCAGATTTTGGAGCACGTGGCCATGACCGACATCCTGACGGGCGAGCGTGACGGCGCCACGGTGTGCACCGGCGTCGTCGCCGTTCCCGTGGACGAGGACAACTCGGTTCGTCCCGCCGACGAGCTGGCAAATGTCACCGAGGGCGTGCATGCCGGCGAGCCGTTTAAAATCCATGCCCGCCACACGCTGTGGGCGACGGGCGGCATCGGCGGCGTATACGACCATTCGACCAACTACCCGCAGCTCACGGGCGATGCCTGCTACATCGCTCAGGAGCATGGCATTAAGATGGAGCACCTGGACTACGTGCAGATTCACCCCACGGGTCTGTTCTCGCCGCAACCGGGCCGCACCTTCCTGATCAGCGAGAGCTGCCGCGGCGAGGGCGCGATTTTGCTCAACGCCGCCGGCGAGCGCTTTACCGATGAGCTTCAGCCGCGCGATGTGGTCGCCGCCGCCATTCGCGAGCAGATGAAGCAGGACGGTACCGAGCACGAGTGGCTGAGCTTTGCCCCCGTCGAGCGCGACGTGGTGACCGGGCACTTCGCCAACATCCGCGCACGCTGCCTGGAGGACGGCCGCGACATCCTGGACGAGCCCATTCCCGTCACACCCACGCAGCATTACTTTATGGGCGGCGTGTGGGTCGACAAGGACGGCCGCACCTCGATGCCCGAGCTCTACGCCGCGGGCGAGACAGCCTGCAACGGCGTTCACGGCAAGAACCGCCTTGCATCAAACAGCCTGCTCGAAGCGCTGGTCTGGGGTCGTCGCGCCGCTTGGCGTATGCGTACCGGCGAGTCGCTTGCCGTGGAGCAGACGGGCGAGCCCGCGCTCGATGGGCACCATCGCGCCCTGAGTTCCGATAACCTTGCAATCGATGATCTGGCCCGTGCCGCCGGCACGCAGGCCGTGGAGGAGTAGACCATGAATCCCATTACCATGAAGCTCGTCGTCGATGATTTGATTCTGCAGGCTCTGCGCGAGGACATTACCTTTGAGGACGTGAGCACGGCGAGCGTGTGCCCCACGGCGCGTCCCGCCACGGTGGAGCTTATCGCCAAGGCCGATGGCATTATCGCGGGCCTGGATGTGTTCGCTCGCACCTTTGAGCTGCTGGATTCGCAGAGCTCGGTGCTGTTTGATGTTGCCGATGGTGACGAGGTGCACGCCGGCGACCACGTGGGCCAGGTGCGCGGCGATGCGCGCGTACTGCTTTCGGGCGAGCGCGTGGCGCTCAACTACCTGCAGCGCATGAGCGGCATCGCTACTTACACGCATCGGATGGCAGCTGCGCTCGAGGGCACCAAGACCGTGCTTGTCGACACGCGCAAGACCACGCCGGGCATGCGTGTCTTCGAGAAGGCTGCAGTCGAGATCGGCGGTGGCAGCAACCACCGCTATAACCTGTCGACGGCTGTCATGCTCAAGGACAACCACATCGACGCCGCCGGTGGCGTGGCACGCGCGATTGAGATGGCGCGCGCCCATGCGTCGTTTACCGCGACGGTCGAGATTGAGTGCGAGAACCTGGATATGGTGCGCGAGGCAGTTGAGGCCGGTGCCGATATCATCATGCTCGACAACATGACCCACGACGACATGGCTGCCGCGATTGAGCTTATCGCCGGTCGCGCCAAGACCGAGTGCTCGGGCAATGTGGATGCCAGCAATATCCGCGCCCTCGCCGACCTGGGCGTTGACTTTATCAGCTCGGGGGCGCTGACGCACTCTGCGCCGATTCTCGACCTCTCGCTTAAGCACCTTCGTCTGCTGGACGGTAAATAATGGACGCCCGCGAGCGTCGCCGTGCCATCATGGGCGTGCTCGAGGGAGCCAAAGACCCTGTCTCGGGCAGTGCGCTTGCTTGTGAGGTGGGTGTGAGCCGCCAGATTGTCGTGCAAGACATCGCCCTGCTGCGCGCCGATGGGCACGATATCGTGGCGACCAATCGCGGCTACGTGCTGCAGGAGGCCCCCAGCAGCCCCGCCGTGCCCACGCGCCTGGTCAAGGTGCACCATGGCATGGAGCAGGCAGGTGACGAGCTCACGAGCATCGTCGACGCGGGTGGTGCCGTGCTCAATGTAATCGTCAATCATCGCGTGTATGGCAAGATCACAGCCGATCTGGACATTCGCAACCGTCGCGATATTGAGCGCTATCTTGAGGGTATTGCCAGCGGCAAGAGCTTCCCGCTGCTGACGGTGACGAGTGGCTATCACTTCCATCGCATCGCGGCAGAAGACGAGCAGACCCTCGACGAGATCGAGACCATACTCAAGGAGAAAGGCTATCTTGCCGATTTAATGCCCTATGAGGATGATTTGTCCTAGCTCGATACTGTCTTAATAAGTTGCGGTGAAATAGTTCCTAAAATCGGCACCTAAGCAATGAACCGGGAACTATTCCACCGCAACTGCCAAGGTAGCCCCGTCCCCAATTAACTGCCTATACAAACAAAAGGAGGCCTCCGCGGCGATGCGGAGGCCTCCTTTTTGTGCACGGTGTACTTTTGAGTGTGCAAGTGGGGAGTTGTTACTCCTCGACGATCTCGGTGATCGCGCCAGCGGGGCAAGCGTCCTGGCAAGCGCCACAGGCGACGCAGGAGTCCTCGTCAGCGACGGTGGCGACGTCCTGGAGCTCCAGAACGCCAGCGGGGCAGGTGTCGACGCAAACGCCACAAGCGATGCACTCGTCGGCATCAATTACGGGATGAGCCATGGTAGTTTCCTCTCTGTTGACCGACGCTACAGACGATGCGCGCCGGTTTGATTCGGGCAAAAACATACCACGGGAGCGACCGTTTGCAATACCCTCTGGCCGGCATCTTCATACCGTTCGCCGAGTATGCCAAGGTTTACTAAAAAACGTGCAGGTGGGGCCGTTGAGCTGCGCAAATGTTAGCTAAAGGTGACTTGAAATATTGAGCTATTGAGCGAGCTTTTGGAAAGCGCATCCCGTTATTTAGCCGTGAAACGGGTCGCGCTTTCCCCCGGGGTCGCCTCAAGCCACCCCATGCGGCCTCGGGCCCAAACCTCAGCCATCTCTACATAGATCTCGATAGATTTGCCGAGAACTCAATCAGTGCGTCTACCTGCGCATTTGTGAACCTAAACTCTCAGAGATAAGAAATCTTATATGAATTGACTTAGATTTTGTATATTCCGGCCCATAAGGGGATACACTACATCCTGAAAGACAAGCCGAAACACCGCGCGACAGATCGTCGAGGCGGCGCGAACGCAAAAGAGAGAGGGAATTTCTAATGAGTAAGATTCTTGGTATCGACCTTGGTACTACTAACTCCGCAATGGCCGTTCTCGAGGGCGGTTCTCCGACCATTATCGTGAACGCCGAGGGCGACCGCACCACCCCGTCCGTCGTGGGCTTCCGTGCCGACGGCGACCGCGTCGTGGGTAAGGCCGCTAAGAACCAGGCTGTCACCAACCCCAAGAACACCGTGTTCTCCATCAAGCGCTTCATGGGCCGCAAGTACTCCGAGTGCACCTCCGAGATCAAGACCGTGCCGTATGAGGTCAAGGAGGGCCAGGGTGGCCGCGCCGTCGTCGACATCGAGGGCAAGGATTACACCGCCGAGCAGGTGAGCGCCATGACGCTCGCAAAGATGAAGGCCGACGCCGAGAAGTATCTGGGCGAGACCGTCACCGACGCCGTCATCACCGTCCCGGCCTACTTCAACGACGCCCAGCGTCAGGCCACCAAGGACGCCGGTAAGATCGCCGGCCTCAACGTCAAGCGTATCGTGAACGAGCCGACCGCTGCTGCTTTGGCCTATGGCCTGGACAAGCAGGGCACCGACCAGCGCATCCTGGTCTTCGACCTGGGCGGCGGCACCTTCGATGTCTCCATCCTCGACCTCGCCGACGGCGTGTTTGAGGTTCTGTCCACCTCGGGCGACAACCACCTGGGCGGCGACGACTGGGATCAGCGCGTCATCGACTGGATGGCCGATAAGTTCCAGCAGGAGAACGGTGTCGACCTGCGCCAGGACCCCATGGCCCTGCAGCGTCTGAAGGAGGCCGCCGAGAACGCCAAGAAGGAGCTCTCCGCCGCCCAGCAGACCACCATTAACCTGCCGTTCATTACCATGAACCAGTCCGGCCCGCTGCACCTCAACTACACGCTGACCCGCGCCGAGTTCGAGAAGATCACCCGCGACCTGCTCGAGCGTTGCAAGCAGCCTGTCACCAACGCCCTGCGCGACGCCAAGCTCAAGCTCTCCGATCTGACCGAGGTCATCCTCGTCGGCGGCTCCACCCGTATGCCCGCTGTCCAGGAGCTCGTCAAGACCATGACCGGCAAACAGCCCAACATGTCCGTGAACCCCGATGAGGTCGTTGCCGACGGCGCTGCCGTCCAGGGCGGCGTGCTCACCGGCGACGTCGAGGGCATCCTGCTGCTCGACGTTACCCCGCTGTCGCTGGGCGTCGAGACCATGGGCGGCATCATGACCAAGATGATCGACCGCAACACCACGATCCCGACCTCCAAGACCGAGGTCTACTCCACCGCTGCCGACAACCAGACCAGCGTCGAGATCAACGTGCTCCAGGGCGAGCGCGAGCTTGCCCGCGACAACAAGTCGCTCGGTAAGTTCCAGCTGACCGGTATCCCGGCTGCCCGCCGCGGCGTGCCGCAGATCGAGGTCACCTTCGACATCGACGCCAACGGCATCGTCAAGGTCTCCGCTAAGGACAAGGGCACCGGCAAGGAGCAGCAGATTACCATTTCCGGCTCCACCGCTCTGTCCGACGACGAAGTCGATCGTATGGTCAAGGACGCCGAGGCTCATGCCGAGGAGGACAAGAAGCAGAAGGAAGAGGTCGAGGTCCGCAACCAGACCGATAGCCTGTGCTACTCCACCGAGCAGACCCTCAACGAGCTGGGCGACAAGGTTTCCGCCGACGTGAAGTCCAAGGCCGAGGCCGCTATCGCCGACGCCAAGAAGGCGCTCGAGGGCTCTGACGTCGAGGCCATCAAGGCCGCCGGCGAGTCCCTGCAGTCCGTGGCCTACGAGCTGGCTCAGGTTGTCTACGCCGACGCTCAGCAGCAGACCGACGGTGCCGCTGGTGCCCAGCCTGCCGACGATGACGTAGTCGACGCCGACTACGAGGTTGTGGACGACGAGGACAAGTAATCATGTCCGCCCGTAAAGCTCGCACGGAGGCGGCTGCCGCCGGCGCCGCCCCCGTTGACTCTGAGGAGAAGGACGTGAAGATTCCCGTAGAGGCCGCAGACGATACCGAGGTCAATGAGGCCCCGGCCGCCGAGGCTGCCGAGAACCAGGTAGAGGATTCCAACAAGGAGGCGACGATGACCGAGGACGAGATGGTGGAAGCCGCTATCCGCGCCGGTGAGGAAGCCGCCGACAACGACTTTAAGCTCAAGTTCGAGCAGGCCCAAAAGGAGCTTGCCGACGTGCGCAATGAGCTCGATGCTGCGGCAGAGGCCCAGAAGGCCGCCGAGGACAAGGCGAAGGACGCTACCGAGCGAACCGCTCGTCTGCAGGCCGACTGGGAGAACTTCCGTCGCCGCACCGCCAACGAGCGCATCGCCGAGCGCGAGCGCGCGACCGAGAAGCTCGTCACCGCGCTGTTGCCGGTGATCGACGATATCGAGCGCGCGATCGACCATGCCCGCAGCCAAGAGCTTTCCGACGACTTTAAGCAGTTCGTCGACGGCGTCGATGCGGTTCATGCCAAGCTGCTCGATGTGTTTGCGCACGAGGGCGTTGAGCCCATAGACCCCAAGGGCGAGGCGTTCGATCCGCTCGAGCACCAGGCTGTGGGGCGTGTCGAGGACGCATCGCAGTACGATGAGACCGTCAACGATGTGTACCAGAAGGGCTACCGCATGGCGGATCGCATCCTGCGTTCCGCCATGGTGACGGTGACCTACGGTGGCGAGAAGCGCCCCGCACCGGAGCCCGAAGCGGCGCCCGAGGATGCTACGGCCGATACGGCTGAGAGCACCGAGGAGTAATTGAGAAGGGCCCCGGGGCAACACCCGGGGCCCTTTCTGGCCAAGTGCCATGTGACAGCATGAGCCGCCGTCCGCAGGGACGGCGGATGTAACAGGAGAGGAGCTACGATGGCTGCAGGCAAAACCTTCTATGACATCCTGGGCGTATCCAAGAGCGCCTCCGACAAAGAGATCAAGAGCGCGTTTCGCAAGCTCGCGCAAAAATATCACCCCGATGCCGGCGGCGACGAGGCCAAGTTCAAGGAGATCAGCGAGGCCTACGAGACGCTTTCGGACGAGAAGAAGCGCAAAGAGTACGACCAGATGCTCATGTTCGGCGGCATGCCGGGCGCGGGCGGCGCGTATGGCGGTGGCTACGGTG
>CALFGH010000116.1 GCA_937958315.1 uncultured Collinsella sp. | reverse complement strand
CTTGCCGTCACGCAGGGCGATCATGTAGCCAAACTCGCCGCGTAGGCAGCCAAGCGCGGCCTCGACGCCGCACTGGGTCGCAAAGATGCGGTCCTGAGCGTCGGGCTGGCCGCCGCGCTGCGTGTGACCGGGGATGGCGACGCGGGTCTCGCGACCGGTCTTGGCCTCGATCTCCTTGGCGATGTCGTACACGATTGACGGGCTCGTGCGCTCGGCGAGCTTCTTCTTGTACTCCTTCTTGGACAGCGCCGCGTCCTCCTTGGAGATAGCGCCCTCGGCGACGGCCACGATGGTAAAGCGGCTGCCGGTCTCCATGCGATGCTCGATGGTCTTGATGACGTTATCCATGTCGTAGGGGATCTCGGGAATCAAGATGACATCTGCGCCGCCCGCGACGCCGGCATACAGCGGGATCCAGCCAACCTTGTGGCCCATGATCTCGATAACGAACACGCGCCCGTGACTCGACGCGGTGGTGTGGATGTCGTCGATGCACTTGGTAGCGACGTCGATGGCGCTCGTAAAGCCAAACGTCAACTCGGTGCCCCAGGTGTCGTTATCGATGGTCTTGGGCAGGGCGATAACGTTGAGGCCCTCTTCGCGCAGGCGGTTGGCGGTCTTGGTGGAGCCGTTGCCGCCCAGCATAAACAGGCAGTCGAGCTGCAACTTGTGATAGGTGTGGACCATTGCGGGCACCTTCTCGACGCCATCGGCCTCGGGAACATCCAGGCGCTTGAACGGCGTACGGCTCGTGCCCAGGATGGTGCCGCCGCGGGTGAGGATGCCGCTAAAATCGGCGGGCGTCATGACGCGGAATCTGCTGTAGATAAGGCCCTGGTAGCCGTCCTCAAAACCATAGATCTCGATAGGTTCTTCGCTATTGGTCATAAGCGTTTTGACGATGCCGCGCATGGTGGCGTTGAGTGCCTGGCAGTCGCCGCCACTGGTAAGAAGACCGATCCTAAGCATGATGAATCCTTCCGGGCAAGTTATAACATGCGCATAAGTTTACCCCCGCACACTGTTGATACGGGGGTAAAACGTGTTAGCTCAAGCGTATGGAAATGTAAACAACGTCAGGCGATCGTAAGGCCGACGGGCCTGGCTCCTTACAGTGCGAAGGCGTCGACGTCGCCCCAGTGGCGGCGCAGCGTAATAGCGGCGGCGGGTTCGGTATTGTCAAAGACGACCGACCATTGCGTATTGCTGGTGATATCTTCCGGATTGGGTTCTTGCGCTGCGGCGCGCAGGGCTTCCCAGACAATTGTTTCGTCCTGGGCACCGACATGGGCGTCAAGGACATCGGCGATTGCGACGGCGCGCTCTTTACCA
Source organism: uncultured Collinsella sp. (assembly GCA_937958315.1). Classification (GTDB taxonomy): domain Bacteria; phylum Actinomycetota; class Coriobacteriia; order Coriobacteriales; family Coriobacteriaceae; genus Collinsella. The sequence goes on along the minus strand of CALFGH010000116.1, from coordinate 2,618 downwards.
TGGCCCAGCTCGCCATTCTTTTGGTTGGGCAGCACTTCGTCGTCATAGCAGGCGTAGAAGTTCGTAACCTGGCGTACAGGAGTCGCTTTGAAAGCGCGGTCCGGATCGCGCGGATCCCACTCTACTACGCGCGCGTCACCGGCGGCGTCGTTGATAAAGAAGTGGTAATCGCGTCCTGCCATGGCGTGCATGTCGTAGGCGGAAAGCAGGTCGACAGCTTCTTGCGTGGTGGCGGCGCGGTCGAGCACCAGACGGATGGCGAGCGAGGTGTTGATGACGGGCCGTTGCGTGTCCTGGTCACAGGGCTTGGAATCCAGGGTGAGTACGGCAATGGACACGCCGCATTCGTTAACACCGTCGAGCTGGGCAAACGGGCCCATCAACGCCGCGGCGCGTCCGGCGACGGAGTCAAGCGGAGTGTTATCGCCCAGGTTGTTAAGGGCGGCAAGCCCGATGGAAGCATAGCCGCCGCGTGGGTGATTGCGCACCAGCAGCGCCGAGGTGTCGTCCTTAAAGTCGTAATTGCGACCGGTGCGCACGCGGCCTTCGGCATCTACGGCGACAAAAGCGCTGCAGGCAAACTGGGGTGCCTGGACATGTGCCGGCACACCGGGCAGCACCTGCGCCACCACGGCATCGATGTAGGCCTGGTCGTCGCGCACGCCAGCGGCGATGATGCGATCGAGATCGTAGTCGTAGGCGATGTCGATTGCGTACAGGTCATAGCCATCCGCGTAGCCGGTCAAGCGTTTGAGTGACGCGGCGGACTTGAGTTGCTTGTGATAAACGATACCGGTGGCAGCGGCAAGGCCGACGGCGACTCCCGCGACACCGCAGGTGATGGCAATGTTACGTGGCTTCATGACGACTCCTCTCGTCCTGTTAGCGCAATTGTCGCAAAAGGAGCGCGGGCATGATGGCTCAACTTGGTGAGTGGCGCGGAATTAAGCACGGAATGAAGAGTGCGGCGCTGGCGTGGCGGGGTATGCTGGAGGGGACCATCAACCCAGCGAAAGGGGAGAGCATGACGGATCAGGAAACGCCCGAGCGCGCGCATGTGACGGCCGATGATATCGAGGTCGCCAACGACCTTATCGACTTTATCGAGGCATGCCCCAGCATGTTCCATACGGCGGCGACCATTATGGCCGAGCTCGACGAGGCGGGCTTTACCTACCTGCCCGAGAATGCGGCGTGGGACATCGAACCGGGCGGGCGTTATTACACGCAGCGCAACACCTCGAGCGTTGTTGCCTTTAAGGTGGGCGAGGACCTGGCCGCGACGTGGGGCGAGGACGGCGTTGCCGGTGACTATCATTTTCAGCTCACGGCGTCGCACAGCGATTCGCCGACGTTTAAGGTCAAGGCCGTGCCCGAACTCGATGACGCGGGCGAGACGCTGCGTCTGAATACCGAGGCCTACGGCGGCATGATCGACTATACCTGGTTCGATCGCCCGCTGGCGCTTGCGGGCCGCGTGCTGGTACGCGAAGACGACCGTATCGAGAGCCGCCTGCTTGCTACCGAGCGCGAGGTCGCTATCATTCCGAGCCTTGCCATCCATATGAACCGCGGCGTTAACGAGGGCTTTGCGCCCAACCGCGCCGTCGACCTGTGCCCGCTCATCAGCGCCGGCGAGCTTAAACAGGGCGACTTTGATGCTCTGATTGCCGACGAGCTGGACGTTGAGCCCGAGCAGATTCTGGGTCGCGACCTGTTCCTGGTCAATCGTCAGGATGCGCGCATTTGGGGCTGGGCCGACGAGTTTATCTCGACGCCCAAGCTCGACGACCTGGCCTGCGCCTACACCTCGCTGCAGGCATTTTTGGGTGCCGAGAATGCGCATGACATCTCGGTCTTCTGCTGCTTTGATAACGAGGAGGTTGGCTCCGAGACCAAGCAGGGCGCCATGTCGACGTTCTTGGCCGACGCGCTGCGCCGCATCAACGGATCGCTGGGCTTTGACGACGAGTCGTACCATCGCGCACTTGCCGCCTCGATGCTTGTGAGCTGCGACAACGCGCATGCCGTGCACCCCAACCACGCCGAGAAGTGCGATGCGCGCAACCAGGTGGTGCTCAACGGCGGCATCGTTATCAAGGAAGCTGCCAACCAGCACTACTGCACCGATGCCTTTAGCCGCGCGGTGTTCCAGGCTATTTGCGATGACGCCGACGTGCCAACGCAGGCCTTCGCCAACAAGAGCGATATGGCCGGCGGCTCCACCCTCGGCAATCTGTCCAATATGCAGGCGAGCATGCACGCCGTGGACGTGGGCCTGCCGCAGCTGGCCATGCACTCGAGCTACGAGACCGGCGGCGTGCGCGACGTGATGTACGCCATCCGCGCCCTCACCGCCTTCTACGAGCACGACCTAACCATCAACGGCGCCGAAAGCGTGGAGCTCTAAAACCTACCAAAAAGGGACAGGTTTACTTTGGCATGTTTTATCTGGGCAAATGCCAGTGGCATTGCAAGCCGATAGGGCCCTAAAACGCCGCAGGTTGAATAAAAGTCAGCGAGAGCCCGCCGTTTGAGCCAAGGTGCCGTGAAATGAAAAGGCGCTGACCTTCTGGTCGCGCCTTTGAAATTGAACGGCAGATTGGCCAAACGGCGGG
>CALFGH010000115.1 GCA_937958315.1 uncultured Collinsella sp. | reverse complement strand
ATGCGCGAGCGCATCGAGGCGCTTGGCGGCACCTTCTCCGCCGGCCCGCGTGCCGGCGCCAGCGGCTGGCGCGTGTTTACCACCGTTCCCAAACAGCAAGGAGATGAGGGCCGATGAGGCTCATCGTTGTCGACGACGACCGCTTGGTGGTCGATTCGCTCAAGATTATCCTGGGCGCCCAGCCGCAGATCGAAGTGGTGGGCACCGGCGCCAACGGCAACGATGCGGTTTCGCTCTATGCCGAACACGCGCCCGATATCGCACTGCTCGACATTCAGATGCCGGGGCGTGACGGACTTTCGGCGGCACGCGAGATCCTTGAGCGCGACCCTGCGGCGCGCGTGGTGTTTCTGACGACATTCTCGGATGACGAGTACATTGTGTCGGCGCTCAAGCTGGGCGCCCGCGGCTATCTGATCAAGACCGATGTCGCCGCCATTCCACCGGCGTTGGCGCAGGTCATGGACGGTAAACGCGTGCTCGAGGGCAAGGCGATCGAGGACATCGATTTTGACGGAACGGGCGTCGAGGCCGGCACGACCCGCCGGCCCGCGGCCTTTGTCAGCCTGACCGACCGCGAGTTCGAAGTCGCAGAGCTCATCGCCCGTGGCCTCGACAACAAGGAGATTGCCGCCACGGCATACATGGGCGAAGGCACCGTGCGCAACCACATCAGCTCGATCCTTGCAAAGATGGGCCTGCGCAACCGCACGCAAATCGCCATCGCCTACCTGCGAGGGTAATTACCCAACGGCCGACCACCCCGGCATAGCAAAATGGCTGCTACCGCTTTAATGCCATTTCAAAACTATGCCGGTTTACTACGATGAATCGCCCACCTTCGACCACGGTAAATTGCGCGCTTGCAAAACCGCAGGTAGAACGTTTGCAATATTTAGAAAAATGCAGTCATGGTCGGGAATGTCGAATTCATCGTAGTAAACCGGCATAGTTTTGTTCGCGGCGGCCCAGCCGCGCGTTCACGCGCGGGGCCGGTGGGGCAATTTTGCCCCACCGGCCCCTATTCCAGCTCTATTCCAGCGCTACTCCGACTTAGTTTCTACCGTGGGAGTCTTGTTCGCTGCGACTGGGGTGCGGGCGGTGTCCATAGTCAGGCAGTGTTTGGGACAGCTTTCGATACACTCGCCGCATACCACGCAGGCATACGGATCGATCGACCAGGTACCGCCCTTGCGATCGACCGCAAGCGCGCCCGCCGGGCAGCGACGCGCGCACATGCCGCAGCAAATGCACACGTCCATGTCGTTAACGATGTGCCCGCGCAGGCGCTCGGGCGCCACGAGATTCTCCTGCGGATAGCACACCGTGACCGGCTGCTTGACCATAGAGCCCAAGGCCGTCTTGGCAAATGTCAGTAAACTCATGCCGCGCCTACCTTTCCGTGCAGCTAATGCAGGGGTCGATGGTCAGGATAATCATAGGAACGTTGGCAAGGAGCACGCCCTGCAGCGCATGTGTCAGACCCGCCAGGTTCTGCGACGTCGGCGTGCGCACGCGAAAACGGTCCAGATTCTTGGTGCCGTTACCGCGCACATAGTAGTACGCCTCGCCGCGCGGCTGCTCAATCACAACCTCGCCGCGCGCGCCGTCGGCCGGCGTGAGCTTGGTGCGCCCGCCGATACCGTCGTGCGGGATCTTGCCCACAAGCTCCTTGATGATGTCCATGGCCTGCGTGACCTCGGCACAACGCACCTGGCAGCGGGCATAGCAGTCGCCGTCGGTAGCAACGATGGGCTCAAATGCTGCCAGGCCTGCATAGGCACTGTCGCCAAACATGCGCACGTCGTAATCCACGCCCGAGGCGCGACCGAACGGGCCGACCATCGACAGATTCAGCGCGTCCTTCTTGCTGATCACGCCCACGCCATGCAGGCGCTCGCCGCAGCTATTGTCGTCCAAAAACGTATGCACCAGGGCCTCATAGTCGGGGCGCATGGCATCGAGCGTCTGGACAATGCCAGCCAGCTCGGAGTCCTCAATGTCGTGCTTAAGGCCGCCGATCTCGTTGATCGACAGAATCACGCGACCACCGCACGTGCTCTCGAAGATCTTGAGAATCTGCTCGCGCAGGGTCCAAGAACGATAGAACAGCGCCTCGAAGCCAAAGGCATCGGCGAGCAGGCCCAGCCACAGCAGGTGCGAGTGAATGCGCGAAAGCTCGTGCAAAATGGTGCGGATATACTGCACGCGGCCGGGCACCTCGATGTCGAGCATACGCTCGCAGGCGCTGGCATAACCGTAGCTGTGGCCCACGGCGCAAATGCCGCAGATGCGCTCGGCGATGTAGCCAAACTGGTGCATGTCGCGCTTTTCGGTGAGCTTCTCGAGTCCGCGGTGCACAAAGCCGATCTGCGGAATTGCCTCGATGACGCGGTCGTCCTCAATCACCAGGTCCAGATGAAGCGGCTCGGGCAGCACCGGGTGCTGCGGGCCAAACGGAATAACGGAGCGATGTGCCATGAACCTTACGCCTCCTTTTTCTGCTTGTCGCGGGCGGCCTTGGCGGCAAGCGCCGCGCGGACCTTGGCCGCTTTCTCGGGATCCATGGCGGCGAGCTTTGCCTCCATCTCGGCAGCCTTGAGCGCGGCCTTGGCAGCGGCATCGTCATGCCGAGCATCGGAACCGGTAGC
>CALFGH010000114.1 GCA_937958315.1 uncultured Collinsella sp. | reverse complement strand
CCCTCAAAGGCGCGGCGCAGCAGCAGCGAGTTGCCCTCCCCCATCAGGCTGGCGGGGATGCGCGTCAGGTTTTTCTCGTCGCCCAGAATGTGGTCGATGTTGGAGCGGATGGGCAGGCGGTAGTCAAAGACCAGCTCGGAGGGATCCTCGGCAAAGCGCACGCGGCACGGCAGATACTCAAACGAGACCAGCATGGGGTCGCTTTCCTTAAAGAAACCCTTCAAAAACCAGCGCTGGCGCGCATCGGGCTTGGTATTGGGCTCAAACAGACCGTAGATGGTCTCGTAGCGGCGCGTGTAAAGGCCGGTGTTGAATAGGCACCGGTCGTCGTCGAACACTAGCGGCAGGTTGGACGGCGCGGTCTGGTCCGCGTCGCGCTCAGTCAGGAACACCGCGCGGCTAAACGAAAACGACAGGTAGTTTTTGAGAATGCGGTTGCTGGGACCCCAATCCTCGGGATCGGCGAGGTCGACCAGGCGGTCATAGCAGGGCTCGGGGCAAAACGCAAACTCGTACACATTGCTGCACAGGGTGCTGGGAATTTCCATGTGGTGTCCAATCCATTCAATAGCTGGCGTGCGGATGCTTAGATTCTATACGTGCGATGGGTCGTCCGTGCCCGCAACGCAACCGCAGCGCAGCTCTTCGGCTAGCTCGCTGTTCGTGCGGCGACTAGAAACGAGGTCCTGGATCCAGACGTAGTACTGGTTGTCTTTGGGCTCGGGGCTATCGGACAGCACGACCGGGGTGCCGGCGAACCTTAAGACGGACAACGCAAAGACAAGGCTGGTGCGTTTGTTGCCGTCCTCAAAGATGTGGTCCTTGACCATGTGCTCGGCCACGTAGGTGACCTGGTCAAAGATGTCTGCGAAGCGATCGGCCGGCGATTGGCCGAATATCGTACAGAATGCACCCGCAAGCACGGACTCGACGCGTCCAAGCTCAAGTGCGGCCCGGTCACCTGTGGCGTCGGTCGTATAGCAGCGCCCGACCGTCATCAGCGTGCTGTGTAGGCGCATCACGGCAGAAGCCATAGCTTCAAGCGAACCGGTATCATCGAGGACGAGCGGCGCGAACGGATGAGCGCTCCGCTGCGTAGCCGCCATCATGAGTTCTCCAAGAGCCTGAGCGCGTTGGGTATGCCCGAAATGGTCAGCCGAATAGCTTCGTCGATTGACGTGGCGCCGTCGAGCAAAATCGGTGATGCTGAATTTGCCACGTGCGCAGTTGAATGATCTTCTTGAGCAACGCAATCAGCGCCGTCATCTTGTTGAACATGGCTCCGAGGCATGTCTACCTCCTCTATAGCTTTACGGACGGAATAGCCTGCGACTCGTACTCCAGGGCGATCGGTTGCCAGACGAGGTCTTCGAGTGTGCAGTCCAGGGTGTTTGCGAGCGCCAATGCCGAGGAGACCGAGGCACGGCGTAGGTCAAGCTGGTTCTGCTCGTAGAGTTGTATGGCGCGAAGTTTTACCCCCGATTGGGCAGCGAGCTGTTTTTGCGTTAGGCCGGCCGCCTTTCGTGCCGCTTTGAGGCCCTTTTTGTCTGCCTGGGCGTTGTTCCATTTTTCAATGACAATCTGGGCGAATTTGTCTTCGGAGGCCTCGTGAAGCGGATGATACGAACCGATTATCCAATCGAGCGGGGCGAATTCGAGTAGCTCATTAAAGCCCAAGCTGCTCATCCATTGCGCATAGGCCAAAACCCAGCCCGCCCAATACTGAGGCGAACGGTCGAACGGATAGGTCTCCCTGCATTTGACGGGGGTCAGTCCCGCATGGGCGATAATAGCGCGCGCGAGCTCGTCGCCCGACATGCCGCAGACGACGCGAGGCATACCGCGCTCAAACTGTTTCATCTCTAAAGCGTTCGACAGGATCGCCGTCAACTCGGCTGGAGTCAGCCCTTGGTCACAGAGGGCAAAATCGACCGCCTCGCCTAGTGTTCTCATGGCATCCTCGAGATACATCTCACTGTAAGCGTGAGTCATCGCCCGTCATCCCCTCTCGAATGATATCGACGATACGGATTCCCTCAAACGGGTTTTCGGCAAGTGGCTGCCGATATTCAATACTGGCTTCTAAGACTCTCCGAGTTCGGAAGTGCGGGGAAAGACCGAGTTCCGCCAACCAGACCCTGGTTATACCCTTTCGAGACCTGCGGTTTTGACGCCAAAATTTGGTTTGCGCTCGGCTGGTTCCGATTTTCCCCGCACTTCCGGAAACAGGCGTTATGGCTGTGGTGTGCATGGCAAGAAAAGCACCCAGAAAAGGGCAATCAAGCGGCAGCCGGTAGTCTTAGGAAACGTTATGGGTATTGCAGTGGCTGCAAGCCTTTACCGGATGAGGTCTGCCAGGCACAACTCGCCCTTGGGGATTTTCGAAAGACGCCTGTATTCCCTGGCGGCGGCCGTAAGCGAATCGGCATCCCAATAATCTCTTAGGAAGCCTTCTCTCTTCACCTCGCGCATGCCGAGCTCCTGTTTGCAGAAGTCGCTCGGTTTCATGCGTCCGCCGTGCCAGCGTCTCCACGAGCCCTCTCGAATAATGGCTAGCACCTCTATCTCGGGATGGGTCACGTAGCTAACCACCGGGAAGCGGCCGGCGTACAGGTTGCCGAGTTTGAAGCGTTCTTTCCTCGAGTCCAGCACCCTGACGATGCAGACTGGCCAGTCATAGTCTAAGTTGAGGTAGTTATCTTGGATATCGGAGGCTTTGCGCAGGCGGGTGACGTCCACGACGTCGGCCTCTGAAAAGACGAGCGCATCCGACTCGAGGAGAATGTCCACGGCCACCTGTTCCGCTGTTCCCTCGCAGGAGATGATCGGATGATATCCCGCAAAGCGAAAACCGTTATCACCGCTCATCGGACACCTCCTCTGCGACGAGCTCTTTAAGCGCGCGCACGTCGGCGTAGCGCGGAGCGGTCCCCTTCACAAAGTTCGAGGCGAATACCTCCGATTTCTTGTTCTCGATGCGTTTCACGCGGTCGGCGTACTTCACCACGCGCGCACCGCTGTTGCGTCGGGCGAGAAAGAACACGTTGTCCTTGCGGTGCACGTGATCGAGGAGCTGCGGGTAGTGAGTCGTGAAAACCAGCGTCGCGCCGTTGGGGTTGGTCCCGCGGGCGGCAAACAGATCAAGCACGACGTTAACCAGTTGGCGGTTAAGGTGGTTCTCCACCTCGTCGACTAAAAGGTAGCCGCCGGAGCGCAGGACCCTCATTGCGCGCTGCACCAGCCCTAGGCCACGTACAGTGCCGGAGGAGAGTACCTCGGTGAGCCCCCGCTCGGAGATCGTGATGGGCTCGCGACCTGTAAACGTCAGTACGAAGGCGCGACCGGAGTCCCGGACCTCGAGGTGCTCGATGCCAGAGTCGAAAACACGAAGCACGTCGTCGAGACCGTTGAATTGCTCAGTGAGGCGGAAGCCACCGTCGCGCAATGCTATCGCTCGGATGCGATGGCCGAAGTCCTTGGCGAGCACAGCGGCTGCGACGGAAACGTCAGGCGGCGTAAGCGCCGCCCAAGAGTCCGGCATCTGAGCACGGTCGCACAGCGGGGACGCGAGTTTCTCGATTTCGGCCCAGGATGCCAGGGTCGAGCGCTTGAGGGCCTTGGCTGGCAGCGAAGAAATCACCTCATCGGAGAACGTCAGCTCGGGACCGTCGTCGCCTCCTTCGACAGTCTGCAGCACCGACTCGAGCAAGTAAAGACGATCTACGTGCCATATGACGCACTTGAGCTTGGACGGGCCGTCGAACGCGGCGGGGAACGTTGATGGGAGCCCGCCGCCGCGCGCCGGAGAGCCGTCAACAATGCGGCAGGCGAGCTCCAGCAGGTTCAGTGCTGTTGTCTTGCCCGTAGCGTTAATGCCCGCCAGCGCAACGACGCTATTCACGTAGAGATGGTCCGCCAGTTCGAAAGCCGACTCATCGGAGGCCGTCACGCGGTCGGAGGCGAACAAATCGATATCGAATAACCCGTCTTCGAACATCGTGAGATGGTCGAAGCAAACCTTTAACAACTTCATCTCAAGCCTTTCGAATACTTGAAACAGAATTTATGGCTCAAGTATAACACATGAAGGATATCGCGAATTTAGCCTGCCGCTAGGCAGAAAAGGCTTATCCCTAGTGCCGACCTCGTCGATATGCAGGTTCAAATGCTTAGACATTTGATTCAAATCGTACAAAAATGGCGAGGTACGTACCTCGCCGATCTGGCACCTCCAAGACGACCGTCTCTTCGGTTGTTAAATTCTCTCACACTTCAGGAGCTTTTAGGGCTGCATCGATAAGGTCGACGCCGTTGTCGAAGCGGCCGCACTCCCCCGTCGCAAAGAATGCGTCGCCTTCGCGGATGGCCTCGAGGGCCTCCGGGTTGGGTTCTTTGGAAGGAATAGGTTGAGGGCTGGTATTCGCAAACCCCTCGTCCTTCTTACGGTGTTTCATAGACACGCACCTCATCCTGCTCGATGCTTTTGCGGAAGGCCGGGCGCATGTGCCCTGGTGGGTTAGTGATGATATCAACCTTTCGCCCAAGTTCCATTTCGAGCTCATGGGAGAGTTCGTAAAGCGTGCCAAACGTCACGTTGTCGCCGCAAACAAGACGCAGATCGATATCGCTATCATGCGTCTGCTCGCCTCGGGCAAACGAGCCAAACAAATATGCCTCGCTGACGTCGTATTGAGCTAGCACGCGGGTGGCAGCAGTGGATATGTCGGTAAGTGAAATCATGTCTCAATTGGGTGTTCAACAGTAGAACGTCAGAGGGCCAGCGCCGAAACCGCCGGTCCGGCTTTTGGCGTTCGGCGAGCTCGAAGATAAACGGGGCGTTTGATCTAACAAATTCTGTCAAGAAATTGAGGTCATCAGCAGTAAATCCTTCGACGTTGAACCATTTGACCGCAGGCAAGAAGCATTCCGCATGGTCAAAGCCAAAGTCAACCGGGCGCTCGACGGCTACGCGAACGGTTCCATCTTCTCTTGTCTCTGAGTAGGCAACCTGGGTGCCATCATCAAGCTGAACGTAGCTCCAAAACATGACTACCTCCTCACTGTCTGCATTTGAGTATAAAGAACGGAGTGGGTTTAACACGAGGTGAATTGAATTAACCCAATAAGACGCGAACCCTGCCGGCTGGCTGCACATGCGATAGTCCTTGTTGCGGAAACGCATATGGCTGCACGTTAGACATTGCATGTATAAATAGCAACGCTCCCTTGCCGAAAGCGTTGCCCTTAAAGCTCCTACAGAGCTCTTGTATCGCAGCCAGGTGCGTCGTGCCGCATCAGCAGCGATATGCGGCGCTCAGAAGCACTGTCCCCAGCAGGAATAGCGTTAAGGAGGCAGCTATCCAGTGGCTGTCGCCGGTCTTGGGAAGCGCCGATGTTGTTGCCATAGTGGATTTGGGCCTGGCCGTCTTGGTGACTGTGGTCTTGGTGGCCGTTGTCTTGGTCGACGTAGCCGCGGGTTTCACCGCAGGATCCGTTGCCGGCTCCGCACCGGGTTGACCCGTAGCCGGGTCGGCGCCACCAGTAGGATTGCCCGTGCCATCCCCCGGCACCTCGCCGCCGGGTGTAACGGGCTCCCCCGACGGCGAGGTGGCGCCATCGGGCTCAATTACCACATGCGTGGCCACAGCCCCGTCAGCATCCACCACGCTAGCAGCGCTAAAGGCTCCGCCTGCAGGCGTCACAAAGTGCGCGGCAACGAGCGATCCACGATCGCAGGCAACGCCGGCGTCCGTACCGGTTGCATCCAGCCGGGACGCATCCACAGCAAGCGTCTTGCTCGCTGCGTCTGTCCCAAATCCCTCGTCGAGCAAGCGCACGCCATAAAAGCGCAAGCCCGCATCGGATCCCGCGCCCGCGGCAACAACGCGCCCTCCGCCGCGTACTGTCAAGCTGCCTGCGGCAATGCCGGCAACAGCCTGGTCAAGAACGCCTGTCCCGTCGGCCCTGGCATCGACCGTGCAGCCGTCCACCACCAGCGCCTGGGACACATGGATCCCGCATTGCGAACCCGTCGCCGTGAGCGAGCCGGAGCCGCAAAGCGTAAGATTTCCCCACACCTCCATGCCGCTCATGGAAATGTCCGCATCGGGCGCTTGCGTCTCGACCACGGAGCTTTGCCCCACAAGCGTCACCACTAGGTCGCCGTCGGCGCCGATGGCCTCGCCCGCATAGCCGTTAAGCTCAAGATGATCTTTATCTGTCCAAGTCCATCCGGGACCCGACACGTCCGGTTCGCAGTACGTGTCGCCCGCAATGAACAGGCTCTCCGCGCCCGCGGCATAAGAAGGCCCGCCCAGCAAAACGCATAGGCAGGCCATGACAGTAAGCAGAATGTAGTGACGGCTGGTGTGGAACGCGGTAGCAAACATAGCCGCTCCGATCTTCGCAAGAGCCAATGGAAGCTGCACCAGAAAATGCCCCGGTAGCAGTAGCTATTAGTGTAGCGAGATCAAGGCACGGACAAGCTAAAAGACTGTGATTGAATCCCAAAATTAGGTGTAAATCGTTTTGCCAGTCGGTGAAAGGAGATGGAGCCCGCGCGATTAAATGCGCGTGCTCCATCTCCCGTTATTTACCAGAATCAAATACGTCAGTTATAAGTTCGGGCAAGTCCGTCCACACTTGATAAGAGGAGACGTTGTCCGGATTGCTCTGTCTTATGCGACGCTTTTCAGCTGTATTGTGCTTAGCAGCGTTGACTAAAGCCTGGCCCTTGTTGCCGCTAATCATTTCTAGATTTACAGACTTGTACTTTGACGCGGACGACCTGTTGGGGTCTGTGGATTTTAGTAGGCCAAGATCGCGGGCCCGTTTCTCGCATTGAGGAGTCGATGCATAACTTTCAGAGCATGGCGAAACGTGGTCAATAAGCCATACTTCAAAACATGGATTGGAAATTGCAAGTTTGACTCCTTTGACCCTAGCTTCGCGCTCTGCAGCAGCTAGATTCCTGAACTCGTCCGAGTCAACAACAATCCATACAGAACTTAGTTCGTCTATTTCGCCTGCTTTAACGGCCTTTTTATCTGACTCGAGCTCACGGGACACCTTCTTCGCTACCTTTAGTGGATCTCCGTCGATATACCTATATCGCACACTTCCGCGAACATCCATTTCATTAATTAGGAAGTTGAAGTATTCGGTTTCGGTCACCCTGCCGTTGGACACAATCAGATGGCGCTTTCGTTTTGCTCTCGTTTGCTTTTTGCGTCCGAGAGCAAGCCCTCTCCTTTCTGCCTTAGCCATTTATGTCAGCGCCTTCTTTCATGAGTTGGGCCATAAGTTGATGAAAGCTTGGGTTGGGCAGTGGCACATAGACACCGTTCAAATAATTGCGGCCCAGATTCTCATTTGCGCGAGGAGAATACTCCATTGCGGCAATTAATTGAGAAGTTCCCTCTGAGTCCTTTTCAACAAACCAGACCTGATCGCGTTCAAGCACCTCTTCCATGGGGCTCGTTCGCGTCATCAAGGTAACATCATGAGTAGAAAAGATGAGCTGCGCACCATTTGGATTTGTTTCAGGATCAGAAAACAGTGAAACAAAGTCGCGTAGGAGCGTGGGATGAAGGCTCGAATCTAGTTCATCAATGAGCGCCAGAGTTCCGCTGCTTAACGAGTTTAGAGCCACGAAGAAAAACGCTAGAGCCGCTTTTGTTCCTTCGGATTCCTGGTTTGAGTTGAACCAAAGTCCATCCCCCACCCCTTTATGATGGAAGAATAGGTCATAGGAAAACGACCATTTAAAATCTTCCTCAATTATATTCCGCGCTTCTTCTGGGATGTCTTTAAGATCAACGAACGGCTCTTTTAAACCGAAGACGCTTTCCGCTTGGCGAACATCGATATCGTCAATTCCGATATCGGCAAACTTAATAAGCTGGGATAATACTCGGGCTCGCGAATCGCCTTTGATAAATAATTTCTTTATTTCTGTTAGCTCGTTGGCGTATCGCGTCGCATCATAGTGCTTTATATCGTAAGCAAGCGACTTAAATGCCGGTTGGATAACCGTGCTGCCAGCAGTTGCCGCGGCAGATAAAAAGAGAGAGTTTTTGCGTGTAATATCCCATAGCTGCTTTTTTGCGCCCGTAAAGGAGCTTCCAAATTTAATGGACTGCATTCCATTTACCGAAGTGCGATCGTAAAGAAGGGAGGGTTGCTTTGATCGATAGACGACGAGGTTTTCGTAAGTAACTTCGTTCTTATTTAACCCAAACGAGAACTCGTATTTTTCATTATCGGAAGTAAAGTCAATAGAAAACTCGGTATCGTCGTTGATAGAGTTTGAATCTAGCAAAAAAGGAATGACTGGAATTCGTGTTTGCGCATCGCCTGCTGCGAAGCCGGTGCGGACGAAATACGAGACAAAATTCAAAGCGTCAATAAAATTGGATTTTCCCGAAGCGTTAGCGCCATACACTGCGGCGACACGTACGGGACCAAGTTCTTTTTTACCGGAAATTGGTTCAAATGAAAACTGCTGTGCATCTCGAAAACTGAGGTAATTCTTAAAAGAAAAATTGAGGATCATCGTCAGAATCTTTCTAGCTACTGTTCGTTTATCACAGACATACTGTAATTTCAAGAACAATTATATGCTTTTAAAGGCAATATTTGTTAGTTTTGAACAAATATTTGCTCTAATTTGAGATTTTATTCAAGCGAGCCAATTTGCAATGCGGATAGGGTCATCGCTGTGCGTTGGCACTGTTGCTAGCGAGGGGTGACGAATCTAAGTAGAGCGAGCGCTCGTTCCGCCCCCTAAACAAACTCCCCCGTCTCCAGATCAACAAAGTCTGCGAGCTTTATCTCTCCGGCAAAGCCGCTCCCCTTGTGCTTACCCGCATAGGTTTGCGAGTCGTATTTGAACTAGATGTCATACAGCTTGCCGCTCATTGTTTATCAGGTAAGTCCGTTATCAAGCATATAGAGCAACACCCATTTGTGGCCTTGCCTGTCGTTGCCGTTTAGGAACAAGCAGCAGACTGACTCCCTCGAGCCAATTAGTCACAGTAGAATCACCGTTAGACGCTTTTAACGGGGAAGGCGATCCATCCTTAGTAAAGCTCGTCGCCAGCGGCCTCAAGCGCCTTTATTGCCGCGCGCTTTAACTCATTGAGGCTCTTATAGCCGCTTGTAGACAGCGGAACTATACGCACGTTGAACTCATCGCCGTACTTGAAATCGGCGCACACGTGGCAATTACCTTTTCCAAGAAACTGTAGAGCTGCCCGGTCAATCGCCTTTGCGCTTTGGCCTACGTAGTACAGATCTTTGGTGGCATTATGAACGATGAATATGCCTGTAACCTCGCCTTGTTGTACCAGAGCCTTTCGCCGAGACATGAACTCTTCGGCGCTTGCAGTGATCTGCGGATCGTCTTCTAGGAGAGATTGGCGTAGATTCAACAGTTCCTTTTGCTGCCTCGACGCGGTCGAGACCAACAGTAGGCCATCGATAAACAAGAACAACCCAAGAACTATAAACGGGAAAGACGGTACGCGATTTACACCAACGCTAAGCAGCCAAGCTACAAATGGACCCCCGAGTGTAATTAGGAGTCCAAGAACACAGACGACCTTTCCAACCGCAACAAGCCTTTTCGGAGGGGCTGAAGCGACGGCCTTGACCTGGTAATAATTTCTCATAGTGGACTCCAGTGATATGGGCGAACAGCTTCAAATGAACCAATTGAGAAACTGCTTAAGTTGGACAAAATAATACCGCGTCTAGCGTGAGCTCGTAGGCCGCCAAGGGCACGCATTTGGCCTTCACGCATTCCATGACGCCCTGGATGGAGCTCGCGCGGAAGTTGTCGGAGTTGGACTTCTATTGGTGTACGCTGACCTGCACCTCGGGGCCTTTGATGGCAGTAACCTAATCAGCAGGATCTCTTTGGCCAGCAACGCGTACTCACCGAGTCTGACATCATAAGGGGAGGAGCATAGTTTGGCAGAGGCCTCAACGTCTATCCGCTTTACATCAAGGACCTCACTAGGCGCTATCGTTGACCGCCGACGAGGCCCAACCCGCGGTATTCTTATGCAGTCGGCATTACGCGAGAAAGGCGATCGTTGCGAGAATTCAACCACACTAGGATCGTTTCCTATGACCGCAGCGACTGGGCCGTAGGATTTTTCATAGACCGTTGTCTTTATATCCTGAAGGAGGGACCTCACAATCAAATCGCGACGATTAACGACGCAATAGAGGCACATCAACTCAAGCTCACATTTGAAACGGTCCCTGAATTGTTCGAGAAAGCTGAAGACATCGATGTTGCAAGGGTTGTTTCCGCGCTCTTCGCGAATGCTTGCAAGTATACGAGGGAGACGCTCAAGTCTACGGGAATCCTCGATATTTATGAGGAAGTCGAGATACAATACGCCGCTCAGTTTTGGGGGTTGGTGCACGCCTGCGGCGCAGAGACGCTGATCTCCGGCGAGGAAATTGACGAACTTCTCTCGCGACATGTCGAATGCTTAGCTTCTATCTTGGAGAACGACAAACTCGTCAAATTATTCGATACAGAGCTAGGAAAATTACTTATCGACAATCCGTATTATTCCGCTGAGCTGATCATCCACGAGTACGCGACGGAATCAAGGAACCAGAACGCAATCTACCTCCCGAAATGCCTTTCCCAGGGCGACTTCGATTCGATAATGGCAGGCTACCTTGACGACCAGCGCGCCAACCCGAATTATATGGAGGCCCTTTTCAATTGGCCTTCCGGCGCAACAAAATGCAGATTCTCTCCGTCGCCGAACGTCAAAGTGCGTGCAAAGCAGGCCCACGATAAGGCTATGGATGAGCTATTTCGACAAGGCACCGGGCTTAAGTACGGAGCCGGGGTGCAGATCGACCCTGAACAGATTGCTTGCAAGGGTGTAAAGGTCGAAGGCCTAACCTTGACCTACAGCTTTAGCGAAACCTGGCTCGACAAATACACCGATCACGCAAGCATCATGAACAATTGCAGATACCTACTGGACGTAGTAGACCGAAGCGGTCTCATGGCCTCGCCTGCTCACTCCCACGAGGAGAGCGGCCTGCTTGCAACGCTGGGGCCCCACGTGCTGGGGGAATACCGAATGAATACGATATCCAACACCCGGGAATCTCTCGCCAATGTCGAAGTTGTCGCATACGCGAATTTCCTCGAAAGTCGCGGCACAAGGCTCGAAGATGCACTCGAATGGACATACAACGTTTATTTTGCAGAGGAGTACTCAATCAATGGATTCAGCTTGGCGCTGCCGTCAAGCGGAGCTTCATGGCTCGACAAATGCAAGTCGATAGGGCCAGAGATCGAGCGTGCCGCTAAGTCCTATTCAATATTTTCGAGGATTGGAAAAATCGACGGAGACTATTTCACTTATGAGAGCTTTAAAACTTTTGGAACCCTCAACGCGCTCTCTGAGAAAAAGTACGCAATCGACGGAGCCTGCTTTAACAGGTGGGGATTCTATCTGTTCTCCGACCAGTGCATGCTGACATACAGAAGAGGCCATAACGACCATGCTCGCTGCTTTTTCGATTTGATTTCGAATGCTATGGTCACCTTCGACGATTATGATGCTGTATACGTCGAGGTGCTCCAGCAATTAGTCGACCGACAGCTGGTAAGTGCATGCGAAGAAACAGGCGCTCTCTCCCCAACCCCTCGATCAATTTGCCTGAAGGCCGTTTGGGATAATGGCGCAATTGCGCTTGGGGGATGCGTAGACGGTGATTTAGCGCTCATCGATGGCCTCGTCTCTGACGAAATGCTGTCGTATTGTGGAAAGCTGTTCGCGCCCGACGAGGCTGCGTATCTCGATTACATGTTCAACGACGCCTCTTTCCCCAACTCACAGGGTCTCAGGAACAGATATGACCATGCGCATTCACCGATCGCCGACCCTGATGCGGCGAACATTCGATCCGATTACTATCGCATGCTGACCTTGCTCGTCGCGATTACGCTCAAGATAAACGATGAGCTGTCGGCCGCAACAGGCCGCGGGTACCTCGAAAACTTCGTAGATTGGCCATATTACGATGAAAGTGTCCTCGGACTCGCTAAAAAGCTGATCGAGAAGAGGCATGAAACAGGCGATGATGCTGAGTCTGAATAGTTCCAATTACGACAGATCCGATCCGGGTTGATTAAGAGCCATCTGCACGGACTTCTCTCGAGTAACAACACTAAGAGCAATTCTGATGGAATCGCAAAACCTATTGCATGGAATGTAAGCACCACGATCAGCCAGCAGCAGTATCTCCTTTTGTCCTGGTCAATTGAACGCTATCCAATCGTCAGCGTAATAAAGACCTCCTCATTTCCCAACTCAAAGAGATCCTGAGATAGTTCTTGAGAAGTCTTCGTTCCAAAGCACCCCCGAGTCAAATAGGGAACCGAACAACCACGCACCCGTTGCAGATCTTCAGCAAGCTCCGATCTCCTAGTCAAATGAGCGATATCAGTCAGATCGCCAAGCTTAAGAATTAGGGGCTCATATGACTGTTCATTCCTATTAACGGCGATACGCCATTCAATTTGGTTTGCATAACGAACATTCTTTACAAACACTCCTGCATTAAAATGTGGAATCCCATTTGGAAAAACCAAATAAGCGGGTAATGAATCATGAGATTTTAAATCCATTGATGATTTAACAACTTCAGAAAGATTCAACTGAACGCTATCCTTATATTCAACCGGAGCAGCTACAAAGTCGTAACCCAATTTCAAAACGGCTGCCCTAAGCCTAGATATAAGTTCACATGGATTGTCAATAACCACAATCCATGAACCAAGGTCAAGGCCTGGATCGGGCAATTCAATTAAGTCGACTCTCGTATCTACTTGCTTAATGAGGACGCACGAAAAGCAGCACACACTGCAGTAGCCTGCGCCGCTCGGTATTGCATACGATTCTTTTGCAAGGACATCGAGTAAATCTTTAGGAAAGCCCCGCATGATATGGGGGTCAAAAGACGCGCAGGCCCCTTCAAGAAAGTCCTGCTGCTCCACGTTTCCCTCATTCCAAAAATACCCTAGTGTATTCATGTATATATCGCCACGCACAAACTGCTCAGCCCACTTTTGTTCTTTAAAACCACGGAAAAGACGAATCATAGGGAGAACAGACCGGCTGGATATACGGTGCATAGACTTCTTCTTTCACATCGAAGGTTAAGACGTCGAATACAGGCAAAGTCAACATCCACGCTTAGCCTAACAACCCGTGCGGACAACTCTGAAGCTCCGTATTCTTGTTCAGCTCATCCGTCTCTTCCGGCTCCGACATATCAGGATACCCCTCCTTTCACACTCGTGCTCCGCCATGTACATCAACCTCGTCGTCACCAATGCGAGCGCGGAGCTTTGCAAAATGTCTGAGACGACCCACGCTGAGTTGACACACAGGCTGAGCCACGACTTCGGAAGCCTGTCGGGCTGGATTAAGAGGTCCGACGCAGACGATTGCAGCACGGGCGACGTCCCGTTCTTGGTGCCCAAGGCTAAAAGCAGGGAAAATGGTGTTCGTCGCTTAAAGTGCTATATATAACGCGTCGCACACCAGCTGGAAAAGGAACCAGACTTATACCAAAAGAGGTCATATCGGCGATAGCCGATATGACCTCTTTCTTATCAATACGACTTGTAGGCAAGTCCAGAGTCGGACCTGGGAATCCTCTCCCCTAGTCCCTCTTAAACAGGTCCCTCGTGTATACCTTGTCCGCCACGTCAGCGAGCTCGTCGCTCCAGCGGTTGGCGACGATCACGTCGCTGCCGGCCTTGAAGGCCTCAAGGTCGTGGGTCACCTCGGAGCCGAAGAAATCCGGCGCGTCCAACGTGGGCTCGTAGACCACCACGGGCACGCCCTTGGCCTTCACGCGCTTCATGACGCCCTGGATAGAGCTCGCGCGGAAGTTGTCGGAATTCGACTTCATCGTCAGGCGGTAGACGCCCACGACCGGCTTCGGCTTTCCCTCGTAGACGCGGTCCCACACCATCTGCAGCACCTCGTCGGCCACGAAGTCCTTGCGGGTGCGGTTGGCGTCCACGATGGCCTCGATCAGGTTCTGGGGCACGTCCTTATAGTTCGCCAGCAGCTGCTTGGTGTCCTTGGGCAGGCAGTAGCCGCCGTAGCCGAAGCTGGGGTTGTTGTAGTGGGACCCGATGCGCGGCTCCAGGCACACGCCGTCGATGACGTCGCGGGTGTTGAGGCCGCGGACCTCGCAGTAGGTGTCGAGCTCGTTGAAGTAGGCCACGCGCAGCGCCAGGTAGGTGTTGGCGAAGAGCTTGACGGCCTCGGCCTCGGTGGT
>CALFGH010000113.1 GCA_937958315.1 uncultured Collinsella sp. | reverse complement strand
GGGTCGCCTCGCGCGCCTTGCGGGCGGCGTTGCGGGCCTTGCAGGCCTGCTGGGCCTTCTTGACGATCTCGCGGGCGGGCTTGGGGTGCTCCTCCAGATAATCGGTCAGTCCATCGGTCACGATCTTGAGCGTGAGCGCGCGCATGTAGGAGCTGCCGAGCTTGGCCTTGGTCTGGCCCTCAAACTGCGGATCGGGCAGTTTAACCGAAATGACGGCCGAAAGGCCCTCGCGCACGTCGTCACCGCTCAGGTTGGCGTCCTTCTCCTTGAGCAGGTTCTGCTTGCGGGCGTAATCGTTAATCACGCGGGTGAGAGCGGTGCGGAAACCCTCGAGATGCATGCCGCCCTCGGGGGTGTAGATGTCGTTGGCAAACGACATGACGTTCTCGCCGTAGCCGGCATTCCACTGCAGGGACACCTCGACCTCGCCCATCTTGGTCACGGGCGCATCCGGATCCGACTTGCCCTCGATATAGATGGGCTCCTTGAAGGCCTCGGGAACGTCTTTGCCGTCGTTGAGGAACTTGACGAAGTCGATGATGCCACCCTCGTAGCAGAACTCCTCCACGTGGGGAGTCGCCTCGCGCTCGTCGGTCAGCACAATCTTTAGATTCTTATTGAGGAACGCCGTCTCCTGCAGACGGTTGTGCAGCGTATCGAAATCGTAGACACAGGTCTCGAAAATCTCGTCGTCGGGCCAGAAGCTGACGGTGGTGCCCGTCGAATCCGAGGTGCCCACGACCTCCATCTTCTTGACGGTCTTGCCGCGCGAGAACTCCATCTCGTAGACGCTGCCATCACGGCGCACCTGCACGACCACGCGCTTGGACAGTGCGTTGACGACGGAGATGCCCACGCCGTGCAGTCCGCCCGAGACCTTGTAGGCCGAGTTATCGAACTTACCGCCGGCGTGCAGGATCGTCATAACGACCTCGAGCGTCGGGATCTTTTTGATGGGATGCTCGTCGACGGGGATGCCTCGCCCGTTGTCGACGACCGTGATGGAGTTGTCGGCGTGGACCGTCACGTGAATCTCGGTGCAGAAACCGGCCATGGCCTCGTCAACGGAGTTGTCAACGATCTCCCACACCAGGTGATGCAGGCCGCTGGCGCTCGTCGAGCCGATATACATGCCCGGGCGCTTACGAACGGCCTCGAGACCTTCGAGAATCTTAATCTCGCCGCCATCGTAATCGTTTTCGTTTGCCACACGTCCTCCTTCAGCTAAGAAAATGTGTACAGCCTTACTAGTTTATCGTAAAAAAATACCCTCGGGAGCGAGGGTATTTGGCTCTACAAGGCCACCAGATGCGATTTAAGGCTCTTTCTTGCTTTGCACGCCCTTGGCCCACTCGGCACTGGCTCTCATGGCATTCTCGAGGGCCTCGCGCAGTTTTTGGTCTTCGATGGGCGCCACTTGGCGCTCGATCTCGCCGCGTTCGGCTTCGCTTAGATCGGCGTGCGGAACCGGCGGTCGCTCGGTCACGGCCGGG
>CALFGH010000112.1 GCA_937958315.1 uncultured Collinsella sp. | reverse complement strand
GACTTGCTAGGCGAGGCTCGCATTCCCGTTTCCGAGCGCGCCGGCGTGCCCATGGTGAGGACGGCGCCGGGGGGTGCCGTGGTGTGGGTCGCCGGAGTTCGCGCGGACGAGCGTTTTAAGTGCACGGCGGCGACGCGCGTGGCCTATCTGCTTCGTGTGGTCGACGCGGGTTAGCCCCTCGCACCAGCTTTTCTGTGCGGCGTTGACGCTATTCCCGCGCTGATGGTGCGCGGGCTGGAAAATATACCCCGTGCGCTGCTAGAATGTGTAGTTCGCGTCCATACGGCGGTGTGTGGGCGATTAGGCACAAGAAAGGGTTGTCATGGCTTCTCAACATCCGGATATCGAGAAGGTTCTGTTTACGCAGGAGGATATCGACGGTATCGTTTCTCGCCTGGGCGAGGAGATTACGCGCGACTACGCTGGTAAGGATCTGGTGCTGATCGCGGTTCTGCGCGGCGCCGTTGTCTTTATGGGCGACCTGATGCGCAAGATCGAGCTGCCGACCAACATCGATTTCATGGCTGTTTCGAGCTATGGCGACGGTGTGAAGTCTTCGGGCATCGTGCGTATCATTAAGGACCTGGATATCGACATCCGTGGTCGCGACGTGCTGATCGTCGAGGACATTCTGGACTCGGGCCTGACCCTCAAGTATCTGATGAAGAACCTCGAGAGCCGCAAGCCCGCTTCTCTGGAGGTCGCCGCCTTCCTGTGGAAGGACGTTGAGGACCGTACCTCGGCCATCACGCCCAAGTATGTTGGAACCCATTGCCCCGATGCCTTTGTGGTGGGCTACGGCCTCGATTATGCCGAGCGCTATCGTAACCTTCCGTATCTGGGCATTTTGAAACCGGAGGTTTATTCGTAAGATGCCCGACGACCGTAACGATAACAATTCCCAGACTCCCCGGGAGCCTAAGATCCCGGGGATGCCCGGAGGCAAGAAGCCCACGCGTACGGGCTGGCTGTATTTTATTTTGGCTTGCGCGCTTCTGGGCTACGCCTTCTTTAACATGGGCTCCGGCTTTGCCAATTCCAGCAATACCGTAAAGCTCGCGACGAGCGAGATGGTCAACGCCATCAAGCAGGATCGCGTCGAAGATCTGACCTATACGGTTCAAGACGGAAGCGTGACGGGTCATTACTGGAAGACCAAGAAGGACAAGGGCGATACGAGCGAGCTCAAGAGCTTCTCCTCGACCTATGTCGGCTCCGATTCGCTTGCCGAGCTTATGGCAGAGCACCCCGATACCAAGTACATCGTCAACACCAATGACCCCGATTTTTGGGGTGACCTGGCGATGAGCGTGCTTCCGACGATCGCCCTGATTGCCATCATGTTCTACTTTATGCGCCAGATGATGGGCGCCAACAACAGGAACATGCAGTTTGGCAAGACCAACGCCAAGACCAACGAGGCCACGCGCCCCAAGGTCAAGTTTGAAGACGTTGCCGGCGTGGACGAGGCGGTCGAGGAGCTCGAGGAGATCCGTGACTTTTTGAGCGATCCGGATCGCTATCGCAAGCTGGGCGCCAAGATTCCGCGTGGCGTGTTGCTGGTGGGCCCTCCGGGCACCGGTAAAACGCTGCTGGCCAAGGCTGTAGCCGGCGAGGCGGGCGTGCCGTTCTTTAGCATCTCGGGTTCCGACTTTGTCGAGATGTTCGTGGGTGTCGGCGCCAGCCGTGTACGTGACCTCTTTAAGGAGGCCAAGTCCCAGGCTCCGTCGATCATCTTCATCGATGAGATCGATGCCGTGGGACGTCAGCGCGGAGCTGGCTTGGGCGGCGGTCACGACGAGCGCGAGCAGACGCTCAACCAGCTGCTGGTCGAGATGGACGGTTTTGAGGAGAGCGAGTCGGTCATCCTGATCGCTGCGACCAACCGTCCTGACATCCTGGATCCGGCATTGCTGCGTCCCGGTCGTTTTGACCGTCAGGTCACGGTCGACCGTCCGGATGTGAAGGGCCGCGAGCAGATCTTGCGTGTGCATGCCGAGAACAAGCCGATGGACGAGGACGTGAAGTTTGAGAAGCTCGCCCAGATGACCGTTGGCTTTACCGGCGCCGATCTGGCAAACCTGCTCAACGAGTCTGCGCTGCTGGCTGCCCGCCGCCATCGTTCCGTGATTTCGATGGACGAGGTCGAGGAGTCGATGGAGCGCGTGATTGCCGGACCGCAACGCAAGGGTCGTGTGATGACCGAGGCCGAGCGCACCACGATTGCCTACCATGAGAGCGGCCATGCCCTGGTGGGTCACATCTTGGAGCACTCCGATCCGGTTCACAAGATCTCGATCGTCAGCCGCGGCCAGGCTTTGGGTTACACGCTGCAGCTTCCGCAGGAGGACCACTTCCTCAAGACCAAGAACGAGATGCTCGACGAGCTCGCCGTGTTCTTGGGCGGTCGCGTTGCCGAGGAGCTCATGTGCGACGACATCACGTCGGGCGCGAGCAACGATCTGGAGCGCGCGACCAAGATGGCGCGCGAGATGGTCACGCGTCTGGGCATGAGCGAGGAGCTGGGCACGCAGGTGTTTGGCGAGGCGCAGCATCAGGTATTCCTGGGCCGCGACTATGCCGATCATCAGGACTACTCTGAGGAGACGGCGCGTCGCATCGACATCGAGGTCCAGCGCATTATGCGTGAGGCCCATCGTCGTGCGGTCGAGATCCTGGATGCCCGTCGCGATCAGCTCGACCTGATGGCCAAGGTACTGCTTGAGCGCGAGACCGTTGAGGGTGACGCCGTGAACGCCCTGCTCGACAACGAGTGGGATGTCTACCTTGAGCGCGAGGGCGATATCCTGGCGGCCAAGGAGGAGCGCAACGCCAAAGCGGCTGGCATGCCGACCAAGAAGCGTGCGCCTCGCATGAGCGAGGAGGAGCTGGCGGCTGATGCCGCAGCATTTGCGCAGGCGGCCATGCAGGAGGATGCCGAAGCCGCATCCGATGATGCCGACGATGACCGTGCCGTCAATGCCGGTGCCGACGCCGACGACGACAAATAGTCTTTGTGGTGAAAGCCTCCGCGGGGAAACCTGCGGAGGCTTTTTCTTTTTGAGCGATATGGGGCCATCTGTTGATTGGGGACAGACTTAAATGAGCGTTTTCACGCATTTAAGTCTGTCCCCAATCAACACCCAATCAACATTGCTGCGGCACTTTGCTCGACTAAAGCGTACAATAGCGCCTATGCGAAAGGGGAACAGATGATCAACGAAACTATGTATGCTCGCGGTGCGGAAAGCTCCATCATCCGCGAGATCTTTAGCTATGGTCTTGAGCGCAAGGCACAGATCGGTGCGGAGAACGTATTCGATTTTTCGCTGGGCAACCCGAGTGTTCCGGCGCCCGCTGCCGTGGCGGAGTCCATTAAGAAGGCCTTGGAGCTGCCGAGTGACCAGCTGCACGGCTACACCCCCGCACCGGGCCTGCCGCAGTGCCGTACCGCCGTGGCTGAGTCGCTCAACCGTCGCTTCGGTACGAGCTATGAGGGCAAGGATGTCTTTATGACCGTGGGCGCGGCGGCTTCGCTCACCTGCACGCTCAATGCCGTTACGAACCCGGGTGACGAGGTCATTGTTATCGCCCCGTACTTTCCGGAGTATCGCGTGTGGATTGAGAAGGCCGGCTGTACGTGTGTCGAGGCGCCTGCCGATGAAGACACGTTCCAGCTGAGCGTGGACAACGTGCTCAAGGCGATCAGCGATAAGACGGCGGCCGTCATTATCGATTCGCCCAACAACCCGACTGGTGCCGTTTATACGCGCGACACGCTGATGCGACTGGCCAGTGTTTTGCGCGAGGTCAACGCCAAACGCGATCCCCAGAATCCGATTATGCTCATCTCGGATGAGCCGTACCGCGAGATCGTGTACGGTGCCGGGGTGCCTTGGGTGCCCTCGATCTACGAGAACACTGTGGTGTGCTACTCGTATTCTAAGTCGCTGTCGCTGCCGGGTGAGCGCGTTGGCTGGATCTTGGTTCCCAACACCAATCCGCAGGCTGCGCGTCTGATGCCGGCTGTTGCGGGTGCTGCCCGTACGCTGGGTTTTGTATGTGCACCGGCGCTCTTCCAGCGCGTGATTATCGATTGCATCGATGAGCCGAGCGATATCGAGGCCTATGCTCGCAACCGCACGGCGCTCACCGAAGCCTTGGCGGACTACGGCTATACCTATGTTGAGCCGGACGGTGCTTTCTACCTGTGGGTGAAGGCACTCGAGCCCGATGCGAATGCGTTTTGCGAGCGTGCAAAGAAGTATGAGTTGCTTGCGGTTCCCTCGGACAGCTTTGGTATGCCGGGCTGGTTCCGCCTGGGCTATTGCGTGAGTTACGAAACGATCATCAATTCGCTACCCGCTTGGAAACAGTTGGCGGACGAGTATCGTTAAAAGTAAAGCGCTCTGCCTACATTGTTTTACGTGAAACGGGGTTTGGTGTTAAGCCGGACCCCGTTGTCATGGACGTTGTGTCGTTGGGATGGAGTGGTTTTACGACTATCGAAGGCTATGCGTACAATGAATATACGCGCGGCCATACCGGATAAGGAGACCCGATGCCCTACCTGCTTTCTTGTGATATTCATACCCACACGATGTTCTCTGCGCATGCATATTCGACCATTGAGGAGAATGTGTACTGGGCGGCAGAGCGTGGCCTGCAGGTGCTCGGATCTGCCGACCATCTGAGCTCTATGGTTACGGCTTGCCCTAATGACCTGCGCAGTTACCAGTTCTTTATCAACCAGAATATCTGGCCGCGCATTTGGAGCGGCGTGCTGGTGCTGCGCGGTGCCGAGGCCGATATCGTTTCACTGGACGGAAGTCTGTTTGGCGAGGACACTCCTGTCACGCTCGATATCGCCGGCGATTCGTACAGCCGCCAGCATTCGCTGTTCGATTTGGTTACGCGCAATTTGGATTATTTGGTTGCAAGCGTGCATAATTCGCAGATTGCTGAGGGCGCGACGCTGGCCCAGACGACCGAGATGTATATCAACGCCCTGGAGCACCCCAAGGTGTTCATGTTGGGCCACACGGGCCGCGCCGGTGTTCCCTTTGATATCGATGAGGTGCTGCTGGCGGCCAAGGCCAAGCACAAGATTATCGAGATCAACAACCATAGTCTTGAACATGGCGTCGACACTGAGCATTGGGCTGTATGCCGCAAGATCGCCGAGCGCTGCGCCGAGCTGGGCGTGGGGATTGGCGTCTCGACTGATGCACATATTGGCATGGCCATTGGCAAACTCGACCAGGCGCGCAAGATGCTCGACGAGATTCACTTCCCGCTGGACCTGATCGTGACGCGCGACCGCGAGACACTGCTGCGTGAGATGGCGGCAGCCGGCGTGTGCGACCTGCGCAAGGGGATGTAACGGAATTTATAAACCAAGCGAAGGGGGCGGCCCAGACGGGTCGTCCCCTTTCTTGTCCCAAAAATCTACTGAGGTTGGTTAGCGGCGTTCGAGGACCGCTACGGTTTCGGTGTGGTCGGTGTGAGGGAACATGTCGACGGGCGTGATCTTGAGCAGTCGGTAGCCTCCGTCGAGGAGCTGATGCAGGTCGCGCTCTTGGGTCACGGGGCTGCAGCTGATATAGGTGATGCGGCGCGGCTTAAGTGCGCAGGCAGCTTCGAGGAACTCGGGCGTGGAGCCGGCGCGCGGCGGATCGATGGAAAGGACATCGACCCGCTCGTTGTTGTCGGCGGCATCTAGGATGTAGTCGGTGGCATCGTCGGCCATAAACCAGGCGTTGCGGGTAAGACCGTTGAGCTCGGCATTGCGGCGCGCGTCGGCAATGCCCGCCGGGTTGCGCTCCACGCCGAGCAGCATGATGCCAATGCCCTTGTTCTGGGCTTCTTTAGCTGCGCAAAGACCGATGGTGCCGCTGCCGCAGTAGGCATCCATAAGCACATCGCCCTGGTGCAGATTCATGCCGTCAATCGCGAGCTGATAGAGCAGTTCGGTCTGCTGCGGATTGGTCTGATAGAACGCGGTGGGGGAGATATCGAATTCGCAACCGAGCAGCTGGTCGCGCATGCACTCGGCGCCATAGACGATACGAGTCTCCTCGCCCAAGATGGCATTGCCGGGGCGTCCGTTGATGTTTTGAGCGACGGTGACAATATGCGGATCGAGTGCGGCGACGGCCTCAAAGAACTCCTGCGCATGCGGCAAGTCGCGCTGAGCGGTCACGAGGGTGACCATAATCTGGTCGGTGCGCCAGCCGCAGCGAACGACGGCATAGCGAAGCAGCCCCAGATGCTTGTCTTCGTTAAAGGCGGGAATGTGCAGACGTTCAGCCTCGCGAGCGATGCCGTTGAGAATCTGACGGGCGCCCGGTGCCTCGACGGGGCATTCGGGTACGGCAACGATCTTGTGCGTGCCGCGCTCAAAGAAACCGCAACGGACGGCGCCCTCCTTACCGGGAGCAAAGGGAGTGGCAGCCTTATGACGAAAGCCACGCGGCGCAGGATATTTGCCCGGGTCGCCCAGGGTGACACCCATGCCACGAATAGGATCTACAGCAATGCCCTCACGCTCACAAAGCGAAGCAAAAAGCTCCTCCATAGCAGCCTGCTTGGCGGCGAGTTGCTTCTTATAAGGACGATTGAGCGCCGTGCACCCACCGCAAGCTTTCATGATGGAACAGGGAGACTTGGGGTCCACAGCCTTACGTGCAGACGAAACCGGATCTTTATGCGGACGCTTGGAGCGAGTCTGAGACGCTTTGTCTCCGCCTCGACGAGAGTCAGAACGCTTGGTCTTAGCCCTGCTCTTGGTCGATTTGCTTTTTGCAGCTTTAGAAGACTTGGATTTCGTAGAAGATTTCTCCTCCTTCGACCCCTCAACCGCCTCCACCAAAGCACGACGAGCCCTACGCTCCGCACGAGATTCTGCCATCAATAACTCCACTAATTCATGAATTAAAGCTGCAAGTATTGTACCGTGCCAAGTCAGCAGACGATATGCAAGCGGTTTAATCGTGTCAGTGATAAGCCCAACGACGGTTGCCCGCCGCGTGAGGGGTGTGGGGGTTAAGTTTATCGCGAGTTCCGCACGAACAGGAGGCCACTTAATGTGGCCTCCGTCGTGAGCAGGACTGTAGAGCAGGAAACTTAACCCCCACACCCCTCACGCGGCGGGCAAACTCGCCTTGTGCTCTATCACGCTAAAGTGTATGATTCTGAACGTTACACGACTCACTTTACTTAACTAAAGTGCCACCAAGGGGGAATACCATGGATAGCAATATGTCTCGTCGTCAGTTTGTTGGTCTAGCCGGCTCGTTTGCCACGGTGCTTGGCCTTGGTCTTGTCGGCTGCGGCGGTGGTGCCGATAAGGGCTCTGCTGCCGGATCTACCGCGGCCAAGGATGTGAAGGGCGCTGCGGAGTCCAAGAAGCTCGTGGTGGGCTTTGATAAGTCCTATCCTCCGTACGGCTTTGTGGGCGACGATGGCGAGTACACCGGCTTTGATCTCGATCTGGCCAAGGCCGTTGCCGACAAGCAGGGCTGGGAGGTCAAATACGAGGCCATCGACTGGGACGCCAAGGATACACTGCTCAACTCGGGCGCCATCAACTGCATCTGGAACGGCTTTACCATGGAGGGTCGTGAGGACGACTACACGTTCTCCGAGCCGTACATGCTCAACGAGCAGGTGCTGGTGGTAAAGAAGGATGCGGGCATCAAGAGCTGGGACGATCTTGCCGGCAAGACCGTGATTACCCAGACTGATTCCGCTGCACAGGATGTGCTCGAGGGCGACCAGAAGGATTTGGCCGCGACGTTTGCCACGCTCGATACCATCGGTGAGTACAACACGGCGTTTATGCAGCTCGAGAGTGGTGCGGTCGATGCCGTCGCCTGTGACCTCTCGATCGCTCAGTATCAGCTTGCCGCCAAGCCCGATGCCTATACGCAGCTCGACAAGCCGCTGTCCAGCGAGCACTATGCCGTTGGCTTTAAGAAGGGCGACACCAAGTCGGCCGACGCCGTGACTGAGTCGCTCAAGGCGCTCTACGAGGATGGCACGGTTAAGGACCTGTGTGACAAGTATTCAAGCTATGGTCTTTCCTTCGATAACTGGGTGCTCAAATAGCGGCTTTCCCAGGCACCCGATTTTGCCGTTCAAACCGTCGCTTGCGTACATTTAGTACGCGGCGCTCCTCTTTCACGGCAAACTCGGGCACCTGGAAAACCCGCTTTAGCATTGGGTTTGCTGTTCTGTTACTGTGAAAGAGAGCTTGGGTTGTCTATTCAGGTCATGATGCAGATGCTTGGCCAGGGGTTCTTGGTCAGTTTGCAGCTGTTTGTGCTGACGCTGCTCGGGTCGATCCCCCTGGGAATCCCCGTGGCGTTTATGCGCATGAGTAAAATCGCGCCGCTGCGTTGGATTGCGCGCATCTACATTTCGGTGATGCGCGGCACGCCGCTCATGCTGCAGATGTTTGCCATCTACTTTGCCCCGTACTACGTGTTTGGTATTTCGCTTACGCCCGATTCCAAGTGGACGGCGTGTGTTGTGGCGTTCATCATCAACTACGCCGGCTACTTTGCCGAGATCTATCGCTCGGGCCTACAGTCGATTCCGCGTGGTCAATATGAGGCCGCCGAGGTGTTGGGCTATTCGCGCCTGCAGACGTTTTCGTACATCGTGATGCCGCAGGTCGCCAAGCGCATTCTGCCGGCGATGGGCAACGAGATCATCACGCTGGTCAAAGACACGTCGCTGGCGTTTGCCATCGGCGTGGGGGAGATGTTCTCGACGGCCAAGGCGCTGGTTGCCTCGCAAGTGAGCATGGTGCCGTTTGCGATCGCGGCGCTGATCTACTGGGTCTTTAACTTTGTGGTCGAGATGCTGTTGGGCGCCGCGGAGAAAAAATTGGATTACTACCATGACTAATTCAGTAATGAATATATCGAACGCCCGCAAGGCGTTTGGCGGCAATGAGGTGCTCAAAGATATTTCGCTCGAGGTCAAGCGTGGCGAGGTCGTGGCGATTATCGGGCCTTCGGGCGGCGGTAAGTCAACGCTGTTGCGCTGCGCCACGCTGCTCGAGACGCTCGACGGCGGCTCGCTTTCGTTTGGCGACCTTGCCGTTGCGACGGACACGGGGTCGGGTGCGGTATATGCGAAAGGCGACGTGCCCAAGCGGGCGCGCTCGCGATTTGGCCTGGTGTTTCAGAACTACAATCTGTTTCCGCACTATACCGTGATGAAAAATATTACCGACGCTCCGATTCGCGTGCTCAAGCGCCCGCGCGAGCAGGCGGAGGCACGCGCACGCGAGTTGATCGCGCAGATGGGGCTTGCGGGCAACGAGAACAAGGTTCCGTGTGAGCTTTCGGGCGGTCAACAACAGCGCGTGAGTATTGCCCGCGCCCTGGCGCTCGACCCGGAAATCTTGTTCTTTGACGAGCCGACTTCGGCGCTCGATCCCGAGCTGACGGCCGAGGTATTGCGTGTCATTAAAGACCTTGCCGCGCAGAATATGACGATGGTGATCGTGACCCA
>CALFGH010000111.1 GCA_937958315.1 uncultured Collinsella sp. | reverse complement strand
CACCAGCCGGTAGGCGACTACCTGGCCGTGTGGCGCACGATGGAGGAGGCCTACCGCGCGGGCAAGGTGCGCGCCCTCGGCCTCTCCAACTTCCCGCAAGCCAAGATCGCTGAGGTCATCGAGGTCGCCGACATCAAGCCGCAGCTCGTGACCGTTGAGTGCCACCCCTACCACGCCCAGCGCGACCTGCGCGCCTACCTCGCGCCGTACGGCACGGTGATCGAGGCGTGGTACCCGCTCGGCCACGGCGACAAAGGTCTTCTGGAGGAGCCCGTCTTCGTCGCTCTCGCCGAGAAGTACGGCAAGACCCCGGCCCAGGTGATCCTGCGCTGGCACGTGCAGATGGGCACCTCCATCATCCCCGGCTCCAAGAACCCCGCCCACATCGCCGACAACGCGAACATCTTCGACTTCTCCCTCACCGAAGACGAGATGGCCGAGATTGCCAAGCTCGACGGAACCATGACCTACTACACCGCCACTGAGGAAGCACTCGCGGGCTACCTGGCCATACGCCCCGATTTCGACGCGCAGGAGTAGCGCTCAGACGATAACGGACCAACCAAGCCGCCGCCGAGGACCAGTCGGCTGTCGAGGACGAGCCCGCCGCAGCGCCCGCTGCAGACGGCAACGTCCTCGTGGCCTACTACTCGGCACAGGGTCACACCGCTGTCGTAGCTCAGGCCATCGCCGACGAGCTCGGCGCCGATCTCTTTGAGGTGACGCTAGAACCCGCGGGTTATAGCCCCGTGCGCACCCCAGCGTTATAGAACCCTCACCAACGGAAACTTCCGCCGGCGCGGCGCCCCTCGTATGGTGGATACGTCAAGTTGCGAGAAAGGAAGGCACCATGGACTACATCACCTTGAACAACGGCGTCAGGATGCCGCAGCTCGGCTTCGGCGTGTACCAGATCCCGGACGCCGCGGAATGCCAGCGCGCCGTGGAGGACGCGCTCTCGGTCGGCTACCGGCTGCTCGACACGGCCGCGAGCTACGGCAACGAAGAGGCGGTCGGGGCCGCCATTCGTGCGAGCGACCTGCCGCGCGACGAGGTGTTCGTGACGACCAAGCTGTGGATGTCGGATGTGAGCTACGAGGGGGCCAAGTGCGGCTTCGACGCGTCGCTCAAGCGGCTGGGGCTCGACTACGTCGACCTCTACCTCATCCATCAGCCGTTCGGCGACGTCTTCGGCGCGTGGCGCGCCATGGAGGAGCTCTACGAGCAGGGCGTTATCCGCGCCATAGGCACAGCCAACTTCTACCCCGATCACCTCGCAAACCTCATCTCGTTCAACCGCATCTCCCCCGCCGTGAACCAAGTCGAGTGCAACGTGTTCTTCCAGCAGTGCGAGGCGCAGGAGTACATGGTCGGCAAGGAGGTGGCCATGGAGGGCTGGGCGCCCTTTGCGGAGGGCAGAAACGACCTCTTCCGCAACGAGGTCCTCGCTCGCATCGGCGAGGCGCACGGCAAGACGGTCGCCCAGGTCGTGTTGCGCTGGCTGCTGCAGCGCGGTGTGGTCTGCATCCCTAAGAGCACGCACCGCGATCGCATGGAGCAGAACTTCGACGTCTTCGACTTCGCGCTGGGCGACGACGAGATGGTCGCCATCACCGCGCTCGACACCGGGCGCAGCGCGTTCTTCGACCACCACGACCCCGCCACCATCGAATGGCTGTCCGAGCTCGTGCGCAACGTGTAGACGAGCGGTCAGACCGCACTGATAACTTACTAGGAGGAATTGCCATGAACTCATTCACGTACGACTACCCGGTCAGGAACTACTTCGGCGAGGGGGTCATGGACCAGGCACTCGACGCCGAGATGGGTGCCATGGGCAAGACAGTGATGCTCGCCTACGGCGGAGGTTCGGTCAAGCGAACCGGCGTCTACGGCCACGTGGTCGATAAGCTCACGAGCGCTGGCAAGCGCGTGGTGGACTTCGGCGGAATCATGCCCAATCCGACCTACGAGAAGTGCCAGGAAGGCGCCGCGCTCGCACGCGAGGAGCAGGTCGACTTCATTCTCGCCGTCGGCGGCGGGTCGGTCTTCGACTGCTGCAAGGTGGTCTCCGCGCAGGCGATGCTTGACGAGGACATCGAGACGTTCGAGCACGCCGACGGCAAGATGCCGAGCTCGTTCATCCCCATGGGCTGCATCGGGACGCTCTCCGGCACGGGCGCCGAGCAGAACAACGGCGCCGTCATCACCAACGAGGAGACGCACGTGAAGGGCGCCTATCTGGGGGCGATGCCCATGTGGGCGGCGCTCGACCCGGCGCTCACGCTCACCGTGCCGCACGCGCAGTTCATGAGCGGCGCGTTCGACACGCTCTCGCACTGCATGGAGAGCTATTTCGGAAGCCCGCGCGGGCGCAACGTCACCGACGACATCAACCTCGCCATCCAGCGTAACGTCATCCGCAACATGCGGATTATCGCGGACGACGACCAGAACCTCGATGCCCGAAGCGAGCTCGTATACGACTCCGCCATGGCCGAGAACGGCGCGCTCAAGATCGGCAAGTCAACGGACTTCCAGGCGCACATGATCCAGCACCAGTACGGCGCGTACACCCATACCAACCACGGAATGGGCCTCGCGGTCATCCACCCTGCGCTCTACCGCCACCTGGCCCCCGAGGCGCCCGCGCAGTTCGCCCGTTGGGCGAGCGAGGTGTGGGACGTCGACGCCAAGGGCAAAGACGACCTTACGGTGGCGCTCGAAGGCATCGACCGCCTGCAGACGTTCATCGGCGAGATGGGGCTTCCCACGAGCTTCGCCGAGATGGGCTCCGACGCGTCCGACGAGACGCTGCACAAGGTTGCGAACACATGCGTGCTCACCGGCGGCTGCGCCAAGAAACTGGAGCGCAGCGAGGTGTTCCAGATTCTGACCGAGTGCCTCTAGATCGGCGGGGGTCCCGATCCGCCCGCGCCGAAGAAAACAGGAAGGCTCCTCGTTTTTCACGAGGAGCCTTCTGAGTTTTTACCCGATTGTGAAACCATGTGGCTTGCAGGTGCGGCGGTTGCGAAACGCCCCCATCGGTCGCCATCGGACCGTACGAAACCGTATGAAATACAAGAACAAGTGTTCTATTACTATTCCCGCTCAGTGACTAATCCAATCCGAGTGTTGTCGATGCGTGTCTCGTCGTACCGCCTAAGGGCCAATTCGTGCCCAATTTGGGCGAATCAGGCCCTTGATTCGCGATTTCGGGAATGACTCAATTGATTCGCGAAACCGCAGGTCGCTTCTTTAATCAATCCCGGGTTTCCACCGGGGTTCGTAGCGAGTGGCTTGAAAAGGGTGATTCGGAAGATCAGAGGACAGGGGCGGGAAAGCCCCCTTGGCAGCATCCCGCTACTTGATCATCTTGCGGCGCGCTTGCTTGAGCCAGTTCTTCTTGAACGTGCCTATGCCGCCGAAGAACTTGTTGTAAGTCTCGCCGTCTTCCTTCGCCGCGTACTTGACCGCCGCAAGCTCGATGGTGCAGAGGTAGTCCGCTGCTTGCTCGAGACGGTAGTCGGTCATCGAAGTCTTGCGCCGCTCGACGACCCCTTTGGAAAGCACGAAGCCGATCGACTGGTCGAGCGCCTGCTTCACGATGTCCTGGCCGTTGTCGTAATAGACCTTCACCTCGTCGAAGCTTTGAAAGAATTCTAAGCGATCAAACAAAAGGCCCGAAATATCGCGCTTCATGCGCGAGGTGAGCTTCGCCAGATCCTCGAACTCGCTTCTGCGGTAGACGAACGTTCTATAGGAGACGGGAAGGCGCTGAACCAGAACGTTGAACGAGTACAGCATCTTCTTGCGCGCCCGCAGGTCGATCCCCTCGTACGGCCCGTGGCCGTTCAGCAGCGGCTCAGAATGGAACGGTATGTTCGGGAGGTCGGAGCTGGCGAGGGACTGCTCGTATCGAGAGACCTTGTCGGCAATGCCCTCCGACTGGTCGTGGAGCACGAGGGTCAAAAGGTAGTACCGGGCCTTTCCGCCCCGATCGCCGCTCTCGTCGACGAATATGCTCAGGTCTCGCGCCAATATATGCCCCTGGATAGAATAAAAGCCGGGGGATAAGCCCCCGGCACTTGGAGGTAGCTGAAACAGCCACCAAAATTCTTATACCAGATCTAAGCCGGCTATGCAAGGATTCCCGCAACGCGAGTGGGTTTCTGGCACTGGAGATTCCGAGGTGCAGCATGCCCCCGCCGATTGTCGGCGTGTTCCGTACGGGCAACTTGCCTGCTGAGGCAAGTGAGCCCCGGCGACTTGCATCAGCGGTCGTACCGAGGCTAACTGGTTTGCATTGTAGCGCATGCATTCTGTTCGCGAGGTCTTAAGTGTCCGATGTGCGAATCAACCCCTTATTCGCGGGTTCAGGAATGGCTCGATTGATTCGCGAAACCGCAGGTCGCTTCATGCGCACCGGCATCGCCCTACGAATATGCAACCTTGTTGACGCCGACGAGCCCTCGCTCAAAGAAGACGACGTCTGCGGTGTGCAGGCACGCCGTTTTCACGGATGGCGCAGAGAGTCGGGGCGCCGTCGAAACGGCGGCTGTCTTTACCCTTGCCGTTTTAATGCTCGCCCCTTTGATGCCGAGCATCGAAAGCAGGTGCTTGGGAACCTCGTAGTCTTGCTCGATGAGGCCAAAGAATGTGACGCCGGAATCGACGCACACCTTCATGACGCAAGACGAGACGGGCTTGAACGCCATGCTTCCCGCCGCTCCGCCGACGAAGGATCCAATGAGCACAGGGAGGGTCGCCCCGCCTGTCAGGGCGGTCGCGACAGCGGCTCCGCCGAGCATCATGACGGTTGAGAACACGGATTGGCCCATGTTGCTCGCCATCTCGACGGGCTCGATCCTCCCCGACGCCACGAGGTAGGAGTTTCGGCACGCCTCCATGGTTAGCACGACGAGTGATGCGATGACGTTCGCGCCCCTCGATCCCATTGCGGCGGCCTTTACCGTCTCGCCGAAGGCGCCCTTTGCTGCTGCGGCAGTGATTGCCGCGGTCGCCGATCCGGACACGAACCCGTTGGTGGCGCCGGCGCATGCCGCCGTCCCGATGGACTTCAAGTGCTCGTCGTCGATTTCTCCTTCCGCGATCAGGTAATCGATGGCGCGGTAGATCTCGGGGGCAACGCTCAGGGCGGCGCTCAGGGCGGCGGCTGTGCCGCCGGCCTTGAGCGATTGCTTCACTATGTCGCTCGCAGCGATTAGTTGGGACGTGGTCATGCCGTCGTCCGCAGGGTCGAGCTTCTTCTTGTTCGAGACGTCGATCGCCTTTCGGCGCATCTCCTCGTTCGTGGCGGGCCTGCCCTCGACGCCCTCAGGTGTCTCGATTCGGTCCGTCAGGTTGTCGCGCACCTTCGTCCAGCGCTGCACCTCTTCGTCCAAGCCGCGGCCTTTCGCGCGCTCGATGCGTATCAGCGTGTACTGCTTGGCTGCTTCAAGCTTGTCCGACGGGATCAGGCCGCCCATGTCGCCGTAGAGCAAGTCGTCTGGGGTTTTGCCCGCGAAGCCCTTCTCGACGGCCCACTCGTCAAAAGAGAGATCCGCATATCTTTTCGGCCTGCCGTTGTACGAATCGCGAAGCGTCGTCGCGAGCTTGCGCGCGATGTTCTTCGGGTCGGTCAGGAACTTGAGCTGGTACTGATCGGCGCCCCAGGCCACATCCGCAGACCCGAGGTCGTGCGAGTCGAGCCTGATGCCCTTGGCGTCGACCCTCTTAACGGCAGCGTCGACGTTCGCCGTCCCAAAGGCCCATTCCTCCGCCAGGAATCCCTTGAGGGAGTCCTGCGCCGCCTTGCTGTTTTTGTAGTGGTCGTAGGAGTTCATCGCGGAGTACAGCTCCTCGATGGCGGCCTCCACGCTGTTCACCCAGCTCGCAGCATCCATCCCGGCGGGCACGGCGGCGGCATGGCGCGCGGAGAACTCGAACCCCTTGTCGAAATCGTTCATCCCTACGCCTCGACGAAGCTCCTGAGCTTCTCGTGATAGAAGCGTTTCACAGCGTACTGGTAGCGTTGGTCGCGGATCTCGCCCGCCTTCTGATGGAGGACGACGGCCTGGTTGATGCCGTTCGCGCCATCGGCGGCAGCCCTCCCGATGGTCTTGCCTACCATTTTGGCAAAACCAAGCACGGGATTGGAATCATTGCTTTCTTCGGGTTCCGCCGCCTTCTCTCCGGGGCGCAGGGCCGCGAGAAGATCATCGAACTCCATGCCATGCTCCCTTGCCCTTTCGAGGAACTTCCAGTAGTCCTCCTTGGAAGGCGGCTCGGTATTCACCGTGATGCAGGCGTGGTTCCCGCTCACGCCGATGTAGACGCCTTCCTCGTCGATGGCTTCGGGGTTGTCGAGCCGAATCGCATCGATGTAGTCTCCGGTGCCTTCCGGCCAGCCGATGAAGACGACCTTCTGACTCGACGAGATGGCGGTCTGAGCGAACTGGTCCTCGTTGAAGATGGAGGCATCGACGCTGCCGTCGACGGGGCCGGTCGGACCAGCCTCTGTGTCATCGTTCTTTCCAATCATGTTGTAGAGAAGCTTGGAGAACTTGCCGGTGTTTCCGGCCTCGACAATAAGAAGCGATTCGGCGGTGTTGAACATCATGGGCAACCTATCTAGAGGAAATATATGGTTGAGACGATTATAACCCCGAGGTAAACAGCTATATTCAGCTGTCAACTTAATATCGAGAGGGTTTGTAAAGGCTACTCTTGCCCTACGCTGGGGGGCGTGGAGCATTCAATATCAGACCACTGTCGGGTCTTTTCACTCCTGAATAGCACGCAAGCTCCTAAATGAAAATAATCGCAGGTAAAAGTGAGTGAAACGACAAAGAAAAAGTCTCCGTCCCAACGCGGGAACGGAGACTCGATGATCGTTTTTACCCACCGCCGTCGCTGGCGGCTTTGCCGTGACTCACGTACAAAACGAGACTCAGCGGCACAGTGCGGCACTCAAAAGTGCAAGTCAAAGTCCCATCGGCTTACTCCCACTCAATGACTAGAGCCCTGGTGTAATTGGATGGATTACCGTTCCGGGAACCGGTATCGACCTACCTGTCCGCCAAGCTCCTTCTTCAGCTCCAACCTAGCATCTGACTCGCGCCGCTATAAGCGGAAGCCGGAGAGCTGCGTCTTAGCCCCAGAAAATAAGGTTAGCCTTATCTTACTTCATGATTCGTGTGTTATAGTTAGAAGGCTCTAACTGTTTGGGGGCGATGGCCATGCTCGAACGCAAGGGCTTCTGGGACAAGAATGCCGGTCGGTACGACCGTTTCATGCGAAAGGACCGGGTGGCGTATGAGAAGATGTATGAGCTGATCAGGCCGGTGGTGAAAGCAAAAACCGTGCTGGAGGTTGCCACCGGCACGGGGCTTATCGCAAAGAGCATCGTGAATGCGGCGGCACACATCGAGGCTACAGACGCTTCTGTACAGATGCTCCTTGAAGCAAAGCGGGACAATCAATCCGCAAAGCTGCACTTTTCCGTACA
Organism: uncultured Collinsella sp.; assembly: GCA_937958315.1. Lineage (GTDB taxonomy): Bacteria > Actinomycetota > Coriobacteriia > Coriobacteriales > Coriobacteriaceae > Collinsella. The sequence goes on along the minus strand of CALFGH010000111.1, from coordinate 14,083 downwards.
AGATATGTTCCGCCTGCCCTATGCACAGAAGTCCTTCGAAGTGGTGATCGCGTCCAACGCGCTTCACATAGTGCCGCATCCGGAAAAAGCCCTGCAAGAAATCAGGCGGGTGCTGAAGGACGGCGGCGTGCTCATCGCGCCAACTTTCACCCACGCGGGGAACTCGGTTTCCGGCAGGGCAAAAGCCTTTTTCATGAGTATGGCGGGATTCCCCCTCCACAGCAGGTGGACAAGCGAGGAATACCTGCGTTTCCTGCGTCAAAACGGCTGGGCGGTGCAGAAAAGCGCGGTGCTGAAGGCCTCGTTCCCGTTGACCTATGCGGAATGCACGAAATCGGAGGGGCCAGATGTCGTTCTTTGAAAACACCCGCAAGCCCGTAGGCCTCGGCTGAAAACTTATGGTTGCCATGATGAATCTGGGCCACAGCCCTGTGGCGCGGTGGGGACTTCGATTTCTACGACTTGCGCCAAACGCCAAGGTGCTGGATTACGGCTGCGGCGGCGGGGCAAACATAAAACGGCTGCTGAAAAAATGCCCGCACATGGCGATAGGCATGACGGTCATAGCGGCTGTGCTGGCAGCAATTATGACAGTTTTTATTCACTGAGGAAGAAACCTATGAAATGTAAAATTGAGAAAAACACCGTGCAGGAGACGCTGATCCTCCCGCTGTATTCCCGGAAGCTGTGTACGGAGCTGTACCCGAACCTTTACAGGGATGAAACAGCGGTTCGTCTGCTCGACCAGATCGACTACGACTTTTCAGAGGCAGAGAAAAACTCCCGCAGCCTGATGCAGCGCTTTGGTGCGCTCGAGGTGGCCACACGGCAGAGTGATCTTGCTTTCGAGGTGCGGGATTACCTGAAAGGCCACCCCAATGCGGCGGTGGTCAATCTGGGCTGCGGGCTGGACAACACCGGCAGAACCTGCGACAACGGTAGATGCAAGATCTACAATCTGGACTTCCCGGATGTGATTGCCTTGCGGCAGCAGCTACTGCCCGCCGGGGATCGAGAACAAAATATCCCCTGCGACCTGAAAGACACCGCATGGTTTAGCAAAATCGATGCCTCCGGCGGGGCGGTGTTCTTTGCCTCCGGGGTGTTCTATTACTTTCTGACCCAGCAGGTCCGGGAACTGGTGCGGGGGATGGCGGGCGTTTTCCCCGGCAGTGTGCTGGTCTTTGATGCTGCCAATCGGACGGCGGTAAAGATGATCGCAAAAACATGGCTTAAGACTGCAAAAATCAAGGATGTGGGGGCATATTTTGCGGTTTCGGATGCCGCCAAGGAAATCGGCGCGTGGGACAGCCGTCTGCAGGTCACAAGTCGCGGCTATATGCTGGGTTACAACGATTTGAGAGACCCTTCTGTCAGCGGCTTTTTCCGGTTTCTCGCAAGGGTCGGTGACAAAGGGATGAAAATGCAAATCGTGAAAATAAGATTTTGAGAGACAAAAATGAAGCGCGCTCACTTTGACGTTGAAGAAGACGGCTTTTACGGCACATATTGGGCGTGCAAGGACACACATACAGCAGCGGACACGGATTCGATTGAAACCGTGCCCGCTATCTAATACTATATTATTTTATCGAACGTCTGTTCTATTCCCACTCGATAACAAGATCCGCAGGTAGAAGTGTAGTCCAGTTATTTGCACCACAAATTAACAGGCGTTTCTTCAACTGAATTTGGTCCTCATTTGGTCCCCACGCATAAAACGGAAAGGCCGATTCAAGATCTTTAATCAACTGGATCGTCCTTTGGTGGGCATTTGACCCAACGATATTTCTCATCGTCAAGGCGCGCGGCCAACTCATGGCGATCTCTATAGCGCAATGCTATAGGTTTAGGGAAAAGATCGTCTTTTACGGAAGCAATCAACTCGTGAGGCGCATTGTTGTCTATCAGCGAAATCATTGCAAGGACATATCCGCTATAAAGACCGTCCACATAACCCGTTTGGTGCAAATTTTCAATAAGTAAATCATTTGGCAAGCCGCCATATCCACTTGGCAGTAAGCCTTCTTCTACGAGCTGAGAAGACCATAGGGAGATGATCTCATCCTCGTCTTTCTTGCTAAGTTTTCCTAGAATATCATCAATATCGATGCCCTGAACTATATCGTTAAGGTATGCGAACAAGATCCGAATGAGGGTCTTGGCCATCGAAGACAACTCGCGATTGATTTCTTTCTTTACCTCATTAGCGACTCCGTCGCCCAATTTTGTTTCTTTATTCATATCCTTTACCCTTCCTAGCGGCATGTCCCGAAGCAATATGCTCCGACTCGTCAACAAAGGAAGCACTTGCTAAGCAAACGCATACCCCCTCTTGAAACGCTCGTCGAAGGGGCAGAAATCGCTATAAAAATGGCCGTCAATAAGCTGTGAACCGTTCGGTTGACGTATCGACCGCCTTGATTCATCGTTTTTCTCCTTTATTGTTTTGTGTAGCCCTAAACTGAGCACACTTCGGAGTCGGTATCCAATCAATCTTCTATTGGTAGTCGTTTGCATACGAACTATAGAAGAGCGCCTTGCAATCGACATCGCTGTAGCCCGTAACGGCATCCTGCACATCGGCGCGCAAGAGGTTAAGCACCTTGTATACGCCCCCTCCCATGTCCCCAACGAAAAGCACCTGCTTAAACACGTCGGGATACTCACGTAGATAGGCAACGTAACCCCTGAGCTTGGCAAGCGTGTCACTGAGGAAATCTCCGTGCGGGTCGACGATCGACGGTTTGATTGTCCCGTCGCCGTCCTTCACGAAGAAGAGGAAGTCTGGATGCAGGGCTTTGCGTCCCACCGAAGACATGTACGGAATCGAAAACGCCTTGGCAGACATGCTGCCCGACGGATTGCGGTAGAAGGCAACCGTGCGATTCTTTGCCAATTCGTTCCTAACGATATAGTCTTCCGCCGGGTTCAGGTCAAGCGGGCAGAGGCCGTCCTCTTTCTGCACGATATGGCACGGATACTTAGCGAAGTCATCCGACGTGCTGGCAGACGTGGGCCACTCTATCTTTGTGAGGCGCTTGCCTTCGGTTTCACGGGCCAGCTCGTCGTAACGCTGCTTTGCCGAGTCGTTAAGGTAGTCATAATCGCCAGATCCATCCACCTTATCGAAGTATTCCTTTCGGCATTGAGCCGCCCAGCCCTCGAGCGCATCAACGATAGCCCGCGTGCGCACCGCCGCGGCAAGGCGCAGGTCGCACTCGGGGCGCCCAAGCTCCTTGAAGTTGACGCGACGATACTCATTCGCAAACTCCTTAGTGAAATGCATATCGGCGTCGCGGGCGGCCTTTCTGAGGCCCTCGGCGTCCGTGCGGGCTTCCTCCTGCTCCTGGTCCTCAGTCTCGTTGAGCTTGTCGAGCGTGATCTTGACGGTCTCGGCAACCTCTACGTCGTGTTTGGCTTCGCGGTACTCGTCCTCGTTAGCAACGATGTGTCCCTTAAGCTTCTGGACGAACTGTTTTTTCACGTCGGCCGCGGCATTGACATCGAGGCCAGTCTCGACAAGCAGAGTCGCCGTCTTAACCAGGCTCTGGAATTCGTTCCTGGCCTTTTTCGGAATGCGCTGCACGGGGATGGAATCGAAGGCTGTGCGGATGCCCTGCCACTCCTGATGCGTGAAAGACTGCTCGCGCTTGGTGGGCGGCTTGGGCTTTGCCATGGGCACGGGTATTACGACCGAGACGGGCTGGGTCGGCTCGGTCTGTGCGGAACTTGGCTCAGGTGTCGCAGGTTGCTGCGGGGCAGACGCTGCAACGTAGTTGCCCGTTGCGGGCTGAGGCGCCAGCTCCGCTTCTGGCGCCGGGACGTCGACGGGCCTGACCGCCGAGGCAAGCGAGGGCTGCGTTCCCTGCATGTCCAACGGCTCCTGAATCGCGATGCCGGCAAGCGGCGCCTGGTAGCCGGGTTGTGTCTGCCGCGCCGCCTCGATGGCTTTCTCGTTCTCCTCGTACGCCTTGAGCTCCTGTTGGTAGTCGGCTTCGGACTTGGGCGCAGCCGCCGTGATAGTCACGGGGTTGAGAACGATGTTCTGCTTGCCGATGGAGCTCTCGCCCATGTCGTCCTTGCGGCCCATGAGGTAGTCGACCACGTCCTGAGTGCTCTCGGGATTGAACTGGGGCAGGTAGCAGGCGACGGAGTTCAAAAGATCATCGGATTCGATGCGCCGCGCAAGTGGAGTGCGTACCATACGTCCCACGAGCTGTGCGATATAGGTCGAGTCCGAACGCCTGCGCTGCGAGAAGATGACCTCCGCTCGCGGGCAGTCCCATCCGTTGGAGACAGCCTCCTTGGCGAAGAGCACGCGAATGCGCGAGGTGTCCTGAACGAACTCGGGTTCGACATAGGGAATAAGGTATTTTCCCGCCGCGATGTCCTTATGCTCGCCGAAGACGTTGGCGAACGACATCGCCTCGGAAAGGCCGGGGACCAGGCCCGTGATCTGGTCGCACATCTCAGCCAGGGCCGAGTTGCTCACGTTGTCCGCCGCTTGGATGAGCAGCAGCGGGTTGACGGGGCTCTCGCCCTCACGGGCACAGTACTCGCCCCATTCGCGGCAAGTCAGGGCATAGCGCTCGCACGCCATAGTGAGGTACTGGTGCTCGACCGGGTCGTCCTTCTCTGGCACGCGCAACTCGATGATGTCCTTGAGCAGACCTGACTCCTGAACCTCGCGAGGGGTCACAGCGACCTTTGGCATACGCACGCGATCGGCGCGCTGGTCCATGGCCGCCTCGAACCTCTGCGGTGTGGCGGAAATCCCGACGACGACGGGCATCGCGGCCCGACCATCAAGCCCATCAATGAGGTTTGCGTAGATAGTCGCCGTGCCGCGCTCGCTCGAGGCATTGGCGCCCAAGCCGCGGTGTGCCTCGTCGATGAACAGGTAGAGGTTGCGCTCGGGATCCCTGATGGTGCGGTCAAGGATATCCCAGAACATACGCCCGGAATTGGCCTCACCACCTTTGGTGAGCAGGCCATTCTTGCTGAGCAGGTCCTTGCTGAGGAAATAAACGTGACGGGGCTCGAGAATATCGTGCGCAGCTCCGAAGTCGTTGGTAATCGTGACCAGATGGCGCCTATCGAGAACGCTGTCTGCGAGCTTGTCCGACACATTGGAGAAGCGCACGCCCGTCTGCTCGTTCAGGCTCGGGGAATCAGAGAGCCAAAGGACCACGGCATTCTCGTCGGGAACGAGGCCCAGATCGTCGTCTCCGAAGAAGAGCGCTTCGATGGCTGCCGCGCACATGACCGTCTTGCCCGAGCCCGTGGGAGATGCGAGGCACACAGAAGACAGTTCGCCGTCCCGCTCATAGCGGCGACGCATCGACTGCAACCTGTTTGCCAAGGCAGCGACAGCCCCGGCCTGGAATTCCTTAAGTTCGACCCTCATATTTACCTCACCGCATCCTCGGCGGCAATCTTGAATGATTGCAGATAGTTCTCGTAAAGACGGACCACGTCGAGTCCGGAGAGCTGGGCCCTGACCCCAGCGAAGCGAGCCGTATCGTCGGTGATCACAAACGCACAGACAACCTCGGGACTGCCCTTAAGTGCCTTGACAAAATCGCCGACGGCGGCGAAATCGAAGAGCACGGCATAGGTGTCGGAGATGGCGTAGCCCGGCTCCTCATGCTCGATGACGCGTCCGCGGGCGCCGGCGCGCAGCCACAACAAAGGTGCGATCTCCTCAAACGCCACACCAAGCTCAACGGCATCGGGGTCCTCGTAGGTGAGGTCGAAGAAGACCGCGTTCTCCTCAAACCCGTCGGCCATGGGGAACTCGTCCGTAAATTTATAGTCGCCCTTGATGGGGTCACCCGCGGGCGTCTTGCCCGTGATGGCCGCCGTGAGGCGCGGCTTGGTTATGTACTGGCAAATGCCCTGAGCTTCCCACTCGGGATCGCCTTGGCGCAGACCTCGTTTAATTAACCTTTTCGCTTCTTCATCGGAGACTTCGTTGTTTGTAACGCTGATGGACCTGCGATGGCCTTCGTCTAGATTATTTAGTCGCATGACGGCATGTGCCGTTGTGCCTGAGCCGGAAAAGAAGTCAACCACAAGAGCATTGGGCTTGTCTGCGACGAAAAAACGAATGGTGTCTTCGACAGCATAGAGAGATTTGGGGAAAGGAAACTTGCGATCAGGCATCATTGAGAGGAGTAAACGAGACCCGTAGTACGTTGCGTTGTGAGAGGGAATATCCCATTGACTTCCAGGGATATATCCTTGCTCGCTAGCGTTTTCATCCGGTATTACTGAACCGTCCGCTCGACGACCAACAATAGCGACCTCGCCAGATTCGATTTTTTTGACCTCTCCAGCCTTGAGATAGGTTAGACGCATTCCTTTTTCTGTTAGCTTTCCGAGTTTCACAAATCCGCGTTTGTAGAGAGAGCGCAGCTTGGCGGGGCTCACTTGCCAATTGCCCTCGACTCCATTCGCCTTTATTGGCCATATTATGCGGGTGCCCGGAAGTGGGAGTATGCTATCGCGCGGCGTATCTGGGGCAACGGGCTCTCCGATTTCAATGATGTGACTGCCGTCTTCCGCAACATAGATGGGATAAAAAAGGTTGGGCCTGTCGACGCGGCGTGAATTGGTGCCAGCTCTGGCGAGCTGATTCCAAGTCAGAATTTGCTTTTTATTCTTCACTTTTCCGTGCCATTCGTCTGGCAAGACAAGTTTGCGCGGTGCGGCGGATCCGAACATGACGAAAAACAAGTATTCATTGCTGCGGGAAAAAGAGTCCCCGCGTGATACGCCGGCAGAGTTAATAACACTGCTGATCATTTGAATTCGCTCTCCGGGAAATACGTTTTCCAGCAGCAAACCCAGTCTCAGGTATTCTTTCTCATCGATTGTGACGATAAGTACGGAATCGTTGGGATTGAGCAGCTGCTTGGCGAGCTTGAGGCGACGCTCCATAAAGGCGAGCCATTTGGAGTGACGATAGGCGTCGGAGCCGTCGACGTAATCGTTGTTATATTTCCAGTCGCGGGCACCGGTGTTATAGGGTGGGTCAATATATATGCAGTCCACTTTGCCTGCATAGGCAAAGGCCAAGGCTTCAAGAGCATGGTAGTTTTCGCCGTTAATGACTACTTGATAGGGCTTATCGCCACCGCGCTCGACACGCCCAGTCTCTTTGAGGCCAGCATAAATCGGCTGGTCATATTCAGCAACAGACACGACATCGTCGACAGCAACGGAGCGGGGCTCGCATTCGTTTTCGTCATATGAGGGCGATTGATATGGCTTTAGATCAGCAACCCCCCCCCGAACGGTATTTACCAACCATAGCAGTTGGGAGTTAGAGTCCTCTTTTTCACCACGCTCGGGAAGCACCTGTACGACATCGCCCTTCATGATAGGTTTGCCATAAAGGCGAAGTCGTTCTGGACGGTTGTGTTCAAATACAAGCCCAAACTGGCGCTGCGCCGCAAAGGCGCGAATGTCAGCGGCAAGCTGACGGTCGCCCAGTTTAACCGCGCGATCAACGAGGTTTTGAACGACGGCCTGTGCTGTTTGAGACATTAGTTCTCCCCCTTGCACTTCTCGTCAATCCATTCGCGCAGGACTTTAGCCACCGTCTTATCCTGGCGCGCGGCATAGGACTTAAGAGCCCGCTTATCCTCGCGGGTTATCGAGAGCGTGAACTTATCTAGCTCCCTTTCGGCATGAACAGCCTGATCTTCCTCCATGATCGCCCCTCCGAATTGACCTGTTCTACGTTCCTTAATTGACCGAAATCATTTTACTTCAGAATACGTAATTACGTAATTACGTATGCCAATTTGAGCCATGCATCACTCAATCACTAGTCAGTATTCGTTGACGAATCGTTGGGGATAACGAATATATCGAGGTAGACAGTCGTTTTTACCGTCTGTGAGTACCAGCAAATCGATACTCAAAACGTCGTGGGTACATTTTGAGTACCAGTCCGAGCGGCCTCTTGCGGGCGGACGCGATCTGCCGGTCAGCATTAATTGAAATAAATTGATGGCATTGTTTCGGTAATTGAAAACACTTTAAAAAATACCAGCAAACAATAATCCCAGCTAAACAGCTTGAGAGATTGCGTGGCTGGTTTGCATGTACCACATACACCACAATGCACAAGCATCCATGGCACGCAAATAAAAAACGAGGGAGGCCGCATCCGACCTCCCTCGCAAAGAGCTATTTACTATTCCCACTCGGTGGTTATAGTTTTGCCGTCTCGTCACTCCAGTTGCACCCAGTTTTCGGCGGCATCTCGAAGTGAGTGCCGCTGAATGACGCGACGTCGCGTTTCATCGGCTTCGGGGACAAAAGCTGGGACAACTTCAAAAACCATTTTCAAACTCAGAGTATTGAGTTTTTATTTTTGTCCCAAGGGGCACGGAGAGCCGCCTTTGGAGGCTCGATATCGCCGAAAAACGCCCGTTTTGAAACTCAACCGCCTTTGAGCCTGCAAACCACCAGCTTCAACAGTAAGTGAGTCGACGCGGGTGGCTTACGAGCCGTTCACAAAACCGCAGGCCACAGGTCTTTGTCAACGATAAGCAAAGTGAATAGTCTCAGGTGGCTTGCCCATGAGTTGGCGTAAGCCTGTTTAGCAAAAGGCTAATCGGACACGACAGGCCGCCCGCATGGCGACGGCGTTTCCCGTGCGGGCACAAACAGCCCTGCGTGCCCTGTCGCGCGATATCCCAATGCGACGTTCAGAACCCTACCCGCCAAGCAGCCACCTCGCGAAATTCAGCACGAGCACGCCCTCCCGGGTATGGGGCTCATGCCTCGTGCGAGTGATGAGAATCTTCGGGAATGCATCCCCGATGGATAGAATCGGCGCAATCTCCCTCTCGAGCGTCGAATCGGCGCCGATATCGTCGCTCACATACACTTTCCTTCCCGGTTTCGAAACTTGGAAGGCAGTATGCGCAAGGATGCGTCGAGGTGCGATCCCAGTCGTACCATGCCAGCAGAGATGTCGAGGCACATTCGTTCATGCTGCAATGCGGGCATCGGAGATGAAAAACAGCCCGTCGGGTAGTCATGGGCGTGCGGGAGCCCGCATCAGTAACCTGCCTCCTCGGTTGTCCCTTCTTTGCATGGTCGTCTACATAAAGGAGGAACCAGCCATGCAGATCAGCATGCTTGCCCTTCTTGGGTCACGGACCGGGGAGGCGAGGGCCTCCGTCGGGACCGCCCCGAGCAACCGGCATATCCAAGGAATGACAAGGCTCGATCGCTGTGCTGGTCAGGATGCCGAAGCGGGCCGTCCGCCAATCGGAATGCGGGTCAGGATGCTGCAACGTGATTCCAGCTGCAGGATACGGCTCCTTTGCGGTTGCCGCAAAACCTGCTGGCAACATTCTTACTATCCGAATGATGTACGCATCCCTTGGGATCGTTTCGCCTGACCAGGGCCATCTTCAGCGCCTCATCGGCCAGCTCGGCAGGCGCCTCTTCCACGCGTAATAGCCCTGGCGGGTCACCTATGCAACCAAAGATACAAAAGGAATCGAAGAGGATTGCCCTTTCCGATGGTCGATTCTTGACAGGCAAACTCAAGCCTCGTTAATATTACATGGTTTGCCAGACCGAATTAACAAAGGAGGGGTGTCGTGGTTGGTCTTTTCCGCACGTGGATGAGCGCCTAGAAAGCGGCGCTGTTGTGGCGTCGCGCTGTTTTTCTGCACGCCATTTCACGATTGGACATAACCATGATATTTGAAACCTCTCGGCGCAGGTCTGTTTCGCTGTGCCATTCATGGCAATTTAAGATTTGTTTCGTATGGGGCGGGGAGCTCGTTTCGACATTGACGAGTTCGATTCTCCAAATGGGTCTTATTTGGCATCTCGCCCTCACGACAGGGTCGTCTTCTCTCCTCTCCTTAGCATCGCTGGCAGGCTTTCTGCCGATTGCTTTGTTCGGAATCCTTGCGGGCGCCGTTGTCGACAGACTGCCTTTGAAACGTGTCCTCATCGGCGCCGACCTCTTCATTGCCGCGGTGGGTGCCGCCTTGGCGATTGCCTCGTTGGCCGGCAGCTTACCTGCATGGCTAATTCTCATCGCCCTGTTTCTCCGTGCAGTTGGTACTTCGTTCTACACGCCAGCCTCCCAATCTCTCACGCCCCATCTCGCCCCGCCAGAGCATCTCGTTCGCCTATCGGGGGTGACTCAGGCGATTCAGTCCGGCGGATACATTCTTGGCGCCGCGCTTGCAGCAGTGATTTATCCCGTGGCGGGCATTACCGCTATGATTGCCCTCGACGTGCTGGGAGCGCTTTTCGCTTCTTTAGCCGTCCTCGCCGCACAGATAGACGCAGGGGGCCTCGATGAAGCCGACCGCAGCTTGTCCTTTTCCAATAAGGTTCGAGAGCTCTTCTCTGAGATTTCGGACGGCTACAAGCTGATTAGGGAGTACAGGGGGCTGTTCGCCCTTCTTTGGTGCGGGTTCGTCTTCGCTTTCGCGTTCTCTCCGCTCGCGGCATTGTTCCCAATAATGACCTTGGGGCATTTTGGCGGTAGCACGGGGGATGCCGCTTTGGTGGAAATCCTTTTTTCTGCAGGCATGCTGGCTGGGTCCGGCATCTTGGCGGTTACGGGAGGGTTCCGCAATAGGTCGTTCACCATGGTCGCCGCGATTGCCGGCTTCGGCATTGCCGCAATCGTATCCGGATCGCTCGGCCCGTCATTGTTCGCTGCTTTCCTGCCGGTGAGCTTTCTTATGGGCGCATGCTCCCCGTTGTACGCGGGAACCCAGACTGCCCTTATGCAGGAGCAGATACCTCCTGAGTACCTAGGCCGCGTTTTCGGCCTCTACGGAACCATCATGGCGTGGGCCATGCCCATGGGCCTCGCAGCCCCCTCCGTTTTTGCGGATCTGCTTGGAGCTCCGTTATGGTTCGTCGGCTCTGGAGCGACCATGGTACTGCTTGCGATGGCTATGCTGCTTGCTCCGAGCGTCCGAAACGCGGGGAAAAGAGATACCGGGCAGATTCAATAGCCCAAGTATTCGAAAAAAAGAGGCAGCAGCCATCGGTTCAAGCGTCAGCCTTCAAGCCCTTGCGACGACGAGGTATTGCACCGACATTCCGCATCGCGCTCCTTATTCGTCGCCAACTATCATTTTCGGATTTGCCGGCTTGCGCAAGGTCAAAACGCTCGCGCCGGCAATTGGGCAAAGGCGAAAAATCGACGTGAGCAATCTTTTTTGGCATGGCTGCGCTTCCAGTAAAAGGCTAATACACAAAAGGCGGTTCAACCTATGGAACTCATAGTCAAAGCTAAAGACATCTTTTTGGAATATGCCGGCCGCGATATCCTGGATATCGAAGAGTTGGAAATCTACTCCTACGATCGCATCGGCTTGGTGGGAGACAATGGCGCAGGCAAAACCAGCCTGCTTAAAATTCTGAGCGGCAATCTTACCATTGCGGACGCCGACGTCAGGCGCTTCGGCAGCATTGCCCTCATCGGCCAACTCGATGAACTCGACCTTGATGCGGCTCAGGACAGTGGTGAGATGCTCTCCCGTCTCAACGTCGCCGGAGTGGCGCAGGAGACGATGAGCGGCGGGGAGGAAACACGCGCCAAGATTGCCTCTGCACTCTCCCAGCATGCAAGCGCGATCTTCGCCGACGAGCCTACGAGCCACCTCGACCAAGACGGCATCCGCCTTCTCGTCGGACAACTCAAGGCATTTGATGGGGCTCTGCTCATCGTGAGCCATGACCGTCATTTTCTCGACCAGGTGGTAGACAAGATCTGGGAGCTCAAAGACGGCGGTATTTCCGAATTCTGGGGTGACTACTCCGACTATCTGCGACAGAAAGAAGAAGAGCGCAAAGCTCAGGCGACTCGATACGAAGAGGCGATGCGCGAGCGCGATCGCCTCGAAGCCGCCATCGAAAAACAACGGAAAAAAGCACGGCAGGTCGACGCCAAGCGGAAGGCTGCGAAAAAAAGCAACGAGTATGCAGGTCGATTGGGGCATCAGAAAGCAACCGGCACCAAACAGAAGAGGATGTACCAGGCAGCTAAGGACATGGAGAAGCGCCTCGAAGCGCTCGAAGGGATTGAGGCCCCAGATAGCATTCGCGCCGTGCGGTTCCGCCAGAGCAAGGCCCTGGAACTGCATAGTAAATTTCCCATCTCGGCAGACGATTTCAGCTTGAGCTTCGGCAACTGCATGCTCTATGACCACGCGAAATTCGAGATACCGCTCGGTGCCAAAGTGGCCATCACCGGTGGCAACGGTACAGGAAAGACCAGCCTGCTGAAGGCAATCGCTCGACGCGCCGACGGTATCAACATCTCTCCCAAGGCAGAGATCGGTTACTTCGAGCAAACAGGCTACAAGTTCGACGCCCGTCAGTCTGCGATCTCGTTCATGCAGGATGGTTGCGAGTACAGCATGACCGAAATTCGAGGCATCCTCGCCTCTATGGGAATCGGACCGCGCGACCTGACAAAGGACGTTGGCGTTCTCTCGGGAGGCGAAGTCATCAAGCTGCTACTCGCGAAGATGCTGCTGGGCAGATACAACATCTTGCTCATGGACGAGCCTGGAAATTACCTGGACATCAAGAGCGCCGAAGCCCTCGAGCAGATGATGAGCGCCTATGCCGGAACGATAGTGTTCGTCTCCCACGATAAGAGGCTGGTCGAGAACGTCGCAGACATTGTCTACGAAATAAAGGACACCAAGCTAGTCAAAATCTTTCAGCGCGAATAGCCCTAAATGAGCAAGAAATAATCCCCGAACGGAGACAAGGGAGTAAAACGGCAAAGAAAGAGCCTCCGTCCCAACGCAGGGAACGGAGGCTCTTTAATCGCTTTTACTCATCTCCGTCGCTGGTGGCTTTGTCATGACTCTCGTACGAAACGAAACTCAGCGGCATAGTGCGGCACTCAAAATCGCAGGTCAGAACCCTGTCGTCCTACTCCCACTCGATGGCGTCGGTTCTGCCGTCCCGTCACTCCAGTTACACCCAGTTTTCGGCATCGACACGGAACGCGTGCCGCCGAATGACGCGATGTCGCGTTTCGTCGGCTTCGGGGACAAAAGCTGGGACAACCTCAAAAACTTTTTTCAAACTCAGGGCTTTGAGTTTTTGTTTTTGTCCCAAAGTGCGCGGCGGGTCGCCTTTGGAGGCTCGATGGCGCCGAAAACGCCCGTTTTGAAACTCAACCGCCCTTTTGCCCGCAAGCCGCCAGCTGCAATCGCAAGTGAATTAACGCGGGTGGCTTGCGCGCCATTTGCAAAACCCCAGGTCGCAGGTCTTCGCCATTCGTGAACAAAGTGAGTAGTCTCAGGTGGCTTGCTTATGAGTTGGCGAACGGGCCTTCAGGATTCAGGGCAAACATGCTGGTAGAATAGGATTCTCAAATCAATGACAGGAGACCGAGCATGGCCGAACCCCACGATAGGAAGCCGATCCTCACGATCGAGCAGCAGATAGAGCACCTCAAGCAGAAGGGCGTAGCCTTCGAACTGTGTTCCGAGGAAGAGGCCGCGGACTACCTGCGCGACAAGTGCAACTTCTTCAAGCTCGCATCCTACCGCAAACTCTTCTCGAAATACGAGGGAGGCCCGCGCGACGGCCGCTACGTAGACCTCGACTTCGGCCAGCTGCGCCTGCTCGCGGCGCTCGACCAGGAGCTGCGCCACGCCCTGCTCGGCATGACGCTCGACATCGAGCATTTCCAGAAGGTGACACTGCTTCGCGAGATGGAGGACCGTGGAGAGGACGGCTACGCCATCGTGGCCGACTACATGGCATCGCTTACCACTGCAAACAGGGAGTACCGCCTGCGCGAGCTCAAGATGAGCGGCCGCAGCCCCTACAGCTCGAGCCTCTACGCGAAGTACTCCGGCGACATGCCTGCCTGGGCCTTCCTTGAGCTCACCTCGTTCGGCACCCTCATCGACTTCGTGCGCTTCTGCGCCAGGCGATGGGGCGACAGGCGCCTCGAGGCCTCCCACTACGACCTCAAGCGCGTGAAGTCCGTCCGCAACTGCGCCGCGCACGGCTCGTGCCTGATCAACTGCTTCGCCGAGAGGGGCGC
>CALFGH010000110.1 GCA_937958315.1 uncultured Collinsella sp. | reverse complement strand
CCGTGGCGACGGTTACCGAGGGCGTGGACCTGGCGGCTGCGCGCGGTGCCGCTGGCGCGGTCGTCGAGGAGGCCTAAAATGGCCGAGCTCACGCCCCGCATGAAGGAGCTCGTCCAGCCTTACCTGGCCGGCATTGAGCCCTACGATCCCAACTTTACGCCCACGCGCATCAACCTTTCGGCCAACGAGAACACCTATCCCGTGCCTGCTGGCGTGCGCGAGGCGGTTGACGCGGCCTTGGCTGCCACACCGCTCAACCGCTATCCCGATCCCATGTCCAACGACCTGCGCGACGAGCTTGCCGCTTGGCATGGCGTGACGCGCGAGAACGTCTGCGTGGGTAACGGCGGTGACGAGCTGCTCTATAACTACCTGCTGGCGTTTGGCGGCGCGGGGCGGACCCTGCTCAACTGCCCGCCGTGCTTTAGCGAGTATGCGTTCTTTGCGTCGCTCTGCCAGACTGAAGTGCGCGATGTGTGGCGCGACCCGGCGACCTTCGAACTCGACCAGGCGGCTATGTTCGCGGCCGCGCCCGAGTGCAACCTGGCGATCGTGACCTCGCCTAACAATCCCACGGGTGACGTGGCACCGCTCGACTTTGTCGCGGCCTTGTGCGATGCGTGCCCCGGCATGGTGATGGTCGACGAGGCCTACGTTGAGTTTGCCGACGATTCGTTTGGCGCGGCCACCACGGCGCAGGGACTTATCGCCGAGCATCCCAACCTGGTGATTCTGCATACGCTGTCCAAGGCGTTTGGCGCCGCCGGTACGCGTCTGGGCTATGTGATTGCAGCCCCCGAGGTCATCGACGTGTTCGCGGCGATTCGCCAGATCTATTCGGTCAACGTGCTGAGTCAGGCAGCAGCACTTGCCTGCGTGCGTGCCCGCGATACGTACGCGCCCGTGGTGGCGCAGGTCGCATCCGAGCGAGAGCGCGAGTTGTGCGCCCTGCGTGCAATGGCTGCCGAGGGCATGCCCGTGGAGGCATGGCCGCGCGCGGCGAACTTTGTGC
>CALFGH010000109.1 GCA_937958315.1 uncultured Collinsella sp. | reverse complement strand
CGCCAAGGCTGCTGAGGCCGAGGCCGCTCGCAAGGCCGCCGCTGAGGCTAAGGCTGCCGAGAAGGCTAAGCGTGCCGCTAAGTTCGCCGAGGAGGCTGCCAAGCAGGCTGCCGAGGCTCCCGCAGAGGCTCCCGTCGAGGAAGCCGCTGCCGAGGCCGAGACCACCGAGGCTGCTGAGTAAATAGCTCGCCGAGCAAACACTCGCATTCATGGCATAAGGGCCGCGCATCCATTTGGGTGCGCGGCCCTTTTCTTTTTATTGGTGCAAGCTAACCCGTCCCCATTGCACCAGGTTGGTGCGAATGGGACAGGTTGATTTGCACCAAATGGCAGAGAGGCGGCGTTTTCCCAGATAAAAGTTGCCAAAATAAACCAGTCCCTTTTTGGCAGGCTGTCGTAGTTATTACGTGGTCGAGCGTGTCGACCGCATAGGCGGCGCCTTGTTTGGCTAAAGTACAAATATCTGTGTTTAACTCGTCCAAGGTTTCATGCCGCGGGCGATGGCCAAAAAGGAAAACCACATGGGATTCATGTCAAAGCTGCTGTCCTTTGGATCCGATAAGGACCTGAAGCGCTACTACAAGATCGTCGACAAGATCAACGGTCTTGAGCCCCAGTTTGAGAAGATGACCGAGGAGGAGCTCCGCGCCCAGACCGATAAGTTCCGTGAGCGCTACGCCAACGGCGAGTCGCTCGACGACATGCTCCCCGAGGCCTTTGCCACCGTGCGCGAAGCTTCCAAGCGCACCATGGGCATGCGTCACTTTGATGTACAGCTCATCGGCGCCATGGCGCTGCACGAGGGCCACATCGCCGAGATGAAGACCGGCGAAGGCAAGACCCTCGTCTCCACGCTGGCCGGCTATCTCAACGCTATCGCCGGTAAGGGCGTGCACGTCGTCACCGTCAACGACTACCTGGCCAAGCGCGACTCCGAGTGGATGGGTCGCATCTACAAGTATCTGGGCATGACCGTCGGTCTGCTGCAGAACAACATGCCGCTCGAGCTTAAGCGCCCAGCCTACCAGGCCGACGTCACGTACGGCACCAACTCCGAGTTCGGTTTCGATTATCTGCGCGACAACATGGTTACCCGCCCCGAGCAGCGTGTTCAGCGCGGCCACAGCTACGCCATCGTCGACGAGGTCGACTCCATCCTGATCGACGAGGCCAGAACGCCGCTCATCATCTCGGGCGCCGGCACCAAGTCCGCCAGCACTTACAAGGACTTCGCGCGCGCCGTGCGCGGCCTTGAGCGCGGTGAGGACGTCTCGCACGACATGCTCACCGCCACCGAGGACGTGGAGCCCACGGGCGACTTCGTCATGGACGAGGCCAAGCACACCATCGCCGCCACCGAGCGCGGTCTTAAGAAGATTGAGCGCCGCCTGGGTATCGATGACATCTATGCCGACCTTTCCGGCCAGCTGGTCAACCACCTGCAGCAGGCGCTGAAGGCCCAGTACATGTTCCACCGCGACAAGCAGTACGTGGTCACCAACGGCGAGGTCAAGATCGTCGACGAGTTCACCGGTCGTATCATGGAGGGTCGCCGCTATTCCGAGGGCCTGCACCAGGCCATCGAGGCCAAAGAGGGCGTGCTCGTGCGCGAGGAGAACCAGACCCTTGCCACCATCACCCTGCAGAACTACTTCCGCCTGTATGACAAGCTCTCCGGCATGACCGGTACGGCGCTCACCGAGGACGCCGAGTTCCGCGAGATCTACAAGCTGCCCGTCGAGGTTATTCCCCCCAACAAGCCCGTGCAGCGTGTTGACCACGAGGACCTGGTCTACCGCACCATCCAGGCCAAGTACAACGCCGTTGCCGACGACGTTGAGCGTCGTCACGCCAAGGGCCAGCCGGTCCTGGTGGGCACCGTATCCATCGAGAGCTCCGAGAAACTGTCCGCCGCCCTCACTAAGCGCGGTATCGCGCACGAGGTCCTCAACGCCAAGCACCACGAGCGTGAGGCCCATATCGTGGCCCAGGCTGGTCGCTATGGCGCCGTGACCATCGCTACCAACATGGCCGGTCGTGGTACCGACATCTTGCTGGGCGGCAACCCCGACGAGCTGGTGCGCGAGCGCCTGGAGTACGAGGGCCTGACCATGGAGGACGTGACGCCCGAGCAGCTCGAGCAGTTTAACGCCGAGGCCAAGGAGACCTGCAAGGCCGAGCGCGAGCGCGTGCTTGCCGCCGGCGGCCTGACCGTTATCGGCACCGAGCGCCATGAGTCCCGTCGTATCGACAACCAGCTGCGTGGCCGTTCCGGTCGTCAGGGCGATCCGGGCGAGACCCAGTTCTACCTGTCGCTCGAGGATGACCTCATGCGCCTGTTCGGCGGCGACAGGATGGACCGCGTCTCCAAGATGATGGTCACGGCCGACATGGGCGACGACATGCCCATCCAGCACAAGATCATTTCCAAGGCCGTCGAGAATGCCCAGCACAAGGTCGAGAGCATCAACTTCTCCATGCGTAAGAGCGTTCTTGAGTACGACGACGTCATGAACAAGCAGCGCCAGGTCATCTACGCCGAGCGCAACAAGATTCTGGACGGCAAGGACCTGACCGACCACATCACCGAGGTCATGCACGATACCGTGTACCGCTGTGTTCAGGAGTTCTGCACCAAGGACAGCCACGAGGGCGAGCGCGATCTTGAGGGTCTGCGCAAATGGGTCGTCGAGCTGACCGGGCATATCGATACCCCTCAGTTCCCCGACGAGGACTTTGAGGCCCTGGCCGCCGATGTCTTGGCCTATGTTGAGAAGTGCTACAACATGAAGGCCGAGCGTCTGGGCGAGGACCTGATGCGTGAGCTCAATACCCAGGTCATGCTGCGCGTCATCGATACGCGTTGGATGAACTACCTGCAGGAAATGGACTACCTCAAGACCGGTATCGGCCTGCGCGGCTTTGGCCAGCGCGACCCGCTGGTTGAGTACAAGACCGAGGCCTACGGCGCGTTCCAGATACTCGTCGATACCATGTACGAGGATTACCTGCGCACTGTTCTGCGCATTGAGCTCAAAGCTGCCCCGCAGGCTGTGGAGCACAAGGAGGACCCCGCCCTTAAGGGTGCGCGCTTCTCTGGTCCCGCCGAGGTCGATGGCGACAACAGCGATTCGGTACTGCGCAAGCAGGCTCAGGTGCAGGCCCGCACCGCCGTCCAGGGTGGTCCGGCTGCCGTTAACAACGGTGGCAAGGTGACGACCTACCGCAAGTCCGAGAGCGATGACCCCTATGTCAACGTGGGCCGCAACGACCTGTGCCCTTGCGGTAGCGGTAAGAAGTTTAAGTACTGCCACGGCAGGAATCGTTAATGGCCGAGACTCTAGAGGTAACTCCCGCCGAGTTGGACGCGTTTGCGGACCGACTCGGCGAGGTCGAGTCGTATCTCCATTTGGACGAGAAGCGCACCCGCGTGGCGGAGCTCGAGGCCAAAAGCGTCGCCCCAGGCTTTTGGGACGATGCCGATGCCGCTCGCGCCACGATGGAGGAGATTGCACGCGCCAAGGAGGACATCGCCGCCGTGGATACGGCGCGCGGTGAGCTTTCCGATGCTCGCGCCGCGCTGGAGCTTGCCGAGGAAATGGGCGATGACCCCGATGCCGCCGCGCTGCGTGAGGAGGCTGCCGCCACGGCGGAGCGCCTATCCCGCGCCATCGACGAGCTTGAGCTTGCGAGCTGGTTTACCGGCGAGTTCGATCACGGCGACGCGATTGTGACCATCAAGCCCGGGCAGGGCGGTTTGGAGGCCCAGGACTGGACCTTCATGCTCTTTAAGATGTACATGAAGTACTGCCAGCGCCGCGGTTGGAAGGTCACCATCAACGATTGCCCCGCGGCCGAGGTCATCGGCATCGATCGCGCGACCTTTACCGTCGAAGGCAAGGATGCCTTTGGCATGCTTCGTGCCGAGGCCGGTGTTCACCGCCTGGTGCGCATTAGCCCCACCGATGACAAGAAGCGCCGCCAGACTACGTTTGCTGGCGTCGAGGTCATTCCGGTACTGCCCGACGATATCGATATCGAGATTAGTCCCGATGACATTCGCGTCGACGTGTACCATGCAAGCGGCCCGGGCGGCCAGGGTGTCAACACCACCGACTCCGCCGTGCGCGTGACGCATTTCCCCAGTGGTATCGTGGTCACGTGTCAAAACGAGCGCAGCCAGATTCAAAACAAGGCCGCTTGTATGCAGATCCTCAAGGCTCGTCTGTACGAGATTGAGCTCGAAAAGCGCGCCGAGGCCCTGGATGAGATTCGCGGACCCAAGACCACAATTGGTTTTGGCAACCAGATCCGCAGCTACGTGCTCTACCCGTACCAGATGGTTAAGGACCTGCGCACGGGCGTGGAGACTAGCAACGTCGAGGCCGTTCTTGACGATGGCGACCTGGATCCGTTTGTGATTGGCTATCACCGTTGGGCTACCGGCAACGCTGACGCGGAGGCCCCGTCCGCATAAGCCGCTCGGTTTATGCGGAAATGGATTAAAGCCCTCCGAGCAGGGTGGTTTTGTATCCAGAACATATCCTGCACAGGGGTAGTTTTTGTCCGGCGAATCGGTAGAATCGAATACATGAAGAAGTTCAAAGCGCATCCGATGGGGTGCGCTTTTTTGAAGGAGGCAGCATGGCATATCGTCTGGACATCAAGCGCATTCTTTCGATGAACTTCTTTCACGATCTACCCCAGATCATGTTGGGGTGTGCCTTGGCCGCCATCGCGACCGACCTGTTTTTGATTCCCAACGGTCTTGCAGCCGGTGGCGTTACGGGCCTTGCGACGATTATCCAGGCAGTCGGCGCAGCGCGAGGCGTGTCGCTTCCTGTCGGTATCCAGACCATCGTGATGAATGCCTTGCTGCTGCTGATCGTTATGCGCGAGGGCGGCATGTTCTATGTAGTGCAGACGGCGACGGGCTTTGTGCTGCTGGGCTTCTTTACCGATCTGTTTGCCCCGTTTGTAGCGCCTCTGGCACATGCGGACCTGATGCTTCCCGCTATGTGGGGCGGCATTATCACGGGCATTGGTTACGGCATGGTGTTGCGCGCCGGCGCCAACACCGGCGGCTCGGACACGATTGGCCAAATCATCTCGCGTAACACCTCGCTGCCGGTGGGCTCGACCGTCATGGCAATCGACGTTGCCGTATGCGCGGCATCTGCTCCGGTATTCTCGCTCGAAAATGCTCTATACGCAGGACTTTCGATGGTGATTAGCGGCTATGTTATCGATGCTGTGGTCGATGGCGGCAATAAGCGTCGTATGGTGCTCATCATCTCGGATAACTTTCCCGATATCGCGGCCGACATCATGTATGGTCTGGGCCGCGGCTGCACCAAATTAAAGGCGACCGGTATGTATTCGGGCGTCGAGAAGCCGGTGATCATGGTGATCGTTAGCCGTCGAGAGCTCAACACCCTCAAAACGATCGTGCGCGAGCGCGATCCTCACGCCATTGTGACGGTCGCCGACGTTACGGAAGCCTTCGGTGAGGGTTTCAAGGACATTAACGCGTAGGCTGAATTTCGGTTTGCGGACATGATCCGCAGTCCTGCCGTCCCCAAGGGATCAGGTGATCCGTAGGGGACGGCAGGATTGCGGATCATTTTTGTGCCGGGGCGAGCGGTGGCCACCGCATCCAAAAGACGTTCACATTGATAAACCGTTTCATCAGCGGTTCTGCCTGCTAAATTGTTCAAATAATGATAAAAACTCTGGTAAAGCCATCGGTTTCCAGCATAATGAATGACGTACGTGCATTGCGGCTGTGTTGGGATTACCTTCGGTGCCGTGCGCATCTTGTCTTAAGAGGATGAAAGGAAGGCACAATGAGCGACGAAGAGCTCAAAAAGGTTGCCAACGAGGTAAGGAAGGGCATCGTCACCGGCGTGCACGCTGCCAAGTCTGGCCATCCGGGCGGTTCGCTCGGCGCTGCCGACATCATGACCTATTTGTACTTTGAGGAAATGAACGTCGACCCGGCCGATCCCCGCAAGGCCGATCGCGACCGCTTTGTGCTCTCCAAGGGCCATTGCGCTCCGGGCCTGTACGCCGTGCTCGCCGAGCGCGGGTTCTTCCCCAAGGAGGACCTCGAGACGCTGCGCCATATCGGCAGCCACCTGCAGGGTCACCCCAACATGAACGACACCCCGGGCGTCGACATGTCCACCGGCTCGCTCGGCCAGGGCATCTCCGCCGCGGTGGGCATGGCCGTTGCCGCTAAGCACTGGGGCGATACTTACCGCACGTACGCCCTGCTGGGCGATGGCGAGAGCGAGGAAGGCCAGGTCTGGGAGGCCGCTATGTTTGCCGGCAACCAGCAGCTCGACAACCTCTGCGTGATCGTCGACCACAACGGTCTGCAGATCGACGGTCCCGTCGAGGAGGTCAACGACCCCATGCCGCTCGCCGACAAGTTCCGCGCCTTTAAGTTCCACGTGGTGGAGCTTGCCGACGGCAACGACTTCGATCAGATCCGCGCCGCCTTTGCCGAGGCCCGCGCCACCAAGGGTCAGCCGACCGCCATTATCGCCGAGACCACAAAGGGCAAGGGCGTCTCCTTTATGGAGAACCAGGTGGGTTGGCACGGTAAGGCCCCCAACGATGAACAGTTTGAGCAGGCCATGGCAGAGCTCACGGCCGCCGGAGAGGAGCTCTAGGATGGCAGATGTCAAGAAAATCGCCACGCGCGTAAGCTACGGCGAGGCCCTCGTCGAGCTCGCCAACGAGCACGATGACTTTGTGGTCCTCGACGCCGACCTGGCCGCCGCCACGCAGACCGGCAAGTTTAAGGCAGCCTGCCCCGATCGTTTCTTTGATGTGGGCATTGCCGAGAGCAACCTGATGGGCGTTGCCGCCGGTATCGCAACCACCGGCCGCGTTGCCTTCGCGAGCACCTTTGCCATGTTTGCCGCCGGCCGCGCCTTTGAGCAGGTCCGCAACTCCATTGGCTACCCGCATCTCAACGTCAAGATCGGCGCCACGCACGCCGGTATCTCGGTGGGCGAGGATGGCGCCACGCATCAGTGCTGCGAGGATATCGCCCTTATGCGCGTTATTCCCGGCATGACCGTCATCGTTCCCGCCGACGACGTCGAGGCCCGCGCCGTGACGCGCGCCGCCTACGAGTGCGATGGCCCCGTGTACATGCGCTTTGCCCGCCTGGCTTCGCCGGTCATCAACGACCCCGAGACCTACAAGTTTGAGCTGGGTCGCGGCATCGTTATGCGCGAGGGCGCCGACGTTACCATCATCGCCTGCGGTCTGATGGTCGGCGAGGCCCTCGAGGCAGCCGAGCAGCTCGCTGCCGAGGGTATCGACGCCGAGGTCATCAACATGCACACCATTAAGCCCATCGACTCCGACCTGATCGTCAAGAGCGCCACCAAGACCGGCCACGTCGTGACCGTCGAGGAGCACTCCGTGATCGGTGGCCTGGGCAGCGCCGTTGCCGATGTCCTGTGCGAGCAGTGCCCGACGCCGCTCAAGAAGATCGGCGTCAACGACACGTTCGGCGAGTCCGGCCCGGGCGCCGAGCTCCTGCACAAGTACGGCCTGGACGCCGCCAACATCGTGGCGACCACCAAGGAGTTCTTGGCATAAGGCAAGGCGGATCTCAAGGACTGCTTCGCGAGTACTATGGAAACCCGGCAGGGGCGCTCTCTTGGAGGGCGCCCCTGTTTCAGTTGCGGTGAAATAAGGACTGTTTTGCCAGCCTAAAGGCTCAATTAATCCGCATTTCACCGCAACTTCCAAAGGCGTTCCCGCTTGTGCTGGCTCCATCGCGACGATTGATTGCGGCTTGGCACAGTGCAGCGACATCGGGGGCATCGCTGCCTCTGTATGTCATGGCGAGCAAAGCGGCATCATAGATTTCATCATTGGTCACATCGGCGGCATCAATGGGGCAGAAGGCGAGAATCGAATCCTGTTCTGCAAGCTCGGCCAGATCGATCGTTTCACCCATGGCAAAGGCATCATCGAGGACGAGTGTGGCACTCGTGTATGGAATTTGATAGATCGTGCCATCCGCAGCGATAGGGGAACCTGCTGCCTCGAGCGTGTAGACACCTTGTATGAGATTGATGCCAGAGCCATCGGAGGCGACGAACTCAATCCTGTCGACCGTTATTCCGTCGAGGGTCTTGCCCGTAATATGTATCGGAACGCGCGATGCCCCGTTATCGGTGTCCCAGCCCGCAGCCGTGACATCCAGCACAATGGCGTGCTCCGAATGGGCGGATACGAAGTGCGACAACACCTGTCGCAGATGAAGGCCCATACAGCTACCGCCGACAATGCCAATTACCAGCATGCAGGTAAGGATGACCGCAACGTGGTTCCGAGGCTTTACCCGAAGCCCAGAATCAGCAGAGATGCCATTGACGGCAGCCCCGCACGCCGTGCAGTACCTCACGCCATCGCGCAACTCAGCTCCACAATAAGGACAATTCATACCAGCCCCCACAACCATAGACGTTCCTATCGAGGCCACTGTAAATCGACAATCCAAATCCAAGTTGCGCAACAATCAAATCAAAAACGCGTCAAGCAAAAGTCTCTACCGGGAAAAGGACCCATATCAGCAAAGTGCCACTCAGCCCACCCAGCATGGTGATGTGGCACCCTAAGATAAACGCGGCGGCCCCTTAGTAGCCGCAGGCCGTGCGCAGGGTTACCTCCCAAATCTTTCCGCAGGACGGAGGAACCCCCCGCCGCACGTAGTGCGCAGCGGGGGCTCCGACATGTCCGAGGACGATTTGGAGAGTAACCCTGTGCCCGGCCGACGGGATCCCTAAGCACGCCATGCTTCTTATGTGCAGCGAAGCTAATGCTGCTAAAATACGAAGCGCTCATGTAGTTTAAACGTACGACGATAAGGAGCACCAGTGGGTAACCACTTCCGTACCTCCGGTGCGGGCGATGACGCCCCCAAGACGCAGCCAGGCGCCGCGGGCACTCGTTTCGCCACCCCGGATTCAGAGGATCAGCTGTTTAGCCCGATCCCCGCACAGCCGGCAGATCAGGCACAGCCGGCGTCAGATCCCTTTGCCTACAATCCCACCAATGATGTCGAGCTTTCCGAGGCCGCGGGTTTTGAGCCCGTGCAGAAGGTGACCGCTCGCGTGGATCAGCCCCAGGCGGACGCTGTCGCGCCGCAACCTGTCATGGCCGGTATTCCCGATCCTATGGCTCCTGCGACTCTGGCGCCACAGCCTGCGCAGTCCGGTCTTTTTGCCGGTATTCCCGATCCTACGCAGCCCGCGGCTCCCGTAGTCGAGAGCGATCAGGCCGCCGAGGTCGCAAGCCTCGACAATGCGCTCAACAATCCCGACTTTACGTCGGTGTTTGCGCCCATCGATCCGCAGGCCAGCCGCAAGAAGATGGCCAAGCAGGCCGGTGTCGAGCCCGTCATCCTCATGGAGCACGTTACCAAGATCTACCCGGCACAGCCCAACAAGCCCGCGCTCGACGACATCAACATCGAGATCTATCCTGGCGAGTTCGTCTTCTTGGTCGGTCACTCCGGCTCGGGTAAGACCACGCTGCTGTCGACGCTCAACCGCGACGTCAAGCCGACGAGCGGCCGCATTTTGGTCGCCGGCCAGGACCTCATGAAGATCAAGAACCGCAAAGTTCCGTTCTTGCGTCGCCAGATCGGTGCCGTGTTCCAGGACTTTAAGCTCCTGCCGCAGAAGACCGCCTACGAAAACGTGGCGTTTGCCCTGCAGTGCATCGGCAAGCCCAAGGGCGTCATTCGCAGCCAGGTGCCCGAGGTGCTTCGCCTGGTCGGTCTGGCCGATCAGATGGACTCTCTGCCCGATCAGCTGTCCGGTGGCGAGCAGCAGCGTGTCGCCGTTGCCCGCGCTATGGTCAACCGTCCGCCGCTGCTTATTTGCGACGAGCCCACGGGCAACCTCGACCCCGCGATTTCGCTGGGTATTATGAAGCTGCTCGAGCGCATTAACCGTACCGGCACCACCGTGATCGTCGCCACGCACGACCGCGAGATGGTCGATAGCATGCACCGTCGCGTGATCGCCCTCGAGGGCGGCCACGTAATCCGCGACCAGGAGAGGGGAGGTTACGGCAACTATGGCACCAACTAACGTGGGCTATTCGCTCAAAGAGGCTATCAGCCACTTCTTCCGTAACTGGACCACCTCGCTCGGCGCCGTCATCACGATCTTCCTTTCGCTGTTTATCATCGGCCTGTTCATTATGGGTTCCGCGATGCTGAACTCCGTGATCGGTACCGTCGAGGATCAGGTTGTCATCAATGCCTTTATTAGCGATGACGCCGATCAGGCAGACGTCCAGGCCTTTGAGGCCGAGCTCAAGACGTGGAGCAACGTCAAGTCCGTGACCTATAAGGATAAGGACGACGCGCTGGCCGAGTACACGAGCAAGATGTCGGGCAACGCCGACGCCACCATGAGCGCGCTCGACGGCCAGAACCCGCTTCCCGCCTCGTTTGCGATTGAGATGGACGATCCGTCTCAGGTCGAGAGCACGGCCAAGAAGCTTAAGAAGAACGCCGACTTCCAAAAGATCGCGGACGACGGCGACGTCAACGCGAGCGTACTGTATGGCCAGGAGGAAGTAAGCCGCCTGTTCCAGGTGACCAACTACATCCGTATTGCCGCCGTGGTGCTCGTCGGCCTGCTGACCTTTATCGCGTTCATCTTTATCAACAACACGATTCGCCTGTCCATCACGGCGCGTCGTCGCGAGATTGCGATTATGCGCCTGGTGGGCGCCAGCAACGGCTTCATTCGCGGGCCGTTCATTACCGAGGGTGTGCTGCAGGCCATTCTGGGCTCGCTGCTTTCCATCGGTGTTTTGGAGTTGCTGCGCAACCTGCTGGTTCCGCGCCTGCAGGAGAGTGTCGGCTGGATGTCGTTTGCGCTGCCGATGCAGTACTATCTGGTGACCTACGCCGCACTGATTCTTGTCGGCGTGCTCATCGGTCTCTTTGGCTCTGCCATCGCCATGCGCCGTTATCTGCGCGTGTAGGCGCTGCGGATATGCCGTCTGCAACGGGTCGTCTCTTTTGGGGGCGGCCCGTTTTTTGATCCCTTGGGGACGGAGGAAAACGGATCACTTAGGGGGTCGGTCGATTCGAGTGATCCGTTTTCCTCCGTCCCCAGGGGATCATTTGGGTAGACTCTTGGGGTGTAAACGGCTATCGGTAGTAAGGAGGCGCCATGGGGCGCAATAACAAGCATAAGCGTGGAGCTCGCAATAAGCGTGGGCCGGTGCGCAGCGAGCGTCGTCCGAGCCTGACTGGCCGCGTGCAGCTCCATGAGCACAGTGCCTATGTCATAACCGAGAACGGCGACTACAAGGTCATGGGCCGCGGCAAGCGCGAGATCATGGATGGCGATACCGTTGCCGTGAGCATTAAGAACAGCCCGCACGGTGAACGTCGCGCCGTGATTGAAGGCGTCGTCGAACGTGCCGCCATCAGCGTGGTGGGTACGTATCAGATGGCCGGCCCGCTTGGCGTGATCGAGCCGCTCGATTCGCGCCTGAAGGCTGACTTCTTTATTTTGCCCGAGGACACTTCGGCGGAGCGCCTGGGCGTGCGCCCTGGCGATGTCGTCGTCGCGCGCATATTGACCTACCCGACGCGCTTGGAGTCGGGAACGGTGACTCTTGAGCGCCGCATCGGCGGTGACGATGCGCCCGATCTGGGCGTCCAATATGTTATGGCGCGCTATGGCTATACCGACAGCTATCCCGAGGCGGCGCTGGCGGAGGCAGAGGCGCTTTCGCTCGATGTGACTGCAGCGCTTAAAGACCCGCTTCGTCGTGACCTGCGCGATCGCTTTGTCATCACCATCGACCCGGTTGATGCGCGCGACTTTGACGATGCCATCTCGCTCGAGCGCACGCCCGAGGGCGGCTATAATCTGGGCGTGCATATCGCCGACGTTTCGCATTATGTTGCCTGGGACGGGCATATCGACCTGGAGGCCCGCCACCGCACGACGTCGGTCTACCTTGCCGACCGTGTGCTCCCCATGCTGCCCGAGCGCCTGTCTAATGACCTGTGTTCCCTGCGCCCCGATGAGGATCGCCTGGCGTTTACCGTCGACATCGAGCTCGACGCGCAGGGCCGTGTGCGCCATTACGATCCCTATCCCAGTGTGATTCGTTCGCGTGTGCGTATGGACTACGACGGCGCCGAGGCGCTGCTGGTGCGCGCCGGCGCTGTTGAGTATTCCGTGTTGGAGGGCGCTGCGGAGGATGTCGCTGCGGCTGAAGCCTCGCGCGAGGAAGCACTTGAGCGCGGGCTTGCGTGCGAGGACACCGCTCGCAGCTGTAACGTAGACCTGGCCGATTTCCTGGTCGCCGCAAACGAACTCGCGGAGCTTCGGCGTCGCATACGTCGCGCACGCGGTTCGGTCGACTTTGATACGGCCGAGATTCGCGCGCTGCTGGACGAGGACGGCGTGCCCGTACGGATTGTGGCACGCGAGCGTTCCTGCGCAACCTCGCTTATCGAGGAGGCAATGCTGCTGGCTAACGAGTGCGTCGCCGAGTGGCTGGCCGACCGCGATATCGAGGCGTGCTATCGCGTGCACGATGACCCCAGCCCCGACAGTCTGCACGGTGCTGCTGCGGCGCTGGCGCAGCTCGGTATCATCGATGATCGCCGTGCGGCGGGCATTGCCCTGGGAAGTCCTGATGAGTTGCAGGCGACGGTTGACGCCGCTGCCGGCACGGCTAACGCGCCACTCGTCAACACGCTCCTTTTGCGCAGTATGCAGCGTGCGTTGTATAAGCCTCGCAACGAGGGCCACTTTGCGCTCGCCGCGCCGTGCTACTGCCACTTTACAAGCCCCATTCGCCGTTATCCCGATCTGGTGGTGCATCGCGTACTCAAGCTGCAGCTGGCATACGAGCAGCTGGGTGGAAAAGACGCCTTGGTGCGTACGCCGAGGCTGATCGGAAAAGGCCGAGAGTCGCTTCCGCGCATCCTGCCGCAAATCTGCCGCGCGTGCAGCGATGCCGAGCGTGCGGCCGACGCTGCCAGCCATGCGACGCAAAAAATCAAGATTGCGCAGTACTACGAGGATCGCCTGGGCGAGCGCTATGCCGGAACGGTCTCATGGGTCAGCAGCATGGGGCTATTTGTGCGCCTTGATCTAACGCAGGTCGAGGGACTGGTTTCCATTAAGAGTTTGGGTAACGAGTGGTTTGAGTTTGACGAGGACGCGCTCACGTTGACGGGTGCCGACACGGGGCGTCGTTTTGAGTTGGGGCAGCGCGTGATTATCGAGGTCTCGCGCGTCAACACTACTCGCGGACATTTGGACTTTAAGCTCATTCATTAACCGGCACGGAGTGAGTATCGGCAGAGCGTAGAGGGCGGTCTTTCGGGGCCGCCCTCTTTGCGTGTCTCTTGATTACCCTGCCATGAGCTCGGCCGCTTCTTCATATGCTTTTGGGAGATAGGACCTACCAAAACAAACCTGTCCCTATTTGGCAGGTTTACGAGAGAGCGGGGATGTTGTGGCAACGGTATATGGGTATGCGCGAGTGAGCTCGCGCGATCAAAATTTGAATCGCCAGTTGGATGCGCTGAGCGCCTATGGCGTGGAGCCGGCGAAGGTCTTTGCCGACCGTGCGAGCGGTAAGGACTTTGATCGCCCACAGTATCGGGAATTGCTTCATGCCTTGGCTTCCGGCGACGTGTTGGTGGTGCTTTCCATCGATCGGCTGGGCCGAAACTACAGCGAGATACTCGAGGAATGGCGTCGTATAACCAAGGAACTTGGTGCGGCCATCGTTGTGCTGGACATGCCGTTGCTCGATACGCGTGCGAGAGATTGCGGCGGATCGGATGTGACCAGCACGCTGATCGCCGATATCGTTTTACAGTTGTTGAGCTATGTGGCGCAGGTGGAACGAGAGAACATCCACCGTCGTCAGGCGGAGGGAATCGCGGCGGCGCGGGCGCGCGGCGTGCGTTTCGGTCGACCTCGCAAGCCGTGCCCTCCGCAATTTGAACGAGTGCGCGATATCTATGAGGCGGGCAATATTACCCGGAGTCAGGCGGCAAAGCGCCTAGGTGTGTGCGTGGGGACCTTCGATCGCTGGATGCGCGAGACGGAGTAGGGGAGCCGGGGACGCGGACTCAGCGGCTACCGCCGCCCACCCCGACCCGCTTGCTCCCGTTCGCATATGGATGGGCACCAACATCCGTCGTGTCGCCCATACCGTGGAGTTCTTCTTTGTTGGGCTGTTTGCCTCGTTGGCGGCGGTGTGCTTGGATAAGCGCATGACCTGTCCCATTGGCGCCCACGCGAGACGCTGTTAACAACCCTGTTACGAATAATGCGACCTTGATGAATCATTTTGTGTCGCGCGTATTTCCGAGCGGTCGGATTTGAGGGGCGAGTGGTAGAACGCCCGCCCTTTGTGCGCCATGATGCGGCACAATGTACCGTAAAAGCTGTTTATATCCGGTACGAATCGTTCGTTGGTCTTTAATTCTTCTCAACGGAGGTGTTTGAGATGGCAAACGGATTGCTTTTAAGGCTTCGCGAGCGTGAGCTCAGCGCAAGTCCGGCGGAGCGCAATGTCATCGCATACGTGAGTGCTCATCCGCATGAGGTGGTCGGGCTGTCCGTCCGCGGTCTTGCCGATGCCACGTTCTCCTCGCCCTCGAGCATTTTGCGCTTTTGCAAGCGCTTGGGTTTTGCGGGCTACAAGGAGTTCCAGCGCGAACTGATTGCCGAACTTGCGCTCCTGGGCGACAGAAAGGACGTTGCCCTCGAGGACATCTCCGTGGATGACAGCGTCGAACGTATCGTGGGGAAGGTGATGAAAAGCAACGTGCGCACGATCGAGGCGACGGCGCGAACACTCGATTACACCGTTTTGGAACGATGTGCAGCCTATCTTAAGCGGGCGCGCATGGTCAATCTGTTCGGTATTGGTGCTTCTCGCTTGGTTGCACACGATCTGGCACAAAAGCTCATGCGTGTCGACAAGGAATGCCATCTGTACGATGACTGGCACGACCAACTCTTGTGCGCCAAGAACATGCACGAAGGCGATATCGGCATTGCTTTTAGCTACTCGGGCTTAACGCAAGAAGTACTGGACTGCACCGCCGAGGCCCAACGCCACAACTGTCCCGTTGTGGCCGTGACCAAAGTAGATGGATCGTCCAAGCTTGCCACCATGGCCGATGCCGTGCTCGGCGTTGCTGCAAGCGAGCCCTTGGTCCGCAGCGGTGCCATGGCCTCGCGTATGGCTCAGCTTATGGTTGTCGATGCCCTCTACGCTGCTTACGTTGCGAGCGATTACGAACGGGCGACGCATGTCATCAAGCAAAACTACATCGAGAAACAGGAAAGATGAGGTGAACAAAATGCTCGATTTAACAAAATTCACGACAGAACAGCGAAATCAAAAGTCAATGGACCTCGACACGATGACATCGCTGCAAATCGTCACGACGATGAACGATGAGGATCTTCGCGCCGTCCAATCGGTCACGAAAGTGTTGCCCCAGGTTGCCACGGCAATCGACTGGGCTGCCGAGGCGCTCGAGCGCGGCGGACGCGTCTTTTATATGGGCGCGGGCACGAGCGGTCGTTTGGGCGTGCTCGACGCGTCGGAGTGCCCACCCACGTTTGGCGTATCGCCCGATCTGATTGTCGGACTCATTGCCGGAGGCGAGAGGGCGTTTATCAAGGCTGTCGAAGGTGCCGAGGATAGCGAGGAGCTTGGCGCGAGCGACCTGCGGGAACATGGGCTCTCCTCCAAGGATCTCGTCGTTGGTTTGGCGGCAAGCGGTCGTACCCCCTATGTGGTGGGCGGCCTCGCGTACGCCAAGGCAACCGGGTGCAAGACCATTGCTATCGCCTGCAACCAGGGGTCGAGGATCGGGGAGGACGCAGATCTTGCCATAGAGCCCGTGCCCGGCCCCGAGGTGCTTACCGGCTCAACGAGGCTCAAGGCGGGAACGGTCCAAAAGCTCATTCTCAATATGATTTCGACCGGTGCCATGGTCAAGATCGGCAAGGTATACCAAAACCTGATGGTCGATGTGCAGCAAACGAACGAAAAGCTGGTGGTGCGCGGCCAGAACATCGTGATGGAAGCAACCGGCTGCACACGCGAGCGCGCTGTTCGGGCACTTGCAGATGCCGGCGGCCACGTTAAAACCGCTATTGTCTCGGTGCTGCTGGGCTGCGATGCCGAGCAGGCTGCGGTGGCTCTTGAGCGGGCGCGCGGCCATGTCCGTGCTGCGGTGAGTGGCCATGAGAAGAGCAATGCCGATGCCCAATAGGTGCACGGCGTGAGCAGATATGACATCAAGAAGAGATACCCAATACAAGGAGGAGTTATGACGAACAAAGAGCTGGCTCAAAAGCTGCTGGACCTTTTGGGCGGTAAAGACAACGTGCTGGCAAACGCGGCGTGCATGACGCGTCTGCGCGTGACCGTCAAAGATACGGGCAACGTCGACACGGAGGGTATTAAGGCGCTCGATGGCGTAATGGGCCTGGTCGAGGACGACACGATGCAGATCGTGCTGGGTCCGGGCAAGGTGAATAAGGTGCTCGAGGAATTCTCCAAGCTCACCGGCCTTGCGAAAGGCGTTGCTGACGAGAGCGTGGTTGACGCTGCGGCCACAAACAAGGCCGCGCAGAAGGCCAAGTACGAGTCCAAGCCGGTTCAGGCCTTCCTCAAGAAGATTTCCAATGTCTTTGTTGCCCTGCTTCCCGGCATTATTGCGGCTGGCCTTATCAACGGTATCTGCAACGTCATTAATGTCTCGACGGCCGGTGCGCTTGCAGGTGAGTGGTGGTATCAGGGCATTCGCTCCATGGGCTGGGCCCTCTTTGCCTATCTGCCCATTTTGGTGGGCTATAACGCGGCGCGCGAGTTTGGTGGCTCCGCTGCGTTGGGCGGTATTGCCGGCATGATGTGCATCGCTAACAGTGCTATGCCTCTGCTCGCGCCTGGCGCCGCCGATCCCAGCACCGCTATTCTGCTGCCGCTCACCAATGCACAGTACAATCCCGCCGCGGGCGGCATGATCGCAGCTCTCATCGCAGGCGCATTTTTCGCCTGGATGGAGCGTCAGATTCGCAAGGTCATGCCCAACGCGCTCGATACGTTCCTGTCCCCGCTGCTGGTGCTCATCATCGGCGCCTTTGCTTTGATGCTTGTCATCCAGCCGGTTGGCGCTTGGCTGACGACCGCGATCTTTAGCGTCCTCACCTTTATCTTCGAGAAGCTGGGCGTTCTGGGCGGCTATATCCTGTCGGCAGGCTTCTTGCCGCTGGTGTCCGTTGGCCTGCATCAGGCACTTACGCCGATCCACGCTATGCTCAACGATCCCGACGGCGCTACCAAGGGCATCAACTACCTGCTGCCCATCCTTATGATGGCTGGCGGCGGTCAGGTCGGTGCCGGTCTGGCGCTGTACTTTAAGACCAAGAACGCCAAGCTCAAGAAGTACGTCGCCGAGTCCATCCCCGTTGGTATCCTGGGCGTGGGCGAGCCTCTGATGTATGCCGTTACGCTGCCGCTTGTCCGCCCGTTTGTGACGGCCTGCCTGGGTGCCGGATTTGGCGGCGCGCTCGCGGCGCTGCTTCACATCGGCACGGTTTCTCAGGGCGTTTCCGGTCTGTTTGGCCTGCTGATCGTCGTTCCCGGCCAGCAGCTCGGCTACGTTGCCGCTATGCTGCTTGCCTATGCCGCCGGCTTTGTCCTGACGTGGTTCTTTGGCGTCGACGAGCAGAAGATCAACGAGTTCTTTGGCGAGTAGCCTGATGCTGCGCGCTATGTCATTCGAGCGTCATGACGTGCCGCAGATCTCTTGATGCTATGGTTGTGCCGGCGGGGCTAACTGCTCCGCCGGCCTTTTTTAAAGGAGAATCGAAGCGTGAGAACGGGTATTTCTGTCTATCTTTCCAGTCCCCTGCAGGATATCGAGCGGACGATTGAACATGGTGCCGCGGCGGGTGCGCGCTATGCGTTTACCTCGCTGCATATTCCCGAGGATGGGGGAGCGGCATATGCCGATAAGGTTCGCCAGGTGCTGTCGCTGCTTTCCGCTCGCGGTATTGCGCTCATTGCCGATGTGGGGCCGCGCACGTGCGATTTGCTGGGCCTTGAACGCATGGAGGATTTGCGCGATCTGGGACTGGAATACCTGCGCCTGGATTACGGCTTTAGTGCCCAGCGGGTCGCGGAGCTGTCCGGTGTATTTCGCATTGTGGTCAATGCATCGACGGTGAGTCCTGATGAAATCGCATCGTGGCGAGAAGCCGGCGCCGACGTGACTCGTTTCGCCGCCTGCCACAATTTTTACCCCAAGCCTTATACCGGTTTAGCTCTTGAAGATGTTGCTCGGACGAATCTTCGTCTTGCGGCGCTCGGCTTTGAAATCATGGCTTTTGTGCCGGGCGATGCCAACGTTCGTGGGCCGGTATTCGAGGGATTGCCGACGGTTGAGGCGCAACGCGGTCGCGCGTCAAAGGTTGCCCTCAACATGCTTGAGCTCGCACATGGCGCCGATTGCGACATTGTTTTGGTCGGCGACCCCGATCTTTCCGAAGCGGGTTGGGCGCAGTTTGCCCAGATTTCCGCGGGGTATGTTGACATGCCGTGCCAGCTCGACCCCGGATACTCCTATTTGTTGGGTCAAGTCCATCACGATCGGCCTGACTCGAGCGCCCTTATTTTTAGGTCTCAGGAGTCGCGTACGTCGCTTAAGCCAGATTCCGTGCCGACGGATGCCGGTGCAGGTCTGCCGCGAAAGACGGGGTCGATCGCTGTGAGCAATAGCGGCTATGGGCGCTACGAAGGCGAGCTTGAGATTGCGCGGGTCGATCTTCCCGGTGACGAGCGCATGAACGTTGTAGGCCATATAGCGCCCGAGGCGATGGAGTTGCTGCCGTTTGTTAAGCGAGGCTTTGGGGTGCGGTTCGTTTAGCGTGTGGCGCATGGACTACAATTGCCCTATTGCGCGAATGCACCACGTTTGTCGCGTGCTCGCATTGGCCGATCTATATTTGGAGGATTCTCATGACCGTACTGTTTGTTGAATATCCCAAATGCTCGACGTGTAAAAAGGCCAAGGCCTGGTTGGACGAGCATGGGGTTGAGTACGTCGATCGCGATATTGTTACAGATAATCCTTCGGCTGAGGAACTTGCGACCTGGATTGCTCATTCGGGGCTGCCGGTGCGACGCTTCTTTAATTCGTCGGGCATGAAGTATCGAGAGCTTGGCCTGAAGGCGCGCCTGGACGCGGGGATGACGGATCAGGAATGCTATGAGCTGCTGGCGACCGACGGTATGCTGGTTAAGCGCCCACTGCTGGTGGGCGATGATTTTGCGATTCCTGGCTTTAGGGAAGCGGCCTGGGCCGAGGCGCTGCTGTAGCAACTGCGGAAAGTGCATCCCGTTCTGAGTGCAGATTCCGGGATGCGCTTTCCGTCGGCGGGTTCGCTCCGGTCAGTCCTCGAACTGTGCCCACTTATGCGGGTCGTAGATCTTTACTTGCTTGTTGGGCTTGCCGCTCCAGTACTCTTCGTCCATAAAGGGCAGATATGCCTGAATGCCGGGGCAGATGAACGGAATCCGCTGTTGCTGCAGGCGTTCGCGCTGTCGTCGCCCCAGATGCGTCTCGGATATGACGGTCGGCATGCCGGATAACTTGACGAGGCTCGCCTGGATGCGCTTGAGGTCGGGGAGCGCCGCGTGCCATGACGTCCGCATAATTAAAAACGAGGCGTGACGGTATTCCGCTTGCATCACCGTGATGGCGGGACGGAGCGTGGGGTGGATTTTGTCCCGGTCGGGCCAAGGTCTGGCGGATATCTCGAGGCCCAGGGTCTCCCATAGGTAATCAAGCTCTTCGTCCATGTCGCCTCGATGTCCGCGCGATAATTGGCATCCTGATTGTGTCACTATTGACGGCGACCAGAATGCAGCAATCTGCCAACGGTAATTACGGTGCGCTTACGGCATTTTGCCCCTTGCATGCGGTCTGGCTTCACAGGTCCTTCATGGGTCGGAGCAAATTGGCCGATTTTCAAAAAAGTTAAAAATGGGGCTTGCGTCACCGTAGAACTTCCCGTATATTTCTTTCTTGCGCAAAGGCACAGCCGAGCGCAGCGATGCAGTTATTGGGATGTCGTCTAATGGCAGGACAGCGGATTCTGGTTCCGTCAATGGGGGTTCGACTCCCTCCATCCCAGCCATTGCATTTGCTACATATGGCCCGTTCGTCTAGCGGTTTAGGACGCCGCCCTCTCAAGGCGGAGATCACCAGTTCGAATCTGGTACGGGCTACCACAAAATGAACGCCCGGGCCTCGCAAGAGACCCGGGTTTTGTGTATTGACCGTATATGCGGCGTCTGCCGTGTTTCGCTCAGATCGAGGAGTAGCCATGGATCTGCCCATCAGCTTGCAAGACATCACGTATGCCGAGAACTATCTGGCGCAGGGCGACCTGGCCACGGCGGCGCCGCTGTTGGAGCGTCTGGTTGAGCTCGCTGAGGAGTATATCGATGCCGAGTGCAAGACGGAGGAGAAGCGCCAGTACTTTAGCTTCGATAGCAAGTTTGAGCGTCTGGCCTACCGCCGCGTGGAAAAGGATCCGCGCGAGCTGGTGCAGGTCGAGGTGCCCTTTGATCGCCTGTATTCCGACATGGCGTATGCCTACATTCGCCAGCAGGATTATGTGAGTGCTCGCAACGCCTTGATGCAGGCCGTGCGCTGGGACCCCATGAACTGCAACTATCGCCTGGATCTGGCCGAGCTGTTCCGTGCGCTCGAGGACAAGCAGGAGTGGGCATCGCTTTCGTTTTCGGTGCTGGAGCGTGCAAGCGATGGCAAGTGCGCCGCCCGCGCCTATTCCAACCTGGGCCAGTACTTCTTGGAGCCCGAGACCGAGAACGTCTCGGCGGCCGTGGGTTGCGCGCGCCTGGCGTTGCGCTTGGCCCCTGGCGACGCGCATACGACGCGCCTGCTCAACAAGATCCATACCACCTATCCGGATGCTGCCGATGAGAGCGACGACCACGCGATGGGTGAACTGTCCCTGCAAGGCGTTCCGACCTCACCCTCGGCCGAGATCGCCATCTGCCTGATTATGTGCGCGACCGATGCTGCAAGCGACGGCGACAAGCAGGAGGCGACGCGCCTGACGGTCCGTGCCCGCGACCTGGTGGGCGAGGAGGCATGCGCGGCGATCATTAAGCTGGTGCGCGAGAGCGATGCCGAGCTCAACGCCGAGCGCAAGGCAAAGCGCGCAGGCGCCGACAAGGGAGCCGACGGCGTCAAGGAGGCCGGCGATGCCCAGTAAGCGCGAACGCAAGCTCATTTCCAAGAATCGTTCGGCGCATCACGAGTACTTTATCGACGAGACGTTCGAATGCGGCATTGAGCTGAGCGGTACCGAGGTCAAGTCGATTCGCGAGCGCGCCTGTCAGATCACTGACACCTTTGCGCTGATTCGCGGCGGCGAGTGCTGGCTAGTGGGCCTGCACATTCACCCTTACAGCCACGGTGGCGTGTGGAACCGTGACCCCGATCGCCGTCGCCGTCTGTTGCTGCATCGCAAGGAGATTGATTTTCTTGACGGCAAACTGCGCAACCGCGGCTATGCGCTGGTGCCGTTGGAGCTCTACTTTAATACCGATGGTCGCGTAAAGTTGCTGTTGGGCCTGGGCCGCGGCAAAAAGCTCTACGACAAGCGCGAAGACATGGCCAAGCGTGATGTCCAACGCGAGATCGACCGCGCCCTTAAGGAACGCAACCGCTAGGCGCTCTGTATAAGTTGCGGTGGTATACGGACTGTTTTGCCTGTTTGATGGGCTATTCAGCCCCTATTTCACCGCAACTGCGGGCGTCTCATGTTCCTCACGGTTATGACACCTATGTCTCAAAGGCGGCGTCCGGTATGGGCGCCGCCTTTTTGTGGGTACATACTTCCGTGAGGTTCCAACCCGGGTTAGGGGAGTGGTCGTTATGGACAAAACTGCGTTCTTTACGATGCCGAGCGGCCTGTATGTGGTGAGTGCTGCGGCCGACGGGCTGCGTGCCGGCTGCATCATCAACACCGCGGTGCAGGTGACGTCCATGCCGCCGCGCATTTCGGTTGCCGTGAACAAGGAAAATGTCACGTCTGGTGTTATCTCGTCTGCCAAGGCCTTTGCGCTGACCGTGATCGATCAGACGGCCGATATGCTCTACATTGGCAACTTTGGATTCCGTACCAGCAGCGACTTTGACAAATTTGCTAAGTACGAGACGCGCGAGACTGCACTGGGCATGCCCTATGTTCCCGAGCATGCGGCGGCCTTGTTTAGCTGCCGTTTGATCGACACTGTTGACGTGGGCACGCACCTGCTCTTTATTGGCGAGGTCGAAGATGCCGAGCGTCTGAGCGGCGAGACGCCGTTGACCTATGACTACTACCACAAGGTGCTGAAGGGCAAGACGCCTCCGAAGGCGTCCTCGTATCAAGGCTAGAAATGTTTTAAAAATACTTGCATTATATTATTGAGAACATATACTAATAAGCAAGTACACCAGCAGTCACGTTCGAGAGGAGAACATCATGGCTGAGGAGAAGAAGACGTATAAGTTCGTGTGCACCGTTTGCGGTTACGAGGTTGAGGTCGACACGCCCGAGCTGCCCGAGGATTACGTGTGCCCGGTGTGCGGCGTCGGCCCCGATCAGTTTGAGCTCGTCGAGGAGTAACTCGCAGGCACACGACTTGCAGCAACACATAGTTCTGTCCAGGGCCCCGGTCGGATATCCCGGCCGGGGCCCTTTTGATCCCTTGGGGACGGAGGAAAACGGATCACCCGCCACACCGACGACACCGGGTGATCCGTTTTCCTCCGTCCCCAAGGGATCACGGCTGCTGTTAGCCGATCCTGTCTGTTGTGAGTCCGGCCGACTGTTTGTCTCAATCTGTAACATATGGCGGCTCAAAACGGGTCTACGTGTTTCTGATTGAGACAAACGGAGCTGTCCCTCGGAATGATCTCGATCTGTAACATCTAGACATCAAAAGCGTGTCTAGATGTTACAGATCGAGACGTTTGCTTGGGTAGTTGCCCCGTCCCATTACATCCCTGTCAACAACACGACATCGAGAATCGTCACGATGGCACCGATCCCTACGAGCAGCGCGTTGAGCGGGCGCGAGTTGGCGTATTTGCCCATAACGCGGGGCGAACTGGTGAGCCGTATGAGCACAAAGACCGTAATCGGCAACTGAAGCGACAGCAGCGCCTGACTCCAAATGAGACCCTCAAAAGGATTCGGGACGACCAAGCACGCCGCCACTGCGCCGACGAAGCAGGCCGCCACCCCGATCGAGGAATGTCGGTCGTGGATGTCGTATTCCTCGTCGAACATGCCCGCGATGATGGTTCCCGCCGCCATGCCCGCCGTCACACTACTCGATAGTCCCGCAAACAGCAGTGCCACCGCAAAGATGGTCGAGCTTGCCGGGCCCAGAATGGGGGAGAGTGTAGCCGCTGCGACGGCGAGGTCGTCAACGACAATGCCGTGCGCAAAGAAGGTCGTTGCGGCCAGGATGACCATGGCCGAGTTGATTGCCCAGCCCACGCCCATCGAAAAGAGCGTGTCGAAGAGCTCGTAGCGCAGACGTTCTTCGATAACCTGCTCGCCTTGGCCTTCGAAGTGCATGGATTGGATGACCTCGGAGTGCAGGAAGAGGTTGTGGGGCATAACGACCGCGCCTAGGACACTTACGATAATCGCGGCCGAGCCGGTGGGCATACGGGGTGTGATCCAGCTTGTGGCGGCTTGCGGCCAGTCGACCTTGACTAGTGCAAGCTCGGCCAAAAACGAAAGTCCTACCACGCCTACGAAGGCGATGATCCATCGCTCGGCGCGTTTGTAGGAGCTTGTCATGAGCATGGCAATCGATGCCGCCGCGACGATGACGCAGCCGGCGCGTACGGGCAGGCCAAAGAGCATTTGAAGCGCGATCGCACCGCCCAGGACTTCGGCCATGGCGGTGGCGATGGCCGCGAGGTAGGCACTGGCGAGCACCGTGCGCCCAACGAAGCGGGGGAGAAAGCGGGTCGTGGCCTCGGCAAGACAGGCGCCCGTGGCGATACCCAGGTGTGCCGCGTTGTGCTGCAGCACAATGAGCATGATCGTGGACAGCGTGACGATCCACAGCAGCGCGTAGCCAAACTGCGAGCCAGCGGCCATATTGGAGGCCCAATTGCCCGGGTCGATAAAGCCGACGGTCACGAGCAGTCCGGGGCCGATATGCCGTGCGATGTCGAGTCCGCCGTGGCCACCGGTGCGCGGGGAGCCAAAGTGATGTTTGAGATGGTTGATCATGGTGCGCTCCTGTGTGCCGTTTGTTTGACGCCGCAAAGGATACCCGTTTTAGGCTCAAAAGTTAACCACGACTAACAAAATTGTTGTATTTGGATAGGCTGGTGAAAGGGGATTGGCGAAATGTCTTGATCTGTAACAACTAGGGATGGAAATTGGACCTAGGTGTTACAGATCGAGACAGGAAGAAATGGTCCTATGGAAAATCTCGATCTGTAACAGCTGACCGCCAAAACCGGCCCTTCGTGTTACAGATTGAGATGTTTGAAGCGGTGAGCTTGCGGGCCGAACCTGGGGCCCTTGTTGTCGTCCTTGAGGTCGGCGGTGTCCACTCGTAGGGCGTGCGTTACGCGATTGTTTCGAAACGGGTGGGAAACACAACGGGCCGGCGATGACTCTAGTATGCCTATTCAACTGACTGTCTAATATCTAGGGGAGGATCGCGATGCAGGCAGATTCCGCTCAGCAGCAGGGCCTTTATCGCCCCGAATTCGATCACGATGCATGTGGCATCGGCGCGCTTGCCGATATCAACGGTGAGCGTCATCACCAGATTCTGGACGATGCGCTGTCCATTCTGGTCAACTTGGAGCACCGCGGCGGCACGGGACTCGAGAAGAACACCGGCGACGGCGCTGGCATCCTGTTCCAGGTTCCGCATCACTTTTTTCGAAAAGAGGCTCAAAAGTGCGGTCAGATTCTGCCGGCAGAGGGCGACTATGGCGTGGCCATGCTGTTCTTCCCGCAGGACGGCAAGGGCGTAGAGGATGCCCGTCGCGTGTTTGAGGAGGGCTGCGCCGAAGCCGGCGTTCCGCTGCTCTTTTGGCGTGAGGTGCCGGTCGACCCGCACGATCTGGGTGAGACGGCCCGCGCCTGCATGCCTACCATCCTGCAGGCCTTCCTGGGCCGTCCGGACGACACGCCCGCCGGCGATGCCTTTGAGCGTCGCCTGTACGTGTGCCGCCGCACCATCGAGAAGAAGGCCGATGCCGAGTTTGCCCTGCGCGACAAGATCTTCTACGTGTGCTCCATGAGTTCGCGCACCATCGTGTACAAGGGCATGCTGGTCGCCACGCAGATGCGCCGCTTTTTCATCGACCTCAACGACGCCGCCGTCAAGACGGCCGTAGCGCTCGTCCACTCGCGCTACTCCACCAACACTACGCCCAGCTGGGAGCGCGCGCACCCCAACCGCTTTATCATCCACAACGGCGAGATCAACACCCTCAAGGGCAACGTCAACTGGATTCGCGCCCGCGAACCCAACCTGTACAGCCCCGTGCTGCAGCACGATCTTGAGCGCGTGATGCCCATCATCAACCGTGAGGGTTCCGACTCCGCGATTCTGGACAACGTGCTTGAGTTCCTGGTTATGAACGGTCGCCCGCTCACGCGCGCTGCATCCATGCTGCTGCCCGAGCCGTGGGACCACAACGACAGCCTGAGCGAGGAGCGCCGCGCCTACGACGCCTACCAGTCCATGCTCATGGAGCCGTGGGATGGCCCGGCGGCCATCGCCTTTACCGACGGCCGCACGCTGGGTGCCGCCCTCGACCGTAACGGCCTGCGTCCCGCCCGCTACTATGTGACGCGCGACGGTCGCTTTATGCTGGCAAGCGAGGTGGGCACCATCGAGGTGAGCCCCGAGAACATCCTGACGAGCGGCTGTCTGGGGCCGGGCCAGATGCTCGAGGTCGACTTTGCCCGCGGCCGCGTGATCTACAACGACGAGCTGCGCGCCCGCTATGCCAAGGAAAAGCCCTACCGCGACTGGATTGCCGAGGAGACGCTGACCGTTGGCGCGCTTGATGAGCCCGTTGCGGCAACACCCGCCGAGGACGCCGAGGTGCCCGCCGCCGTGCGTATGGCCAAGCTCGGGTATCACTGGGATGATGTTGACGAGGTCGTGCGCCCCATGGCCCAGCAGGGCAAGGCCCCGCTCGCCTCGATGGGCATCGACGCACCGCTGGCCTGCCTGTCCAAGAAGACGCGCTCGTTCTTCGATTACTTCTATCAGCTGTTCGCCCAGGTTACGAATCCGCCGATTGATGCTCTGCGCGAGCACATGGTGACTTCGACCACGCTCTATCTGGGCAACCACGGCAACCTGCTCGAGGACTCCCGCACGGCCTGCCAGCTGGTGCGCCTGGAGCGCCCGTTGCTCAACGAGGAGGAGTTCGACTGCATCTGTGCCATCGACCGCGTGGGCTTTAAGACCCGTCGCTTCCGTGCCGTCTACCGTCGCGATGCCGGTGAGGGCGCGCTACAGGCTGCGCTCAAGCAGCTTGCCGAGGACGTCGAGACTGCGGTCCGCGACGGCGTGAACATTGTGGTGTTGAGCGATCGTGCCACTGCGGGCGAGGTGCCCGTGCCGTCGCTGCTTGCCGTGGGCTGCGTGCACAATCACCTGATCCGCGCCGGCGTGCGCACCTTTGCCGATATCGTGGTGGAGTGCGGCGATGCCGTGTCTCCGCATGACTTCGCGGCGCTGGTGGGTTACTCCGCGAGCGGCATCTATCCGTACAACGCACATGCGTGCATCCGCGATCTGGCGGCACGCGGCGACCTAGACGTGACGGCCGAGCAGGGCATCGCCAACTACAACAAGGCTGCGACCGCCGGCATCGTTTCCATCATGTCCAAGATGGGCATCTCCACGGTGCAGAGCTAC
The DNA here is from genome assembly GCA_937958315.1 of uncultured Collinsella sp. GTDB lineage: Bacteria > Actinomycetota > Coriobacteriia > Coriobacteriales > Coriobacteriaceae > Collinsella. The sequence continues at coordinate 2,985 of CALFGH010000109.1, read as the reverse complement.
CACTCCGCGCAGATCTTCGAGGCCGTGGGCTTCACTCCGGAGTTCGTTAACGCGTACTTCGCCGGCACGGTGAGCCGTGTGGGCGGTATGGGTGTCGAGGACGTCGAGCGCGAGCAAAACGAGCGCTACGACGCCGCGCTCGCTATCCTTAAGAGCCCGGCTCCCGATCAACTGCCCACGTTGGGTCTGACCAAGTGGCGCCCGCTCGGCGGCGAGGATCACCTCATCGATCCGCAGACTGTCTATTTGCTGCAGACCTCCTGCCGCGAGGACAGCTACGACACCTTTAAGGAGTACAGCGCCCGCCTGCACCGCACCGGCCGTGCCGTGCGCCTGCGCGACTTGCTTGACTTTGACGACAACGGCCGCACCCCGGTGGCACTCGACGAGGTCGAGCCCGCGCTCAACATCGTCCGCCGCTTTAACACCGGCGCCATGTCGTATGGCTCCATCAGCAAAGAGGCACACGAGTGCATGGCCATTGCCATGAATCGCCTGCATGGCCGTTCCAACTCGGGCGAGGGCGGCGAGGATCCGCGTCGCGAGACCCCGCTGGCCAACGGTGACTCCAAGAATTCCGCCATCAAGCAGGTGGCAAGCGCGCGCTTTGGCGTGACGAGCCGCTACCTGTGCAGCGCCTTCGAGATTCAGATTAAGATGGCCCAGGGCGCCAAGCCCGGCGAGGGCGGCCACCTGCCCGGCAAGAAGGTCTACCCCTGGATCGCCGAGGTCCGTCAGTCCACGCCCGGCATCGGCCTGATTTCGCCTCCGCCGCACCACGACATCTACTCCATCGAGGACCTGGCAGAGCTGATCTTTGACCTTAAGAACGCCAACCCCGGCGCGCGCGTGTCGGTCAAGCTGGTCAGCGAGGCGGGTGTCGGCACCATCGCCACCGGTGTGGCCAAGGGTGCTGCCGACAAGATCTTGATCAGCGGCCATAACGGCGGCTCGGGTGCCGCGGCGCGCGATTCCATCTGGCATGCGGGTCTGCCGCTGGAGCTGCCGGGCATTGTGGGCACCAAAGAGGTAGCCATTGCGCCCATCGTATCCAGCGCCCGGGCGGCAAAGCTCATCCTGCGCCGCTGGGCAAAGGGCTTTGACCGCACCGCCGATTTTGTGGTCATCGAGGGCTGCAAGGCGGGCGGGCATCTCGGTTTTGCCGAGGAGGACCTGCTGGCCGACCGCTGCCAGACCTTGGACGAGATTCTGCCCGGGGTGCTGGCGGAGGTAAAACCCTACGAGGAGCAATACGGCTACGCTATCCCGGTATTTGTGGCGGGCGGCGTGTACACCGGTGCCGACATGGCACACTTTACAAAGCTTGGCGCTGCGGGTGTGCAGCTTGCTACCCGCTTTATCCCCACCTACGAGTGCGACGCCTCCCAGACCTACAAGGACGTGCTGCTGGCGGCAAAGCCGGAGGATGTGCGCATCATCCACAGCCCGGTGGGAATGCCCGGCCGCGCGCTGAACACCCCGCTGGTGCAGGCGCTGGCCGAGGGCAAACGCTTCCCGCCCAAGCACTGCGCCCGGTGTCTCAAGACCTGCGACCCCGCCGCTGTGCCCTACTGCATCACCCACGCCCTCATCGAGGCGGTGAAGGGCAACGTGGAGGAAGGGCTCTTCTTCTGCGGCGAAAACGTGGGCAGGCTGGACCGGATGCGCACCGTGCGCGAGCTGATGGACGAACTTGTGACCGAATGGAGGCAGAATTTATGAAGCTTGCCGTACTTTACGCCGGTCAGGGTGCGCAGCACCCCGGCATGGGCAAGGAATTTTACGAAGCATCTCCCGCCTTCCGGGCGGCCTTTGACAGCGCAGCGCTGGATTTTGACCTGCACCGCGTCTGCTTTGAGGACCCGGACGGCGTTTTGAATCAGACCGAATACACCCAGCCCTGCATGGTGGCCTTTGCCTGCGGCGTGACCGCTGTGCTGGCCGAAAAGGGCGTAAAGCCCGCCTATCTGGCGGGGCTTTCGCTGGGCGAATACTCCGCGCTGCAGGCAGCCGGGGTGTTCACCGCAAAGCAGGCCATCGAGCTGACTGCCTTCCGGGGCAAGGCCATGGCGGAGGCCGCAAAGGGCCTTGCCTGCGGCATGACCGCCGTGCTGGGGCTGGACAGAGAAAAACTGTCTGCCTGCTGCGAACAGGCGGCGGAGACGGGCTGTGTGCAGATCTGCAACTACAACTGCCCGGGGCAGCTGGTCATCGGCGGTGAAAAAGCCGCTGTGGAGCAGGCCGCCGCGCTGGCAAAGGAAGCCGGTGCCCGCCGCTGCATCCCGCTGAAGGTCAGCGGCCCCTTCCACACAAAGCTGATGGCTCCCGCAGGGGATGCGCTGGCACAGCGCTTTGCGGGCGAAAACTTCGGCACCATGGAGACGCCGGTGCTGTTCAACTGTCTGGGGCATGAAAAGGCCGAGACCGACAACATCCCGCAGCTGCTGGTAAAGCAGGTGCAGAGCAGCGTCTACATGGAGGACACTTTGCGCCGCTTGGGTGAGCTGGGTGTGGACCACATTCTGGAAGTCGGCCCCGGCAACGCCCTGAGTGGTTTTGTGAAAAAGACCCTGCCCGGGGTGGTCTGCACCGCAGTGGAGACCCCGGAACAACTGGATGCGGTGCTGACCGCATGGAAGGATGCAGAATGAGCGAAGAAAAGCTGACCCGCGCCGCCATTGTTACCGGCGGCAGCCGGGGCATTGGCCGCGCAGTGTGCGTGGCACTGGCAAAGCAGGGCTGCAACGTGGTGGTGAACTACTGCCACGGCGCAGAGCCTGCGGAGCAGACGGCAGCGCTCTGCCGCGCCGAGGGCGTGCAGGCGGTGACCGTGCAGGCGGATGTATCCACCGCCGAGGGCTGCAAGGCGCTGTTCGATGCCGCTGCCGAGGCCTTTGGCCGGGTGGATGTGCTGGTGAACAACGCGGGCATCACCCGGGACAACCTGATTTTGCGTCTGCCTGAGCAGGATTTTGCCGCGGTGCT
>CALFGH010000108.1 GCA_937958315.1 uncultured Collinsella sp. | reverse complement strand
TGGCTCGCGCGCATGATTGACGCGGGGGAGGATCCTAAGTTTATCGCTCGTCGTATTATGATTCAGGCTTCTGAGGATGTTGGCAACGCCGACCCACAGGCGCTTTTGGTGGCACATGCCGCGTTTAAGTCTGCCGAGGTCATTGGCTATCCCGAGTGCCGTATTAATCTGGCTCAGGCTGCTCTCTATGTGTGCTTGGCGCCTAAATCGAACGCGTGCGAGGCTTCGATCGATGCGGCGTTGGCCGATATCCATTCAAGTGGGCTCCGCGAGGTGCCGAGTTATCTGCGCGATCGTCATCGCCCGGGCAGCGACGAATACGGTGTGTATAAGTATCCGCATGATTATCCCGAAGGCTGGGTCGATCAGCGTTATTTGCCCGAGGGGCTGGAGCGCGGTGCGTTTTGGCAGCCTGCGGGCCGTGGCTGGGAAGAGTGGCGCGTAGAGCAAAGCGAGCGCGACCGTAGCGGCAGAGCGCCCAAGTAGGTCCTTGGGACCTCGCACATTCCCTTTGGGTATCTTTCCCCTTCTTTGGGGTACCATGAACAGCGTCTGTATTTCGATTCCTTCGGGAGGCTTGTATGAGTCCCATTCAAATCGCCCTGCTGCTGCTCGCCGTTGCCGGTGTGTGGGCTGTTATCGAGCTCGCGCTCACGCTGCGCAAGACCCGCAACGTCGTTGATTCGCTCGATAAGACCGTAAGCGATCTCAATAACACCATCGCCGAGGCTCAGCCTGTGGTGGCAAAGCTCGATGGTGCCGTTGACGAGCTTACGCCGGCACTTGCCCAGATGGAGCCGCTGCTCAAGTCGAGCAAGACTGCCGTTGACGCCCTGACGTCCAACCTCGTTGAGGTTGAGGCGGTCGTTCGCGACATCTCTGAGGTCACGGGCACCATGGCCGAGGCAAGCAACGCTGTGTCAAGCGTGACTGATTCTGCTGCTGGCGCCGTTCAGAAGCTCTTCAATAAGGTGAAGGCTCCTGCAGCCGACGCCGATCGCAAGCTCGCCGCTGCCGCCGCCGTGGCCGAGCAGCCTACCGAGCGCGTTCTGATTGGTGAGGCTGAGGACGAGGCCGCCGATGGTGCGGATGCGGCTCAGAAGCCCGCAGCCAAGCCTGCTCAGTATTACACCTATACGCCCGCCGAGACCTCCGAGGAGTCCTGCGATGAGTAGCGAAGCAACCTGCCCTATTACGCTGACTGTTGCCGGGGATCCGCGTCTGGCACGCCTCGTGCGTATGACGGCGGCCAACGTCGGCGCGCTGTGCTCCATGTCCGTCGATCGCATCGAGGACATTCGTATGGCTGCCGAGGAGGCCTTTATCTTTGGCTGCACGGCTGTTGATTCCGATGACATCATGATCAGGTTCGATGTCGATGAGTCTCACGTTGGCATGAACTTTACCTTTGGCGATCGGGCCACCGTCGACGAGGATGACCAGGCTGCCGTGTATGCCGAGCTCATTCTGACGAGCGTGTGCGATTCCTACGAAAAGACTGAGGCGCCCCTGACGCTTTCCCTCGACCTCAAGGCGGATATCTAATATGACCGAACGTTCCCGGAGCGGTAAGACCGCTTGGGACAAGGAGAAAACCCGCGAGCTGTTTCGTCGCTATAAAGAGACTGGTGATCCGGACGCACGCGAGCAGCTCGTCATGTCCCATATGAACCTGGTAAGGTTTCTTGCCAACAAATTTAAGAACCGCGGTGAGCCGCTCGACGATCTGATGCAGGTCGGATACCTGGGTCTACTCAAGGCAATCGACCGCTTTGATCCCGAGCGCGGACTCGAGTTCACCACATTTGCCACGCCCACCATCCTGGGCGAGATTAAGCGTCACTTCCGCGACAAGGGCTGGAGTGTGCGCGTGCCGCGTCGTCTGCAGGAGCTTTCTGCCAAGGTCAATCAGGCTACCGATAAGCTCACCAACGAGCTACAGCGTTCGCCCAAGGTTGAGGAAATCGCCGAATACTTGGACGTGACTGTCGACGAGGTACTCGAAGCCATGGAATCGTCCTCGGCTTACACCTCGGTGCCCATCGAGGCTCCCGGCGCGTCCGATTCCGACGATGCGCCCTCGATTCTCGACCGTTATGCCGATGACGACAACGAGCTCGACTTTACCGATGACCGACTGGTAATCGAGGAAGCCATCCGCGATTTCTCGCCGCGCGAGCGCGAGGTTATCGAGCTGCGCTTCGTAAAGGGCATGACCCAGATCGAGATCGCCAAGAAGCTGGGAATCTCGCAGGTGCAGGTCTCGCGCCTGCTGCGTCGTACCCTTAAGAAGATTCAGGACAAGATCGACCCCGATGGAGTGATGGTTCGTTCATGAGTGAGCACCCCCAACAAACCGACCGCACGCTGCGCGATACCCGTATTCTGACGCTTCGCATTTGGTCCGTCGTTGGCTGCATCGTTATCGCCGCCGTCATCTTTAACCTTATGGGCATCCTGGCGCCGGTTATCGAGTTTCTAGCTGTCGGCTCCATCATCGCTTTTGTGATGTCGCCGATCACTAACTGGCTTGAGCATCACGGCGTCGGTCGTGGCATCGGTTCGCTCATCGCCCTCATTGTGGTTGTTGCCGTGCTTGTTGGTGTCGTTTGCATCCTGTCGCCTATTTTGCTCGGTCAGATTATGGAAGTCCTGAGCCGCCTGCCTGAGCAGCTTCGTGTTGCGGGCGGCGATCTCAACGAGATGGTCTCGCATTTCAAGACGCTCAACAACACGCCGCTCAAAGAGTATCTGGATGATAATCTTTCTTCGCTTGTCACTGTGGCGTCTAAGTATGTCTCACAAATCGCTGCCGAGCTTGGTCGCGGTGTATTCCCGCTTATTACCAATACGGCCTCCCAGCTGTTCGTCATCTTCCTCGGTCTGGTGCTTGCCTACTGGCTTGCCTGCGATTACCCCCGTATGCACCATGAAGTCTGCACCATCATTGGTCAGGAAAAGGAGACCTCGTACCGCTTTATGGTCGCCATCCTTTCACGCTCGGTCGGCGGTTATATGCGTGGCATGGTCGTGACGTCCATCTGCGGTGGTATCCTCGCTTTTATCGGCTTTACGCTCATTGGCCATCCATATGCAGCGCTCATGGCCATATTTACCGGCATTATGCACTTGGTCCCGGTTGTCGGTCCCTGGGTGAGCGCGGCGATCGCCACGGTGCTCGGCTTTATGTTCAGCCCTATGCTGGCATTGTGGACGCTTGTCGTGACCATGGTGGCTCAAAACGTCACCGACAACGTCATTTCGCCTAAGGTCATGCAGAGCTCGGTCCAGGTGCATCCTGTCATGAGCCTGACGGCGCTCGTTATCGGTTCGGCGCTTATGGGCGCCATCGGCATGGTGGTCGCCATCCCGCTGTGCGCGGCTCTGAAGGGTATCTTCGTGTACTACTTCGAGAACGAGACCGGCCGTCAGCTCGTGGCCTACGACGGTGCTGTGTTTAAGGGCACCCCGTATCGCGATGCCGAGGGTAACCCGGTCGCCGCCTATGACGCGCTTGGAGACGATACGTTCATCTATGAGTCCGAGCTCATCGGTAACGAGACTGCGCCCAAGGCCCAGGCCATGCCCAAACCCGAGCTTGATAATCCTTGGATTAAGCTCTCGGGCCTGCAGCCCGACGCGACGGGCTTTTTCAAGAACCCCTTCGCCAAGGATGACGATTCCAATACGGACGACGACACCAAAACCGGCATCGACGGCTCCATGGACGATTCGGATTCCAAATAGGCACCGCTAGCGTTTCTTTAAGTTGTAAATGACAAGAAACGCGAGCAAAGCGATTGATAAGGGGCCGGCTACATAGAAAAAGAGAACGTCAATTGCGCGTAGAGTGAAATAAGCCTTATCACCGGACATTACTGCATACAATACGTAGCCAAATGCTGGTTGGTTTGCGTACCAGCAGGAAAAGGCCAAGAGCGCTAAAAGTGCTACAACCAGAAGTGCATTCAGGACAAATCGTTTGCTTTTCATCGATCGCTCCTTCCGGGTGAATCATATATGTAATTCTACAGTAGTCTTTTTCAAAGGATCGCACAATCCTACATAACGTGCACTTTCGCTGTAGGGTCGGCTTTATGTCGGCCCTCTTTTTTGCATGGGGGCGGTTGGATGGTAATATCGTTACGTTTGAACTGTTTCGATGTGAAACCGAGGAGATTCCCTCTATGAGTGCTGACTACCCGTCAATGACTACGGCCGAGATCCGCTCTAAGTTCCTCAACTTCTTTGAGGAGCGCGGTCTTAAGCTCTATCCTTCTTCGTCCCTTGTTCCCGACGATCCCTCGCTGCTGCTTGCCAACGCCGGCATGAACCAGTTTAAGGAGTACTACCAGGGCAAGAAGACCATGAAGGAGATCGGCGCGATCTCCTGCCAGAAGTGCGTCCGCACCAACGACATCGACTGCATCGGCGAGGACGGCCGTCACCTCTCGTTCTTTGAGATGCTCGGCGACTTCTCCTTTGGCGGCGTCTCCAAGCAGCAGGCTTGCGCTTGGGCCTTCGAGCTTATCACCAAGGAGTTCAAGCTGCCGCTCGACCGCCTGTACTTCACCGTCTTTACCGAGGACGACGAGACCCACGACGTGTGGCGCTCCCTGGGCGTTGCCGAGGATCACATCTCGCGCCTTGGCGAGGACGACAACTTCTGGGCCGCTGGCCCCACCGGTCCCTGCGGTCCGTGCTCCGAGATCTACTTTGACATGGGCGAGGAGGTCGGCTGCGGTAGCCCCGACTGCAAGCCCGGCTGCGACTGTGACCGCTTCCTTGAGTTCTGGAACCTCGTGTTTACCCAGTACGACCGCCAGGAGGACGGCTCCATGCCGGAGCTGCCGCACCGCAACCTCGATACGGGCATGGGCCTGGAGCGCATGGCCGCCATCATGCAGCACAAGACCGCCAACTACGACGGCGATCTGATGCAGCATCTCATCAAACTGGGCGAGAAGATCAGCGGCAAGACCTATGACGCCGATGACTACTCCGGCGCCAGCCGCTCGCTGCGCATCATCGCCGATCACTCCCGTGCCGTCGACTTTATGATCTCGGACGGCATCCTGCCCGGTAACGAGGGCCGCGAGTACGTCCTTCGCCGCCTGCTCCGCCGCGCCGTGTTCCACGGTCGCCTGCTGGGCATCGAGGGCGCCTTCCTGACCAAGTTTATCGACGAGGTCAACGCCCAGATGGGCGAGGCCTATCCCGAGCTGCTCAAGAACGTCGCGCTCGTTAAGGGCATCGTTGCCTCCGAGGAGGAGCGTTTCTCCACGACGCTCGACAACGGCCGCGTTTACCTGGACGAGGCCCTGGCCGCGCTCGCCGACGGCGCTGTCCTTCCGGGCGACGTTGCCTTTAAGCTGCACGACACCTTTGGTTTCCCCATCGACCTGACTGTCGAGATCGCCGGCACCGCCGGTCACGACGTCGATATGGACGGCTTCACCGCTTGCATGGAGGACCAGAAGGCCCGCGCTCGCGCCAACGCCAAGGGCGACGCCTGGGGTAGCTTTAACGATGTGTGGGTCGAGCTTTCCGACAAGGTCGCTGCGACCGAGTTCGACGGCTATGACAACGACGTCATCGAGGGTGCCAAGGTTGTCGCCATCGTGCGCAACGGCGAGTCCGTCGAGGCTGCCGCTGCGGGCGAGGATGTCGAGGTCGTGCTCGACCGCACCCCGTTCTATGCCGAGATGGGTGGCCAGCAGGGCGACGCCGGCGAGCTTTCCGCCGAGGGCGTTTCGCTGGTCGTTTCCGATACAAAGAACCACAACGGCCTGTATGCCCACGTCGCCCACATTGCCGAGGGCACGCTGACCGTCGGTTCAACCGTGACCGCCACACTCGACGCCGAGCGCCGTGGCTTCCTGCGCCGCAACCACACCGCCACGCACCTGCTCGACGCCGCGCTTAAGCAGGTCCTGGGCGAGCATGTCTCCCAGGCCGGCTCGCTGGTGACGCCCGAGCATCTGCGCTTTGACTTCACTCACTTTGAGGCCCTGTCCTCCGAGCAGCTCAAGGCTGTCGAGGACCTGGTCAACCAGCAGATCTTTGCCTCTAAGCCGGTCGTGACTCGCGTCATGGGCATCGATGAGGCCAAGGCCGCCGGCGCCGTCGCCCTGTTTGGCGAGAAGTACGGCGACGTCGTGCGCGTCGTCTCCGTGGGTGCCGAGGACCAGCCGTTCTCCCGCGAGCTCTGCGGTGGCACCCATGCCGCCAACACCGCCGAGATCGGCCTGTTCAAGATTATCTCCGAGTCCTCCACGGGCTCGAACGTCCGCCGTATCGAGGCCGTGACCTCTAAGGGCGCCCTCGACTACATGGCCGACCGCCTGGCACTTGTTGACGCCGCTGCCGCTGCGCTCAAGTGCCGTGTCGACGAGGTTCCCGCTCGTGTGGAGAACCTGCAGGCAGAGCTGCGCGAGACATCTAACAAGCTCAAGAAGGCGCTGACCGGTGGCTCCTCCGATGCTATCTCCAGTGCTATCGAGGGCGCCGTCGAGCTCGATGGCTACAAGCTCGTCGTCGCTGAGCTCCAGGGTCTTGAGGCTGCTGACCTGCGCAACGTCTGGGATACCGTGCACCAGAAGGTTGCCGGCCCCGTCGCCTGCGTCGTTGCCAGCGTGACCGAGAAGGGCACCCCGGCCCTGCTCGCCGCCGGCTCCGATGACGCCGTGAAGGCCGGTTTCCACGCCGGTAACGTGATTAAGCAGATCGCGGGCCTGGTCGACGGTCGCGGTGGCGGCCGTCCCAACATGGCCCAGGCCGGTGGCAAGAATGCTGCCGGCATCGCCGATGCCCTCGCGGCCGCCAAGACCGCGCTCGGCGCCTAAGTAGTCGCTGTGGTCGCGCTCGCGCTGGACATAGGGGAGACCAGGATTGGCATCGCCGTCTCGAGCCGTGACGGCAAGATGGCGATGCCCGTCAAGGTTCTCCCGGCCGCCGAGGTCACCGGTATGGCCAAGACGTTCCGCTACCTGGTCGAGGACTATGAGCCCGACATCCTGGTAAGCGGACGCCCCCTGACCATGGCCGGCGAGCCCGGTCCCCAGGCCGAGCGCGTTGCCGCCGTGGCGCAAAAGATCGCCGATGAGCTCGATCTTCCGCTCGAGTTTGAGGATGAGCGTCTGTCCTCG
>CALFGH010000107.1 GCA_937958315.1 uncultured Collinsella sp. | reverse complement strand
GCCGGTGACGGGGCAGTCAAACGCCATGCGACCGGAGACCTGGGCGGCCTCGGCAATATCGCGCGCCAGCTCGGGCGAGCTCGTGGTAAGGTCGACCAGGACCGCACCGGGCTTAGTGCACGCGAGCAGACCGTCACCCGCCAGGTAGAGCTCCTCGACCTCGGAGGGATAACCCACCATGGTAAAGACGACGTCGGCGTTCGCCGCGGCATCTGCCGGCGTATCGGCCCAGACGGCACCGCGCTCAACGAGCGCTGCAGCCTTGGACTTGGTGCGGTTGTTGACCGTGACGGGATAGCCAGCGTCCAGAATGTGGCCGGCGATGGGGGCACCCATAATTCCGGTGCCGATAAATGCGACGGAGAGCTTGTTTGCCATGAAACCTTTCCTTTTGGGTTGGGTGTTGTTACCAGGTTGAATACTCGGTGCCAGCGTTTGGGCTGTGAGTCGAGGGCGATAACGGACGCAGCGCTTGCCTACTGACCGCGCACGCGGCGGGCGATACGGTCGGAAAGCGACGCCTTGTCGGCGCGGTTCTTACCCCAAAACGCGCAGCCCACCATGCCGGGGCCCACGTGCGAGCCGATGGTGGGACCCACGGAGCCGCGAATGATCGTGACGTCGGCGCAACCCTCCTCCTTGCGGATGGCAGCTTCGAGCCAGTCGCCGTCCTTCTCGGCATCGGCCGTCATGATCGCGATGGACATGGTGCGGTCGGGCACGTAGTTCTCGCGGAACGACTTGAGTATGGACTTGAGCGCCTTCTTGCGGCCGCGGTTGACGCCGATCAGCGACAGCGAGCCGGCCAGGTCGTAGGAGAGCTCGGGCTTGACGTCGAGCTTTGCCGTGAGCTGCGCCGCCGCGGGCGGAATGCGGCCGCCGGCAGCCAGCGCATCGAAGCTCTCGAGCGTAAAGTAGCCGTGGACGTAGGTCTTTGCCTCGTTTGCCCAATCGACCAACTGCTTGGCGGTCAGTCCCGCCGAACGCTGGCGCACGGCCTCGAGCGCCAAGAGCGCACCGGTCGCGCAGGGCAGAGCGTTGTCGACCACGTAGAGCTCAAAGTTGGGATACTCGGCGCGCACGGCATCTGCCGCCTGGCACGCGGAGTTGTAGCTCGACGACAGCGCCGAGGTAAAGCACAGGTAGACCGTGGGCGTGCCCTCTTTGGCGCACTCGGTAAAAAACTCGATATAGCGACCGAGCGACACAGCCGAGGTGGACACGCGGGCACCGGCGCGCATGCGGTCGTAGAACTCCTTAGGGCTCATGCTCGACCAGATGTCGTCTGTGCGCTCCTCGCCATCGATAATGAAAGGGAAACCCAGGATATCGACATCGAGGTTCGCGGCGACCTCGGGGCTAAAGTCGCAGCAGGTATCGACGACGATGCGGCAACGGTTCGAATGACCGGCGGATGCGGCCTTGTCCATCAAAGCGACTCCTTACGTAAAAAGGCGGCCACCCGCATGGGATGGCCGCCAACCGTTAACTCATGCAAGTTAACGTATTTTACTCGTCAAGTGTTTCGATGCGGGGCTTGATGATGCCATATCCACCATTCTTACGGTGATACACCACATTGATGAGACCGGTCGTCGCGTTCTCGAACACGTAGAAGTCGTGGCCCAGCAAATCGGTCTGCACCAGCGCCTGCTCCTCGGTCATCGGGGTGACATCGATGACCTTCTCGCGGACGAGCAGGTCGTCGTCCTCCTCGGGCAGCAGCAGGTCGGCCAGATCCTCAACGCGCTCGACCGGCGCGACATCCGCGGCACTGGCACCACCCTGGCGGTTGTCCACGACCTTGGTCTTGAACTTGCGCAGCTGGCGGGTGACCTTATCGGCGGAGAGGTCGATGGCAGCATACATATCTGCGCCGTGCTCGGCAACGCGAATCACCGAACCGCGGGCACGAGCCGTGACCTCGACGATTGCCGGGTTGGGGTTCGAGGGGTTCTTCTCATAACGAAGCACGACGTCGACTGTCATGGGCTCGATGTCGAAAACCTTGAGCGCCTCGCCGATTTTCTCATCCACATGCGCACGCAGAGCATCGGTTACCGTCGTCTTGCGTCCAGAAACCTTGATATCCATACGTGGCTCCAATCTGCCTCGGGGACTTACTGTACTGGCTATGTACCCATTGCCGTGCATTTAATCACGCGATTTCCCAAAGACCCGAATAACGACTGCTTGATACCGCATACCGAAGTCTCGCACTTTTCCGTGGCAAAGTGCGCTATAGGAAGGCGTCGACGGAGTTAATTTTTCTCGTGAAAATTAGCTTTGACCTGCTAGTTTTACCAAAATAGAAAAGCCGGGCTCCCCTATTTGGGAGACCCGGCCATGCGTGTTGAAACCGTGAAGAAGCGCCTTGTTCAGCGTGTGGCAGGCGCCACCCCTACCAATAACTAGCTATTGAGCTTGTTGATGTCATCGTCGGTGATGGTGCCCTCCTGGCTAGACGACGGGCCGTCGCTGTTGTTATCAGAGGCGTCGTCATCGGAGGACTCGGTCTCGTTGGACGTGGAGTCGGATGCCTGCACATTGGCCCCCGAAACGGTCTTGGCGGTAAGGTCATAGGGCATCTGTCCGTACCAGACGCAGTGGACTGCCTCGAGCGTGCCATCGACCGTGATGCCATCGAGGGCATCGCTCGCGGCACGGCACAGCTCATCGTTAGAGCTTAGGCCTGCGACGCCAAGCGTGGAGGGCGCCTCGAGCGTACCGACATAGGAGATCTGGCTCATCAGACGCGCGAGGTAGCCACCAGCCGTGGAATCACAGATCACGTAATCGACCTCGCCCGACTCGAGCGCCTCAAAGCACTCATTGATGTTGGAGAAGGTCTTTTGGTTGGCGGTGATGCTTTGCTTGGCGAGCGCCTCCTGCGAGGCCGAGGAGGTCTGAACGCCCAGGGTAGCGGTGTTAAGCGTTTCGGTGGAAACGCTCAGCGACTCGCCGTCACTGCTCTTGCCGAATACGGCGGGGGCGTCGTACAGACAGGTGCCAAGTGAGCTGATATCGCCGTCCGTAGACCTGGCCTCGCCAATAAAGATGTCGGCCTTTTTATCGCTGAGCGCGGAATCGGCCGAGGACGCATCGACAAAGGCGACTTTGAGACCCATGCGGCATGCAAGGGCACGAGCGGCATCGACCGCATAGCCCGTGAGGTTTCCGTCGGCATCCTGCATGGCTTGCGGGGCATCGGAAGTATCGAGGGCGACCGTCAGGGTTCCCGGCGTGACCAGGGCATCGTCCGATACCGTGGGGGTAACGGTCTCGCGCTCGATCTGGTCGATCGTGGGCGTCGTGAACGTGGACAGTGGATTGAACGCACATCCGCTCAGGCCCAAAACGGCAATGACCGCCGCGGTCCCAGCACCCAACCGAGCCGCATGCATCAAGCTGCCCCTCACCATGTCCACTACCCTGCCTTCTGTGTCGTATACGATCCGTGCCCCGCACGGAATATCGGGTTGTTCCCACCAGCTGACCTGGTATTTGACCCCACACTTGCGCACCGGGGCGTTTGCTCGGGAGGCCGCAGCCACCTTCACGACTGGCCCGCTCGCCCGCGAGGCGGTATTGCCCCAAAGAAAGTAGAACGGACGGTGCGGCTTACATCTAGGACGCGCCATGATCGCGCCGCGCGCACGCGGTCGCTTACGTGGATCCCTTTGACCGCGTCTGTCTTGGACTAGGATGGGCATTTCGTCCGTCCGCAACCACAGCCTGGCAGGAACGTAGGGCATTATAGCTAAGTTCAAGCTATAGTTTAAGGTTAGGGACGTTATTCGCATCGCGAGCACAGATTTCGCAGGTCGGGGCGGGCTGCACGCGCTCTGATTGAGCCCGTAGCTCCCCATGGAGAGCCCCGACGCGCTCGTCTTGGGGCGCGTGGCCAAAAAATAGCAAATATGAGTACTGTTATCAAATTAGTGGCAGGAATTTTTGGCTCTGCAAACAGTTTTCACTCTCTATAACGTCAGATTGATGCCAGGGTATTCCACATTTGTTTAATATCTTTCTGATTTACGCCATCTTCTAGTCCCAAAATCCCTGATTTTGCTGTTACCGAATTTGTAGCAGTACTCATATTTGCTATATTTTGGCCAGAGCATGTATTCAACCCCCTGTTTCAGAGCATTGCTAGGCGGGTTTAAGCCCAAAACACGCCCGCAGCGTGTTAAATAGCGCCTCTTGTTTCTTTCTGCAAGCGTCAACACGGTTGCGATATCGCTTACCCATACGTTGGTGGATGCGCCATGCGAGCGCTTCCATCGCTTCCATGTCGCAGAGCATTTCGTTGTTGACCGTCGCGACCTCGATTCCCATAGTAATCAAGCCCGTGTTGCGTTTTTCATCATGGATACGTCCCCTCCGGGAGGAATGGCCCAGCTCACCGTTGTATTCCAGGTCAAACCGGGCTGCTTCCTGATGGGCATCGCAAACCGCATACGGCATCCCCGAGATCGCCTGCGCTCGGTCGTTGAACTCGATCTTGTGGTCGGTCTTAAAGGGACCGCAGGCAAATCCGCCATAGGAAAACGGAAGCGAAAACATGGCAAGCATGATGCATTCCATGGGTGAGCGCAGGTTTTCCGACAGAAAGGGGCACAGCCGCCGCAGCTGCTTGGCCGCGCTCCCCTTGCATGCCGCAAGGTAATCTGCCAGGCGATCGGGCGTCAGCACTGGCTCTACCTCAAAGTAGCCCACATCTGACGGCTGGTCCTTATCCTTTGCAAGCCTGTTCACGGTAGGCGAGCTGTAGGGAGGCAAATACTGCCCGCGATCGCTCAGCGAAATCTTGGAGCACAGCTCCTGGGCCAGGGCAAATGCCTGGATACAGCCGACTTCGCGCGCAACGGCGGCACAGAGGGCCTCGGGAGACAAGCTGTACACTCCCGGCTCCACCTCCAAAATCGAGGCGTCCGGCAGGTCTGTAGAACAAACGGACCAGCTTGCACCAGGCATGCGGCGACGCTGCTTCGCCGACCCCACCAGCAGGCACAAGTCTTCTTGGACCTCGCCACTCACGGCCCCGATCCGCACCAAATCGGGAAGATAAATGTCCTCGGCCGAGGGAGACAATGTATGCAGCACACGGCGCTCTTCATCGGGATCGAGGTCTCTCCAGCTGATGTAACCCATTTGTCGGCGCTCGGCGCGCATCATGCGCAGCGCCGAGGCACCGGTCAGGACTACGGAGGCCGCCAGTTGCTCGCTTGTCGGCTCGATGCGCCGCGCTATCTTCACTGCCACAAAACCACCCCCTACCAAACGCGTGCGATAGCGAGGCCATCGACTGCTGCGGCGCCGGCACGCTTGAGCTCCGCCGAGGCTGCTGCCATGGTCGCGCCCGTGGTAATGACATCATCGATGAGCAGCAGACGGCGGCCGCGCACATCCTCGACCGTCTCGTACATGCCCCGGGCATGCTCCCGGCGCTCATCGCGGCCGAGCTCTCGCTGGTCACCATGACCGTATTTGACCAGGGCGTCCAGCAACGGGACACCCGAAAGATCGCAAAACGAGCGCGCGATTGCTTCCATATGGTCGAATCCACGCCGCCGAAACGCCGCCGCAGTCGCGGGCACAAACACCACCGCGTCCGCACCGGACAACACACCGCCGTAGCGATCGGATGCTGCCACCTGGGCATGCAAGGCAGTGTCGTAGAGCAACTCCGCCAGATACGGTGCCAGACGGCGCTCGCCCGCATCCTTGTACGCCTTGATGATGCGCGGCAGCGGATGTGCATAGACGGCACACGCCAGGCAGCGATCGAGCGCCTCGGCCATTGCCGAAGACGTGCCCTCGACCGAGCACTCGGTACACAGCAAATCCCCAAACGGGGCGCCGCATCGGATGCAGCTATGGCACGGGTCGATGAGCGCGAGCGATGCCAGACAATCCTGACAGATCAGCGCACCGGAACGCTCGCAGCCAGCGCATCGCGTGGGCGACAACGCCTCGAGCGCCTCATACGTCGCGCGCTCGGCAAGCGGTAGCAATTCGTCCGCAAACGGTAGGACGCCTGCGCCCTGCAAGCGAGTCAATACGTTCAGATGTCTCTTCATGACACAACCCTCCCTACGCGAAGGCGAAGGGAGGGTTGTCGGTGTAGAGCCATGATACCCAGAGGTGCTGGGGTCAGGCGGGTTACATCCGCTTACGGACGTTATTCGCCGGTAGGCGGTTGCGGTGCGGACGAGGTGTGGGTCGAGCCTTCGCCGCCGTCCTGGCGCGGCTTGCGGGAGCGACGGCGGCGACGGCGCTTTTGACCCTG
>CALFGH010000106.1 GCA_937958315.1 uncultured Collinsella sp. | reverse complement strand
GCAGCTCGTTGCGCTCGCCCTGCAGGCGGATCGCGGGCATTTGCACGGCCAGGGCCTCGCCCACGTCGGGGTAATCGTTGAGGTAGACGGCCAGGCCGCCAGCCGAGACGTCGATGGTCATGGCGTCCTCGGGCTCGGGGGTCGGCGCGTTGTCGCGCTGGTAGGTCAGGCGCATGGCGACCTTAAAACGCTCGTCGCGGCGTTTGACGAAGGTGCGCTGCTCGGCGACTTTGCGCATTTTCCAGTAGGTGCGGATGCCCTTTTTCTCGACCGACTCGGGGTAGCCGGCGAGCACGAACGTCTCCTCGCCCACTTTGTATTGCAGCAGGAGCTTTTGGTTTTCGTCCATAATGAGCGGCTTGCCGGCGAGCATGGGCGCGCTCATAAGGAAGTACGCCTCGTCCAGGTTCTCTTTGTACGTGGCGAGCATGTTAAAGTCGGTTTTTTGGCCCATGGGCACGTCGAATGCCACCTGAAGCTTAGTCCCCGGCGTTATCTGTTGCTCTGCCATGTATTCTCCCCTAGTCGCGGGCGCCGATATCATCGTCGTGCGCGATGCACATTGGGCTATTGTAACTGCTTTGCCGCAGGTTTCGATGTGCAGCGCGTGAAATGGCGGGATGGTGGGGGCGAGGGGCTAGCGCAGCTGCTTTGCGCGCTCCGTTAACCGGTACTTGCGGTTACGGCTCGTCGCCGCGGCCGTAGGCTCTAGCTTGCCCTGCGCGATAAGCGCATTGACGCGCGTCCTAACCTGGGAGACGGTGAGTCCCGTGCATTCTGCCAGTTCGCGCGTTCCCAACTCGTCATAGCGCTTGAGGGCCGCCATGATCAGGTCCCCGCCATGATCGATTTGCTCAACCTTCGCTCGGTAGAGGACAACCTTAAACCGGTCGAAACCCGGGCAAAACAATGGCTCAGCCAGACCATGCGCACGCATGGCATCGAGCATCATTGGAATGCCCGACCCGTTGCCTTCGGCAGGAGAGCCCGCGCCGTCGGGCAATGGGACAAGCGACATGAGCTTCACAAGCGTCGCATTGCGACATCGGGAGCTGCCGTCAAACAGGTTCTCGCGAGTCTTTCCTCCGTATAGGCCGCCGGGGTTCGTCACTTCGATACGGTCATCAAAGACGTCAACAGCGATCGACTGCCCACAGAACCGATCTCCGTATTCTCGGTGGATTACGGCGTTGGCGATCGCCTCGCGCAGGACCTCCTCGGGAATCTCCAGCGAGTCGACACGCGAGACGCCTTGGATCATCGAGGTTCGCCGCAAATTCTTGGCGACTGCCGCGACGGCATCCGAGATCATTTCGCCCATCGTTCCCTCGCAGATCGTACGGTCCATGAACCTCAACGATCCCGCCGCGCCCTTCTGCGTTCCGGCATAGACCGCCACATCGATAAAGAGCTTAGGATAGAACTGCTGAGGATAGGCACCCGCGGCCAGGAGCCCGGCCTTAGTAACATTGCCCTGGGAGTCGAGGAAATTCAGGCGCTCCAGCTTCGTTTTCTTGTCCGGCGCGCCGCGCATTGCCCGGGGTGTCAGCGAGAAAGCACGCTCTATCGTGCGGTCGACCAGGGCCTCGTCAAGATCGCCTGCGACCGCGCCGGGCACCGCATCGCGATCGCTAGGACTCGTCCGCTCGTATGACGACAGCGCCAAAACCTCGGTCGATGAAAGTGGCACGTCTTTGTCATCGATGCGCTTGTAGCTGCCACCCTGGGCGCCACGCTCTATTACATAGCAGGGCTTGCTCGACGGGTCGAGCTCCTCAATCGTGATAACGAGAACCACGGTGCCCCGAAGCTCCACGCGCTCAATAGTGTATTTGGGCGGATTGGCCAGTTTTCCGCGACCGCCGGCATCACCCATGCCCGCTACGAATTGGTTGAGCACCTTCTCGGTCTCAAAGTTCTCAACCGGGACAAAGCCCGCGCGCTCGCTCACGCCGAGCACGATAATTCCGCCGGCGGTATTCGCGAATGCGCTAACCGTTTCCCATACGTCGCGAGAAAGCGTCGTGGCGCTCTCCTTGACCTCGACGTTAAGATCGTCCGAGCCCATGCGCCTTAAAGACTCGAGCAGACCGGTCAGCTCGTTTTCGTTCATCTGCATGTCCTTTCGCTCGGCCCGGCGGAGAATGCCGCGAATAGATTTCCTTCATCTCTCAGTTATCTCTCGTAATTATCTCTCATCTTACTGCTATCTCTCATATAAGAGATGAGTGAGAGATGGAAGATAAGATGTCTGCCATCTGTTTCATTTAAACATGTTCTTGCTGGTAGAACAATCGGTATTGAGACAATACCATGATTGCTTGTCTCTTTGCTGCTCAGTTATCTCTCATATTTATCTCTCATCTTTCTGTTATCTCTCATATTAGAGATGAGTGAGAAATGAGAAATGCATGAGTGATGGACGGTCAGGAATCGAGAGTGGATTTCCGGACGGTTTTTTGGCGTTTTGGGGCTGTTTCCGTCCGAAAATCCACTCTCGTTCAATTTGCGTCCGAATTTCCACGCTCGTGTGTCCGAAAATCCACGCTCGTGCGGCAGATTGGTCGAGGGCCCCATATGGGTATACTCACGAGGATTCGACTCGATTCGCCCCCGCTGGGGCGTCAAAGGAGACTGCATATGCCCACTACCTCAACCGACCCGCGCGCCGCTGCCGCCGCACTGCTGGTGCCCGGCACCACCTGCCACGGCTTTGCCGTCGAGCGCCGCGAGACCGTGCCCGAGCTCGACTCGGACGCCTACGTGCTGCGCCACACTGCCTCGGGCGCTCGCCTGCTGTACCTGGCATGCGACGACGAGAACAAGGCCTTTGCCATTGGCTTTAAGACGCCGCCGGCCGATTCCACCGGCGTGTTCCATATTCTTGAGCACTCGGTGCTGTGCGGATCGGCCAAGTTTCCCGTCAAGGAGCCGTTTGTCGACCTGATCAAGAGCTCAATGCAGACGTTCCTCAACGCCATGACCTACCCCGACAAGACCATCTACCCCGTTGCCACCACCAACGAGCAGGACCTGTACAACCTGATGGACGTGTACCTGGACGCGGTATTCAACCCGGCCATCTATACCAAGCCCACCATTTTTGAGCAGGAGGGCTGGCACTACGAGCTGGGCCTGCCGGAGAGCGTCGAGGGCGAGGGCGACGGCAGCTCCGCGAGCCTGCGCGAGGGCACGCTGCGCTATAACGGTGTGGTGTTCAACGAGATGAAGGGCGCGCTTTCCGACCCCATGAGCGTGCTGGACGACGCCGTCAACGCCGCGCTCTATCCCGACACCGCCTATGCGCACGAAAGCGGCGGCGACCCGCGCGCGATTCCCGCGCTCACCTACGAG
>CALFGH010000105.1 GCA_937958315.1 uncultured Collinsella sp. | reverse complement strand
TTGATGCGAATCGAAGGTGAATGGTTTTCCGCGAAGTGAACGACCTATTTTGGACCCTTGAAGCATCGGCATATTTTGGCCGCCATTTCCTGCGGTTTTATCGCATGAATCCTGCTGTTTTGCAATTAAAAAATGCGGATGCTTCGGGGCCCTAGTTTTACTCGTCCACTTCTCGGAAAACCATTCACCTTCGTTTTTGCCGGACATCGTTTTGGGCGTTGCGACTCGGTATCGGCCGATATTGAGAGGGAAAACGCCCTCTCTTGGACAATCGAGTCTGTCCGGACGCATCTGCGGGAGTTGTCTGCACAATTCGCGGTATTATGGAGCGGAGTTTTGAAAGGAGCCGCTGGTGGTCACGACGACGTTTGCTTCGCCTTTGGGCGAAATCTTGCTTGCCGCTGATGGCCGCGGTCTGACGGGGCTTTGGTTTGAGGGGCAGGAGCACTTTGGCTCCACGCTTCTCAAAGAAGATCCCGAACATGTTGAAGGCGCCGATGCAGTTTCTGGTGCTGGCGGCATGTCGTCGGTGAGTCCGGCAAATGGTGCGGCTTCTTCGGTGCTTGAGCGTTCTTGGGCTTGGCTGAATGCTTATTTTGCGGGGCAGGAGCCTCGGTTTACGCCGCCGTTGCATATGATTGGCACGGCGTTTCAGCGCGAGGTTTGGTTTGAGCTGCTTTCTATCCCGCGTGGCGAGGTCGCTACGTATGGTGAGATTGCCCAGCGTGTTGCGGCTCGACATCGTGTACCGGGAAACGAAGCACCCGTTGTGTCCCCGCGTGCCGTGGGGGCTGCGGTTGCACGCAATCCCATTTCGATTATCGTGCCGTGCCATCGCGTGGTTGCCGCCGACGGCTCGCTTAACGGATATGCCGGCGGGCTTGATCGCAAGGAGTGGCTGCTTCGGCTTGAGGGCGCCTACGAAGAGTAGTGCCCGAACACTTTGCATGGCGAAGGCGCCGCGAAAGGGCGAGTCGCTGTCCTTTCGCGGCCGACATGCGTCCAAGCGCTCGGCATATGTGCCTTAAGTTTGGCTAAGCCCTATCCAGCGTTTTTAGAAACGTGCAGGTTGAGCTGCTAAGGCTGCGCTAAGGCAGCTTTCGGTGCGCTATTATCGGCAGTATCGAAATCTGTATAGCCGTGCGCCAAAGGAACAACTATGAAGCTGATGCTTGCCGAGGACGAACCCGGCCTCTCCCGCGCTCTTACCGCGATTCTTCAACATAGCGACTACGAGGTCGACACCGCCCTCGACGGTTTGACGGCGCTCGAATATCTACTTGCCAACGACTATGACGCCGCAATCCTGGACATCATGATGCCCGGCATGGACGGTATCGAGGTACTTAAGCGTGCGCGTGAGGCCGGCAAGCGCCTGCCCATCATCATGCTCACGGCAAAAAGCGAGGTGTCCGATAAGGTCGAGGGCCTGGATGCCGGTGCCAACGATTACCTGACCAAGCCGTTTGCCGCCAAGGAACTGCTCGCACGCATTCGTGCCATGACGCGCGCTGCCACGGCGATTGACGCTACGACGCTCAGCGTGGGCAACGTGCGTCTCGACACGGCGGCTTGCACACTCGTTGGGCCTTTGGGCGAGGAGCATCTGGCTAATCGTGAGTTTCAGCTTATGGAGCTCTTTATGCGCAACGCCGGCACGCGTATGCCTACCGAGCGTCTGATGCTCGAGGTTTGGGGTGAGGACGCGCCCGAAGGCGCCAACGTGGTGTGGGTCTATATCTCGTACCTGCGCAAAAGCTGACGGCGCTTGGTGCCAATGTGGCCATCCGCGCGTCGCGCAATCAGGGATATTCGCTTGAGGTTGTCGAGGAGGGCGAATAAGCGTGAGCGCGAGCGCGTGGCGGAAGCGCATGGCGGCAAAGCTCGGCATGGGCGCGGACTCGGGTAATCCGGGGCGCGCCGATGCTGCCAGTGCAATGGGACGTCGTCTGCGTCGCAAGTTTATCCTCGTTGCCATGGGCGCCGTGACCGTGGTGCTCACGCTCATCATCGCCGGCATCAACATCGTCAATTATTCGCATGTCTGCAAGATGGCCGACGCTCGCCTGGACTATATCCTGGCGGGCAAGGACGGTTTCGATTGGGGGGACGAGCCTAAAGACGATCCCGCTAATGGCAAGGATGCCGGCGATAGCCAAGCGGGCGTTCGCATCAGGCACTTCGAAGGCATGACGGCGGAGTCTCCCTTCGACACGCGCTACTTTACGGTATCGATTGCCGGTGGGCAGGTGACCGATGTCAACACGGCCAGCATTGCCGCGGTGGGCGCCAAGCGTGCTGCCAGTATTGCCGCAAAGTTGCATTCAAAGGGTTGGGTCTCGGGTTTTTCTGGCAATTATCGCTATACGACTGACGTTCAAGACGACGAGACCACCTATGTGTTCGTGGACTGCTCGCGTGAGCTTGCAAGCTTTCATTCGTTTTTGAGCGCGAGCGTGGCGATCAGTTGCATTGGCTGGCTGGCGGTGCTGGCAATTGTGACGGGTGCCTCGGGCGCGGTGATTCGACCGATGGTCGAGAGCTACAGCAAGCAAAAGCGCTTTATTACCGATGCAAGCCACGAGATCAAGACGCCGTTGGCCGTGATCGACGCCGCTAACGAGGTACAGGAAATTGAGAGCGGCGAGAGCGAGTGGACGCAGAGCATTCACGAGCAGGTCGCGCGGCTGACGGCGCTGACGGAGCGTCTGGTGTTCCTGGCGCGTATGGACGAGGGTTCGGCCGGCTTTACCATGACATCGATCGATCTTTCAGAGGCAGTGGACAAGGCGGCGGCGCCGTTTGGGTCGGTGGCGGTTTCGCGCGGAAAGCGGCTGGCGACGTCGATCGCGAGCGGCGTGCGAGCCCATGCCGATGCCGCGGCAGTGGCGCAGGTTGTTGAGCTGCTGCTGGACAATGCCACACGCTACGCAAGCGAGGACAGCGTGATTGAGCTGAGCCTGCGCGCCGTTTCACGCGGTGCGGGCAAAGGCTCGGCCGAGCTTGTCGTATCGAATGCTGTTGATGAGCTGCCCGAGGGTGACCTGGATCGGCTGTTCGACCGCTTCTACCGCGCAGATGCCTCGCGCAGCTCCAAGACAGGTGGCTCGGGCGTGGGCCTATCCGTGGTGAGAGCCATCGCCGAAGCCCATGGCGGGAGCGCTTCTGTCTGCGGCCACAGCAACCGGATCACCTTTACTGTCCGCCTCTAAAACCTGCCAAAATAAACCTGTCCCTTTTTGGCAGGTGCGAAATGGGTAATACTAAAGAATTATCCGACCAGATGGGAATTAATCGATGGCTTATATCGAATTCAAAGACGTCATCAAGGCATACGGCGAGGGCGACGCCCGCATCCATGCGCTCGACGGCGCGAGCTTTACGGTCGAGCGCGGCGAGCTCGCCATCATTCTGGGTGCTTCGGGTGCCGGTAAGACCACGGCGCTCAACATTCTGGGCGGCATGGACACGGTAACCTCCGGCACCGTAACGGTGGACGGGCGCGACCTGAGCGCTGCCAACGAGGCGCAGCTTGTGGAATACCGCCGCGCCGACGTGGGCTTTGTCTTCCAGTTCTACAATCTGGTTCCCAACCTGACGGCCCTCGAAAACGTTGAGCTCGCAGCTCAGATCTGCCCCGATTCGCTCGATGCCGAACAGACGCTTCGCCAGGTTGGCCTGGGCGAGCGCCTCGCCAACTTCCCCGCGCAGCTTTCGGGCGGCGAGCAGCAACGCGTGTCCATTGCCCGCGCACTGGCCAAGAACCCCAAGCTACTTTTGTGCGACGAGCCCACGGGTGCCCTCGACTACAAAACTGGCAAGCAAATCTTACAGTTGTTGCAGGACACCTGTCGCAAGCAGGGCATTACGGTCATTATCATCACCCACAATTCTGCACTGGCGCCCATGGCCGATCGCCTGATCCGCTTTAAAAGCGGCCGCGTGGAGAGCGAGACGGTCCAGCAAAATCCCGTGCCTATCGAGACGATCGAGTGGTAGCGCCCATGGACCAAGATCGCCAAAACAGCCAAAACCATGATACGGAGCACGCGGGCCGCGACCGGGAGTTCGCGACCTACCGTACCGCTCAAAGCTCAAACGATATGGTGCCGACGGTTTTTCGCCGCGGCATCTACCGCACAATCCGAGGCAGTCTTAAGCGCTTCTTGTCCATCGTGGTTATCACTGCGCTCGGCGTGAGCGTGATGTGCGGTCTTAAGGCGGGCTGCGATGATTTGTGCGATTCGGTCGACGCCTATTTTGACCAGCAGAATGTCTATGACATTAACGTGCAGTCGACCTATGGCCTTACGCGCGACGATCTTGCGGCTATCCAAGAGGTCGACGGCGTCGAGACGGCCGAGGGCATCTACACCGAGACCGCCTACACCGCCGTGGGCACAACGCGCGAGCGCGTGGTCGTGCAGAGCCTTTCCAAGGAGAACATCGATCAGCCGGTGCTGGTGAACGGCGATTTGCCCGAGAGCGCCGATGAGGTCGCGGTGACTTCGAAGTTCCTGAAGGCTTCGGGCAAAAGGCTCGGCGATACCGTGAGTTTTGCCGCCAATGACGCGAGCTCGTCGAACCAAAGCGCCAAGGATCAGTTTGCCGCGGGCGATTACACCATTACGGCCGAGGTCCTCGATCCTACCGACGTGAGCTCCGACTCGACAGTCAACGCCTTTCGCGCTGCTTCTGCTGCGGACTATAAGTTCTATGTGAGCGAGGATGCCGCGACATCTTCTTCCTACTCCGCAGTCCACGTGATCGTCGAGGGAGCCAAGAGTCTTAACTCCTATTCAGATGCCTACACGACAAAGATCAACGAGGTCAAAGGCAACATCGAGAAGATCCGCGAGGAGCGTGAGAAGGCGCGCGTCCAGGAGTTGACGGTTGACACGCCGACAAGCTTGGATACGGCCGAGCGTCAGGCCGCCATGCTCTTTGGGATCGAGCAGGATAACATCAACCGTATGGCCGAGGGCAGCGAGGAGCGCGTCCAGGCTCAGGCCGAGTTGGACCAGCGCCGCGCCGCCGCCGACCAGCATTTTGCCGATGCCCGCGCCGAGCTTTCCGATCTGGGCGAATGCACCTGGTACATTCAGGACCGCGGTAACATCGCAAGCTACTCGAGCGTCGAGAGCGACAGTTCTTCGATCGAGGCCATCGCCACGGTTTTCCCATTTATCTTCTTTGTCGTCGCTGTGCTCATCAGTCTTACCACTGCCACGCGCATGGTCGAGGAGGAGCGCACGCTTATTGGCCTGTACAAGGCGCTTGGCTATTCACGCGAGCGCATCCTGTCCAAATACGTGGACTATGCGCTGTGGGCATGTCTGATCGGCGGCGTGCTCGGCAACATCATCGGATTTGTGGGCCTGCCGCTGTTCCTGTTTACGGTGTTCGACGACATGTACTCGCTGCCCCAGATGCTGCTCTCGTACGACATCGTGTCCTCAATCGTCTCGGTGGCGCTGTTTACCGTGGGCGTGGTGGGCGCTACGATTATCGCCTGCCGCCACGAGATGGCCGAGACCCCGGCCTCGCTCATGCGTCCCAAGGCCCCACGCGCCGGCTCTCGCATCTTGCTTGAGCGCATCGGCTTTATCTGGCGCCGCATGGGCTTTTTGAACAAGGTGGCAGCACGTAACCTGTTCCGCTACAAAAAGCGCGCTTTTATGACCATCTTCGGTATCGCCGGCTGCACGGCGCTCGTGATCTGCGGTATGGGCATTCGCGACACGTCGGTGGCGCTTTCGCCCAAACAGTACGGGCATATCACGCGCTACGACCTGCTGGCGGTCGCCAATCCCGACGATTTTTCGCAGACGTGCGCGGCATTGGATGAGCGCAGCGCGGCCAATGATTTCAACGTGACCGTGACCTCGACCCTGCCGATTATGACCGACAACGTCACCTTTACGTTTGGCGGCAAGAGCGAGACCGTGCAGCTGATCGTGGTGCCCGATGACCGCACGAGTGACTTGGGCGATTACGTGCGTCTGGAGGATGAGTCCAAAGAACCGCTGCCTTTGCGTGACGGAGACGTGTATCTGAGCAAAAGTTCACAGCTGGTGCTGGGGATTCAGCCGGGCGATACGGCTCACGTCCAGGATTCGTCGCTCAATGTTGCCAAGGTCAAAGTCAGCGACATTTCGCTTAACTATCTGGGCAACACGCTTTACATGACGCAGGGCACCTATGAGCGCGCGTTTGGTCGAAGCGCACGCCTTAACGGCGTTTTTGTGCTGCTTAAGGGTTCGTCGGCCGACCAGATTGCGTTTAGCAAGAATCTTAAGAGTGACGGTTGGCTTACGATTTCGAGTACGGCCGAGCATTGGGAAAACTATGAGGCGAACTTTACGATTATCAATTCGGTCGTGGTGCTCGTGACCTTTATGGCGGCGTGCCTATCGTTTGTGGTGGTGTTTACGCTGTCCAACACCAACATTTCGGAGCGCGAGCGCGAACTGGCAACCATCAAGGTGTTGGGTTTCCGCCGCGGCGAGGTACACCACTACGTTAACAAGGAGACGCTGGTTTTGACGGCGATTGGTGCCGCGCTGGGCGTTCCACTGGGCGGTGCGCTTGCCGAGAGCTTTACGTACATCCTGCAGATGCCGTCGCTGTACTTTGACGTCGAGGTCGAGCCGCTAAGCTACGTGCTCGCCGTGGTGCTTTCCTTTGGCTTTACGTTTATCGTCAACCTCGCCACCAATCGTACCCTCAACAAGATCGACATGGTCGGCGCCCTCAAGAGTGCCGAGTAACCTGCCAAAAAGGGACAGGTTTATTTTGACAGGTTTTATCTGGGCAAACGCCGGACAACCATTAGGTGGCCCGGCGTTTGTTGCTTTGCCATCTTCTGCTCGCAGGCGTGGATGAGAGGCTCTCTTTAGCCTTCGAGATTGGGCTTGAATGGGTCGTATGCCACAAAACGGGCCTATCTACTACGTTTAATTGGATACTCTCAATCATGCCGGGGAAACGAAAAATAAAACCGCAGGTAGAAGGCCTGTCGATTTTCAAAAAAGGCAGGTATGGTCGGCTCTCTCGAGTTAAACGTAGTAAATAGGCCCTTTTCTTGGCGCGTGGTCAGCTCAATGCTAATCTCCGTGCCGGAACTGGCCCAGTTGTTTGTAAGTTGCGGTGATATAGGGACTGTTTGGCGCTTTGGAGCCTCAAAACAGTCCCTATATCACCGCAACTTGGAAGGGGCGGGCGGTGTCGGATGAGTGGCGCTGGCTGGTTGGGGCGGTTTAGGCCTGTTTGCGGCACTTCCATTGTTTGCGACACCAGCGCATGAGCGCCTTTACGATGGGAATCGTGATGAGGATGATCCATGCAGGATGGGGCTGTCCCAAACAGAGCCACATGTAGAGGAACCAAGCGATGGCGGCTGCTGGATAGACGCATTCAGTGAGCTTTGACAAATGGCGTCGATCGATAAAGTCACCAATCGCGTAGTAGACGGGAACCAAAAAGACGAGGAAAAGCCCCATGCCTCATGTGCCGTAGACAATGCCGAGCACCAGATAGGCGAGAGTGACAAGTGCGGGGAAGGGGAATTTGTTCCATGCACGTCCGACCTTGGTGTGGAAATGCTTGCCATGATGGTCGAGCTTGTCGTGTGCTTCCTTCCAGCTGGAAAACGTCTCGCCGTCGATGGTGACGGTGCCGTCGTCATTGGTACGCACGCTATGTCCATCGTCCTCAAGCGTATCGATATGCACACCGCTCGGCCCCACATGCACCTCTTCGCCCTTGCGCTCGTTGGTCACATGGATGCCGCTCCAACCCAACATGGACTTCCTCGCCTTTATTGGGATCAATGACGTGGATACCGCGCGCGAGGGAAATATCGACAAGTGGTTTGTCACCGCAATCGGCGTGCTCGGCAGAATCCTCAGCCTCGTCAGCCACATCCGCCGTCTCGGTGTCGGCGCTACCGTCCTCCGGGTCGTCGGCATCGTTGGTCGCCTCCCCATATAGCAGCTTGTCCAACGACACACCATACAGCGCGGCAAGCGCAATGAGGTTATCGGTATCGGGTGAGGACTCGCTGCGCTCCCATTTACTAACAGCCTGGCGGCTTACGCCCAGCTGGGCAGCAAGCGCCTCCTGAGAAAGCCCGGCAGCTTTACGGCGATCGACGAGGCGCTGTGCCATCGCAAGATCCATGGTGGTTCCTTTCGTTTGATGGTCGAATCGAATGAGCCGAGTATGCCGAGAACAACCGGTAGCGACCACCATTTCTAGTTAGAATCTGCCCCAACCCTACCGCAACTACCGGTAGCAACCCCTAACGACCAGCCATTTTAGGACAAATGTCAATGCAAGTAGCAGCCAAGAGCTCCCACTCAGTAAATTGCGGTGGAATAGTTCCTAAATTCAGCCATTTGCGGGCTAAGCAGGAACTATTTCACCGCAACTGAATTTCAGGTCAGGCATCCGCAGCAAGAAGACGAATAGCCTCGGCCTCCCTAGTTACCGCAGGAGGCCCCAGGGCTTACCTCCCAAATCTTTCCGCAGGACGGAAGGACCCCACCGCGCGAAGCGCACGGCGGGGTCCTGACATGTCCGAGGACGATTTGGGAGGTAAGCCCTGGGGCCTCCGATGGGGGCGGTTCCAGCCGAGGCTATTCGTCGCCGAAGCTGATGCCCAGCGCCTTGGCCTCGCGCACCAGATCG
>CALFGH010000104.1 GCA_937958315.1 uncultured Collinsella sp. | reverse complement strand
ATCATCAATATGCTGTTGAGTCTGGGGGTCCAGCTCGTCTGTCATAGGCATGTGCTCCTCATCGTTGTTTGTCACCCTATGATAAAGTCTCGCGCCGACATCCCGCGCCCCGCAGCAAAGTTTCAAAACGTGTTCGATGACTCGCTTGGATAGCAAAAATTCGTCCTCTAAATTCAGTTTACGCTTGACATTCCCTTCGCCGAATGACGTTGCGCCGTTCGCCTGGTGCGGTCTTTATTTTTCACTTGAACCCGCTAAAGTTGCATTTCAGCTTTTGGCGCGTGAAGTTGGATACGCGCAGTCGGCGGGCGTGCCCGTCGCGATTCGAAAGGACTTCGTATGGGACTTTTCACTGGTAAGACCGTAATCGTTACCGGCGGCGGCAAGGCCACGCTTAAGGACGGCTCCGCTGGCTCCATCGGCTACGGCATTGATATCGCTTTTGCCAAGGAGGGCGCAAACCTCGTCATTACCGGCCGCAACGTTGCCAAGCTCGAGGCTGCCAAGGAGTCCCTCGAGGCCGAGTACGGCATCAAGGTTCTGCCTGTTCAGGCCGATGTCTCGGCTGGTCAGGACAACGAGGCCGTCGTCCAGAACGTCATCGACAAGGCCATTGAGGAGTTCGGCCGCATCGACGCCGTCGTCAACAATGCTCAGGCCAGCGCCTCGGGCGTGACCATCGCCGATCACACCATGGACCAGTTTAACCTGGCCATTTACTCCGGTCTGTATGCTACCTATCTGTATATGCAGAAGGCCTATCCGCACCTGAAGGAGACCAAGGGATCCGTGGTCAACTTTGCTTCGGGCGCCGGCCTGTTTGGCAACTATGGCCAGTGCAGCTATGCTGCCGCCAAGGAGGGCATCCGCGGCCTGACCCGCGTTGCCGCCAACGAGTGGGGCAAAGACGGCATCAACGTCAACATCGTGTGCCCGCTTGCCTGGACTGCCGCGCTCGAGAACTTCCAGGATGCTTACCCCGAGGCGTTCAAGGCCAACGTTCACATGCCGCCGGCGGGCCACTACGGCGACGTCGAGAAGGAGATTGGCCGCGTGGTCGTTCAGCTCTGCGGCCCCGACTTTAAGTACATGAACGGCGAGACTGTCACCCTCGAAGGTGGCATGGGCCAGCGGCCTTAAGGGTTCCGCCGTTCTACCGAACGGCGGACCGGCCGACGCTGCGCGGTCGCCAGAGCGACAACTTGTCATTCAAAGAGGGCGGCATGACCAGAAGGTCTATGCCGTCCTCTTTTCATGCCAATTTGTTCGCTCTGGCGACCGCTCGCTGACATTCCCAAAACATCGGCGTTGGCGTGGCTGGTAAATAGCTCCACTCATTGGGGACGTACTTAAATGAGTACCCGCCGAACGAGAGTGGATAATCTCCCGTTTTTGGTCTGTGTTTCGGGCAAAAGTGGGAGATTATCCACTCTCATGAGATGGGCGTCCGAAAATCCACGCTCGTTTGCTGCCCCCTTTGCGTCAGTTTCTGTCGAGTCGGTGCTCCTTGCGGGTTGCCCGTATAATGGTTTGCGTATGAACCGCAACCAAGGAGTTCCAGTTTATGGACCAGAGCCTTTTTAAATTCGACCTGATCGCCGAGGACCCGACGACGCATGCGCGTGCCGGCGTGCTGCACACCCCGCACGGCGACATCGAGACGCCAATCTTTATGCCCGTGGGCACCAAGGCAAACGTCAAGGGTATTCCTACCGAGACCGTCAAGCAGCTCGGCGCCCAGATCGTGCTTGCCAATACCTATCACCTGTCCATGCGTCCCGGCGAGGATACCATCGCCGAGCTGGGCGGCCTGCACAAGTTTATGAACTGGCACGGCCCCATCCTCACCGACTCGGGCGGTTTCCAGGTGTTCAGCCACAACGACGCCGTCAAGCTCACCGACGAGGGCGTGCGCTTTATCGTCAATGACTACGACGGCCGCCACGTGTTCTGGACGCCCGAGGACAACATGGAAATCGCCATGAAACTCGGCTCCGACATCTGCATGCAGCTGGACCAGTGCCCGGGCTATCCCGCCACGCGCGCCTACGTCGAGCGCGCCGTTGAGCTGTCGAGTATGTGGGCCGAGCGCTGCTATAAGGCGCATACCCGCGATGACCAGGCGCTCTTTGGCATCGTTCAGGGCGGCATGCACCTGGATCTGCGCCTGCGCTCGCTGCGCCATCTGGAGGAGTGCGGCGACTTCCCGGGTTACGGCATCGGCGGCTACTCGGTGGGCGAGGACCACGAGACCATGTTCGAGACGCTGGCACCGCTGGTTTCCGAGTACATGCCTAAGCACAAGCCGCGCTACCTCATGGGCGTCGGCAACCCTACCACGCTCGTGCGCGGCGTGGGCGTGGGTATCGACATGTTCGACTGCGTGCTGCCGACGCGCACCGGCCGCATGGGTACGGCGTTCTCCAGTGAAGGTCGCCTTAACTTCCGCAACGCGCGCTTTGCGCACGACGACGGCCCTATCGACCCCACCTGCACCTGCCCGGTGTGCACGGGCGGCTACAGCCGTGCGCTCATCCGTCACATGGTCACGCAGAAGGAGATGCTCGGCGGTATTCTGCTGTCGATGCACAACATCTACTACCTGCTCAACCTTATGCAGCGTGCCCGTCAGGCCATTATCGAGGGCCGCTACGGCGCGTTTGTGAGCGACTGGATGAACAGTCCTGCGGCGGTGGACTACTAAGAGCGGCGCGGGCGCTTGCAGAGCGCTAGCAACGGCAAGGGGCGAGCGCTGGCCGGTCATCACGTTCGCTAACACCGTCTGCGAGACCGATGACCGATAGCTTGCAAGCACTTGATGCATCGTGGGTACCATATCGAATAGTTGATGTTCGGGCGGGTGTTTGACGCATGGCGTCGACCCCGCCCGTTTTTCTTTTTCTCGATAGGAGTACCCATGATTAAGAACGAGAATATCGAGGGCGAGCCTGCCTACGACGAGACGTACCGACGCGGTCCCGTGGTCATGCGCGGCCCCATGATTCCCAAGGACAACACCTACGCCAACCTGCTGGCGCCCGAGGAGTCGACCGACTGGTTGCATGCCGATCCGTGGCGCGTACTGCGCATTCAGGCTGAGTTTGTCGACGGCTTTGGCGCGCTTGCCGAGCTCGGGCCCGCGGTGACCATCTTTGGTAGCGCCCGCACGCCCAAGACCGATCCGCTCTACAAAGCGGCGCGTACCGTCGGGCGCAAGATCGCGCAACGTGGCGTGGCGGTCATCACCGGTGGCGGCCCCGGCATCATGGAAGCGGCCAACAGGGGAGCGGCGAGTGTCAACGGCAAGTCAGTTGGCCTGGGCATTGAATTGCCGCACGAGCATGGGCTCAATAAATACGTGAACCTCGGCATGGACTTCCGTTACTTCTTTGTGCGCAAGACCATGTTCGTCAAATACAGCTCGGGCGCCATCGTGTTTCCCGGAGGTTTTGGTACGCTCGACGAAATGTTCGAGGTGCTCACGCTGGTGCAGAC
>CALFGH010000103.1 GCA_937958315.1 uncultured Collinsella sp. | reverse complement strand
ATATCTGCTACTATACCGGCGCGTCGCTGCAAACGCTGCGCGGGCTGGAAAAGGCGGGCATCGTCTCCTTTGCCAAGCAGGAGGTCCTGCGTGTCAGCAGGCATGAGCCCGTTGAGATGGCCCTGCCCATCGTGCTCAACGACGAGCAGCAGCAAGCCTTTGACGTCGCCGCCCAGGACGCCGCCCTTATGGGCGAGCCCGCCGCCGATTCCACGCAGGTCCCCGCGCCCACCTACCAGCACAGCTCGCTCGACTGGCGCGACTGGTGGTGCTCTGACGACGCTCAGATCTACCAGTTCATCGGTCAGGACAACATCTATTTCTACTGCATCGCTCAGACCGCCATGTGGGAGGCCCTGGGCTGGAACCTCACGCAGAGCACCGTCAGCGCCTGCTACCACCTGCTCTACATGGGCAAAAAGGCCAGCTCGTCCTCGCAGACGCCTCCCCCGCCGGCAGACGACCTGCTCAACCACTACACCTGCGAGCAGATGCGCGCGCATTGGCTGTCGCTCGGCCTGTCCGAGAAGCCGGTGAGCTTTAGCCCCAAGGCATACGACACGCGCGTGACCGGCAAGGACAAGGACGGCAACGAGGTACGCGCCTGCGACGACAAGCGCGTTATCGACCCGGCCCTTAAGGAGAGCGCACTGCTGACTGGCGTGTTCAACCGCCTGGCCCGCAGCTGCTTCTACGGCGTCGCCGTCAAGGAGGGCGACGAGAGCCCCTACCGCAACGGCTGCATCCCCGCCGGTGCCGCTTCTGACACCGTGGTCGAAGCCGCCCAGCAGGCAGCTCTCGCCTTTGAGCAGGCCATGTACAAGTTCGAGACGCACCGCGCGCTCGCCGTGTGCGACGACTACCTGCGTGCCGCCAACAAGCGCTGGAGTGACGCCTCCAAGGCCGCCAACAAGCTCGAGGGTAACGAGGCAAACGCCGCAATGACACAGGCCCTCGTCGACGCCTTTACCGAGCTGCGCGTGGCGACCGTGCTCATGCACGGCATCGTCCCGGCCGGCTGCGAGCTCATCTGCGAGTACTTCGACGTCGACCCGGTCGCCTTCTTTAGCTGGGACAACATCTTTGCCTCCACGGACGAGTTTGTGAAGAGCTTGGGCGAGAAGCCCGGTGAGCACCGCGTGAAGCCGCTGCCCCCGCGCTTCGACTTCTTCAGCAAGCACGAGAGCCAGTACTAATAACACTCGACATGTAATGGAATGGGAAGGAAAGACGGATGTCCAAGCCGCGTCGTCGTAAGCAAAAAAAGCAGGTTAAGCCCGAGCTCAAGCTCAGGCAGTTTGCCGCCACCGAGCTTTCCGACCAGCTTGCCGCCCAACACTCCGCCGCCGACCTGCCGCGTTTTATGGTCGACACGGTCGCCGGCGCCTATACACCCGCCGATGCCGAGCTCATGATCGAAGGCTTTGGCGCTGCGGCCACGCGCCCAGTCACACTGCGCGCCAACACGCTCAAGGCGACCGCCGCAGACATCGCTGCCGCACTCGACGAGGCCGGCATCGCACACCAAACCGTTACATGGTACCCGGATGCCTTCATTCTGCCCGAGGCCCAGGTTTCCGACCTGTGGGATCTCGACATCTACCGCGATGGCAAGATCTACCTGCAGAGCCTGTCATCCATGATGCCGCCGTTGGTCCTGGGCGCCCAGGCAGGCGAGGACATCCTGGACATGTGCGCGGCCCCCGGTGGCAAGACGACGCAGATCGCCGCCCTCACCCAGGGCCAGGCACACCTCACGGCCTGCGAGATGAGCATTCCCCGCGCCGAAAAGCTCGAAGCCAACCTCCACCGCCAAGGCGCAAAAAACGTGCCCGTCATGCGCATCGACGCACGCGAGCTCGACGAGTTCTTCCGCTTTGACCGTATCCTGCTCGACGCTCCCTGCACCGGCACGGGCACCGTCATCAGCGGCAACAAGAAGAGTCTGCGCGGCCTCACCGAGCAGTTGCTCGGCAAGTGCGCCCGCTCGCAGCGCGCGCTTCTGGACCGCGCCATGG
>CALFGH010000102.1 GCA_937958315.1 uncultured Collinsella sp. | reverse complement strand
CTGCCAAACCTCAACGCAATACCGTCGCGCACTCTAAGCCTGTCGGGCATGCTCGACAGACCAGTCGTCCGGTCGTCGGCTCGCAGCTCGGTAATCGTTCGGCCGCAAAAAAGTCCTCGCGTCCCTCGGTGACGTCAAAGCCTGTTATGGGCGCCAAGCCTGCCCGCCCCATGGCAACTCCTAAGCCCTCGACGGGAACTAAAGCGGCGCGTCCAGGTCGCACACTGGGCGCATCGAAACCGGGCTCGCTGACATCGGTGCCGGCTACCGCCAAGAAGCCTTCGAGTAAAAAAGGCGTAAACCCGTTGTCTTCACTTGGGGCGATGGCAAACAAAACATCAGACGCCGCTTCTGTCGTTGCAGGCAAAGGCAAAATCGTGGGCGGCGTTCTGGCCGCCTTGGCTGTGCTCGTCGTCGTTGCCATCGTGGTGATCAACTCTGGATTGTTTACCGCCACTGATATTCAGATTCAAGGCAGCGAGCATGTGACGAAGCACGATGCTATCCAGCTGATCGATTTGCCCGAGGGAACGTCGCTTTTTAACGTCGATCCCGACCAGATTACCGAGGATCTCAAGCAGACCCCGTGGGTCTCGGGCGTGGATGTCCAGCGTCAGTTCCCACATACACTCATTATTACGCCGACGGAGCGCAAGGTCGTCGCAATTGCCTATATCAGCTCCGATGACCTTGCCTGGGCCATCGGGGATGATGACACCTGGATCGCCCCGCTGTCGACGTCGGTCGAAGTGGACGACCAGGGCAACGTCATCACGACAGGGCAGGGCTCAAATACCTTGACCGGAATCGATGCCGCGCTGGTGCTCGCTAAGCACTATGGCGCGGTGTTGTTGACTGATGTCTCGGCGGATGTCGCTCCGGTTTCCGGCCAGGCAGTGAGCTCCAAGGCCGTTAAGGCCGGCTTGGATTATGTGCGTGGTTTTTCGAGCGAGTTCTTGGGACAAGTCAAGGATATTTCCACGCCTTCGGTCGAAGCCATCTCGGCAAACCTCAATAACGGCATTGAGGTGTCGCTGGGCGATTCGAACGATATCGTCAAGAAGGAGCGCGTAGTCACCAAGCTGCTTTCGCAGGTAGAGGGCGTAACGTATATCAATGTGCGCTCTCCGGGTAACTATACATTTAGGAACGCTCCGACCTCGTAGCGCTGGTTGATGCTTTGTTGAGGGGCCATACCACGCCGTTTATCTGGTTTGTTTGGTTTTCACGGTCAATTATTTGACTGATACGTTCATAATGTGCAAACATAATACGGTTTACCTTTGC
>CALFGH010000101.1 GCA_937958315.1 uncultured Collinsella sp. | reverse complement strand
GGGGGTGACGGTGGTCTCCGGCGGTGCGGTCGGTTGCGACCAAGCGTCGGGTTGGGCCGCGGTCAATGCTGGTGGTAAACATGTCATGGTGTTGGGGACAGGCGCCGATGTAGTCTACCCGCGCTCGAGCGCGGGGCTCATCGCGCGCACGCTCGATACGGGCGGCGCGGTCGTGTCCATCTCGCCTTGGGGTATGGGGCCACGTAAGTTTGCCTTCCCGCGGCGTAACCGGGTGATTGCCGCGCTTTCGCAGGCGCTCTTCGTGTCGGAGGCTGGCATGCCTTCGGGCACGTTCTCGACGGCGGAGGCCGCCATGGACCTGGGGCGCGAGCTTCTTGCCGTGCCGGGTTCGATTTTGTCACCCGAGTCGCGCGGTACCAACTACCTCATTGCCAACGGGGCCTGCTGCATTATTGACGAGGAGTCAATCGAGATGGCCATCTCGCGAATCTACGGCACCCTGCGCTATTCGCGTCCTGATGCACCCGGTATCGCAGATCTGGACCCCACGCAGCAGGCCGTGATGCATGCGCTCATCGCCTCGCCGCTCAAGGTCGACGACATCGCGGCACTCGTCTCGCTCGATGCCGTCGGCGTGCTCAAACTTCTGGGTTCGCTCGAACTCGAGGGCCTCATCGAGCGCATGATGGATGGAAGGTATGCGCCCTCCAAGTTTGCCCTTCACGCCCAGACGCCCTTCGGTCACAATGGAAAACGTGTCAATTAGAAAGGTGTTTGCAGATGCTGTTTGATCAGGTGACGGTTATCGGTGGCGGTCTGGCGGGATCGGAATGCGCGATTCAGCTGGCAGATCGCGGGTTCGCCGTAAAGCTGTGCGAGATGCGCCCGCAGGTGAGCTCTCCTGCCCACCATACCGATCACTTGGCGGAGCTCGTCTGCTCCAATTCGTTTAAGTCGACCCGTCCCGATTCTGCCGCCGGTCTGCTGAAGGCCGAGCTCGGGCGTATGGGCTCGGTGCTGCTCGACTGCGCTCATCGTGCCGCTGTTCCCGCCGGTGGCGCCCTGGCGGTCGACCGTGTCAAGTTTTCCGAGCTTGTCGAGGCCGAGGTTGCCGCTCGCCCCAATATTGAGGTTGTCCACGGTGAGGTCACCCAGATCCCCGAGGGTCATGTGGTTATCGCCGCGGGCCCCTTGTGCTCGCCGGCATTGAGCGAGGAGGTCATGAAGCTCGTCGGCGGTGACGCCCTGGCGTTCTTTGACGCGGCCGCCCCGATCGTCGATGCCTCGACGCTCGATATGGACGTGCTGTTCTCGCAGTCGCGCTACGAGGAGCAGGGGAGTGGCGACTATCTCAATGCCCCGCTCAATAAGGAAGAGTACGAGGACTTTATCGAGGCGCTCACCACGGCCGATCGCGTGGTGCTCAAGGATTTTGAGGGCGGGGACCTGTTTCAGGCCTGCCAGCCTGCCGAGGAGGTTGCGCGCACGGGCAAGGATGCCATCCGTTTTGGTGCCATGAAGCCCGTCGGGCTCACCGACCCGCGCACCGGTCGCCGTCCCTGGGCGGCGATCCAGCTGCGCGCCGAGAACAAGGAGAAGACGGCCTATAACCTGGTTGGCTTCCAGACCAACCTGACCTTCGGCGAACAGAAGCGCGTCTTTCGTATGGTTCCCGGACTGGAGAACGCCGAGTTCTTCCGCTACGGCGTCATGCACCGCAACACCTTTGTCGATGCGCCGCACGTGCTCGATGGCACCTTTGCCGTGCCCGGCACGAGCGTGCGCCTTGCCGGCCAGATTACCGGCACCGAGGGGTACATGGAAGCCGTGGCGACGGGTCTGCTCGCCGCGCTCAACACCTATGCCGAGGCTATCGGTGCCGCGGGCGTCGAGTTGCCGCGTGTGGGCGCCCTGGGTGCGCTCGTGGGCTATGCGACCGATCCTGCCACCGTGGGCTATCAGCCCATGCATGTCAACTTTGGCCTGGTGCCGCCACTCGAGGATGGTAAGCGCCGCAGCAAGCGTGACCGCTACCAGGCCTATGCGGACCGTGCGCTCGAGGCCCTTGATGCCTATCTGGCCACTCGACCCGACCTGTTTGGAGGCGACCGGTCATAGCCTTTGACCTGTACGACACCGTCGACTCGTTTATCGCCTACATCGCACGTGTCGAGGGACTTTCTCCCAACACGGTGACGGCCTATGGCTCGAGGCTGGAGCGTTTTGCTTCCTGGTGCGAGCGCGAGGATATCGATGCTTTCGCTGTCGACGTGCGCACCATTCGTCGCTATCTTGCCGAGCTTTCGCGTGAGCAGGTGGCTCCCCGAACGCTTGCGGCGCACCTGTCGGCTATCCGATCTCTCTATCGCTGGA
>CALFGH010000100.1 GCA_937958315.1 uncultured Collinsella sp. | reverse complement strand
GCACCCTCGCTCGCAGCCTTCTCGGCGGCAAGGCGGGCACGGCGCTCGGCAAAGGTCTCCTTCTTTGCGGGCGCGGCCGTCTCGACGGCATCCTCGTCCGCATCGGAATCGTCATCGACGGCAGCCTTCTTGGGCTTGACCGGGGCCGACGCGGCTTCGCTTACCGGATCGATGATCTCGGACTGAACAACGGCCGTCATCTTTTCCTGCGTCTCGCGGAACTGACGGATGGCACGGCCGATCGTGCGGCCCATCTGCGGGAGCTTATCCGGGCCAAACAGCAAAAAGCCGAAGACCACGATGATTGCCAGCTCACCCTCTCCAATACCAAACACACATACCTCCAAGGCTCGATGTGAGTCGAGCCCGCACCGCGCCATTCGGCCGGAACTCGTCTATTCATTCGGTCAAGTATAGCGCCCGGACGCCAAAACGTCCGAGCGCATCACAAACATATGCCAAACGGCACGCCCTTTTGGGGGCAAAGATTATGCCGCCGTGATCGAAATCTCCTGGTCGACGCCCAGCAGCTGAACCACGCGCATCACCTGGGGCTGCACATTAGTGCAGCTAAAGCGCTTACCGTGGTCGACCGCGTGGTGCGCGGCGCCCACGAGCACGCCAATGCCCGTCGAATCGATGTAGCTCACCTGGGCAAAATCGAGCTCAACGGCCTCAGTGGGCTGCTCGAGCGCCAGGTCGATAGCATTGCGCAGGCTATCGGCGTTAGAGATATCGATCTCGCCGGTTACCTTAATGGTGTAGATCTCCGGCGTGGGGTTGGTGGAAATACCCAAATCCATGTATACGCTCCTTTACGTATCGAAAGTGCGGATAGTACGGGAAGCCGCGCGTTAGGCGCGCTCGGCACGAGCAAGCTCGGCAGCGACAAGCTTAACGGCCAGCACCAGCACGTCGAGCGCGGCCTCCAGGTCCTCGACCGTGGGATAGCTCGGCGCAATACGGATGTTGGTATCGCGCGGATCCTTGCCATAGGGCCAGGTGGCACCGGCCGGCGTGAGCTTGACGCCCAGGTCGGCGCAAAGCGCGGCGACCTTCTGGGCCGAGCCCTCGGGACCATCGAAGCTTACAAAGTAGCCGCCGCGGGGGTGCGTCCAGGTGGCACAGCCCGTATCGCCCAGGCCCTCGGTGAGCTTGCGCTCAACGGCCTCAAAGCGCGGACGCAGGAACTCGGCATGCTTTTTCATGTGCTCCTTGACCGCCTCGATGGTGGGAAGGAAGCGCACGTGGCGCAGCTGGTTGAGCTTGTCGGCGCTGATGAGGCCGGCCTTCAGGCGCTTGGAGAACTCGGCGATGACCGCGGGGCTCGCACCGATGAAGCCGATGCCGGCGCCCGGGAAGGTAATCTTGGACGTCGAGGCAAAAGCCACCACGCGGTCCTCGGTGCCCGCCGCGCGAGCGAGGTCGAAGATATTGGCGAGCTCGTTGGTCTCGTCGTACAGGTCGTGCACGCAGTAGGCGTTGTCCCAGAAGATGCGGAAATCGGGCGCGGCCGTGGGCATCTCGACCAGGCGACGCACGGTGTCCTCGCTAAAGGTGATGCCCGTGGGGTTGGAATACTTGGGCACGCACCAGATGCCCTTGATGGAGTCGTCGGCGGCAACCAAGCGCTCGATCTCGTCCATGTCGGGGCCGTTGTCGGTCATCGCGACGGGGACATTCTCGATACCCAAGTCGGCAGTGATGCCAAAGTGGCGGTCGTAGCCGGGAACAGGGCACAGGAACTTGACCTTCTTGCCGTCATGCGCGGCCTCATAAGCCTCCCAAGGCTCGCTACCGCACGAGCCGCAGCGCCAGAACATGCCGGCGATATCGTGCTCGATCAGCAGGCTCGACGAACCCAGTACGAGCGTCTGCTCGGCGGGGCAACCCAGGAACTCCCCCGCCAGCTTGCGTGCCGAGGGAATGCCCTCAAAGCAACCGTAGTTGGAGCAGTCGACGTTGCCGTCGTGCAGATCGGCATCGGCATTGAGGATATCGAGCATGGGGCGAGAGATGCCCACCTGGGAGGGCGACGGCTTGCCGCGGGCCATGTCGAGCGCCAGGCCCTTGGCCTTGACCTCGGCGACCTCGGCTTTGAGCGCCTCGATGGCGGCATCGAGTTCGGTGGTTTCCATCTTCTGGTAGATCGTCTGCATGGGTGCGACCTTTCGCGAAGCGGGACGTTGCAGTTCGTCTAAGTATAGACCGCCACTGCCGCAACGGTATGAAGCCGTGATAGATTAAGTTCATCGCAATGAATTACGACATCGCCGCGCATGCCGGTGTGGGGCGCCCAAGGAGGCACTATGGAGTACGGATCGTTCCAGGCCGAGGAATTCGGCGACCTGCAGCGCCTGGTCGACGGACTGTTTTATGACCGCCGCGCCATCGACCGCCTGGATCTCATCGTGCAGGCCGAGATCTTGGACCTCGCGCCCGACCTCATGGAAATCGTCAACCTTTTGCCGCCCGGCTACTACGACCGCCAATCGCTTTGCGACCAGCTCAACTCCGCCTTGGCCGCCCACGGCTGGGGCGCCGTCTACGGCACCGTGGAATAAACCTAGTCATTGGGTAGTCATTGGGGACGTTCTTAAACGACTAGTTATTGGGGACAGTCTTCCCAGATGGCATGTGGCACTTGGGGACAGTCCCCAAGTGCCGGCAGTTTGGGACGGTCCTTTTCGGTCGCTCGCGAAGAGTGTCCCTCTCGACTAGTCATTTAAGAACGTCCCCAATGACTAAAACGCCGCTTGTGATGGTGTTCACAGGCGGCGTTTT
This sequence comes from uncultured Collinsella sp., assembly GCA_937958315.1. Taxonomy (GTDB): domain Bacteria; phylum Actinomycetota; class Coriobacteriia; order Coriobacteriales; family Coriobacteriaceae; genus Collinsella. The sequence continues at coordinate 9,902 of CALFGH010000100.1, read as the reverse complement.
CAAACTTGTATGTGCTTTTACTTGTCTTTGGGCGCGGGGTGTTTGCAGACCACGCTCATGTAGATCATGCCGAGCACGGCAGCGGTGACCGAACCGGCAAGAATAGCGGCCTTGGCAGCCAGGACCTCGAACTGGGCCGTCGGGAAGGCGAGGCCGCTGATGAGGATCGACATGGTAAAGCCGATGCCGCCCAGAATACCCACGCCAGCGATCATGTGCCAGTTGACGTTGCGCGGCAACTGGCAAACCTTGAGCTTAACCAGGGCGAACGTCATGCCAAAGATGCCGATCGGCTTGCCCAGCAGCATGCCAAAGTACACGCCGAGCGTCACCGGGTCGGTGAGCAGCGTGCTCATGTCCACGCCCACCAGGCGAACCTGTGCGTTCACGAACGCAAAGATCGGCAGAATCACAAAGTTGACCGGCGTGGAGATCAGACGCTCCATGCGGATGAGCGGCGGGGTCACGCGGTGCATGACGCGCTCGACCTTGGTGGTCGAGACGGTAAAGTCATGCTGGCCCAGGATGTGTGCCTCGTCGTCGTAGCGGTCATCGAGCAGCGGCAGGCACTCGCCCAACCAATCGGTGAGGCTATCGAGCTTGACGCCGCACTTGGCCGGAATGGTGAAGGCCAGGATGACGCCGGCGAGCGTAGCGTGCACGCCGCTCTTGAACATGCAGAACCACAACAGCAGACCCAGTACCGAATACGGGGCAAGGCGGTAATGCTGCGTCTTGTTGAGCCACACGAGCGCGCAGGTCACAAGCGCGGCGGCGCCCAACCAAAACGGATTGGGGCTCTGACCGTAGAAGATGGCGATGGCGGCGATGGAGATGAGGTCGTCGGCGATGGCGAGCGTCGAGAAGAACACGCGCACGCCGTTGGGCACGCGATTGCCCAAAAGCGACAGCACGCCCAGTGCGAAGGCAATATCGGTTGCCATGGGGATGGCCCAGCCGTTGTGCGCGCCAGCATGGTTAAAGATCAGGTAGATGCAGGCGGGAACGACGACGCCGCCCACGGCCGCCAGCATGGGAAGCATGGCCTGACGCGGATTTTTGAGCTCGCCGACCGTCATCTCGTACTTAAGCTCAATGCCCACCAACAAAAAGAAAATCGCCATGAGGAAGTCGTTGACGAAAAGCTCAACGGTAAGACCGGCCGTAAGGTTGCCCAGACCCACATACAACGGGGTCTCCAAAAAGTGATGGATGGCCTCGTAGGCATCGGTATTAGCGCAAATGACGGCGGCGATGGCGGCGAAGACCATGACGGCGGCGGAAATCGTGCCGTTCTCGGCGATGCGCTCCCAGATATCGTGACGTTCAAAGCGCTTGCGCTCACGAACGTTGAACAGCTGCTCAGTTGCTGCCATGGGCGGCTCCTTTCACGGGAAAGCTCCCGTCTTAAAAAAGCACGGCCCGCCCAAGTGGCGGCGCCGCGCTCTAACGTATTACGCTTGTATCTAGCCTACCCTGCACGACAAGCACGCAGGCGTGGCCGAAAAGCGGAACCACAGGTTGAACATTATTTGCCCAACGGCACGGGCACGCCTGTCCAAGAGACGACGCGGCGCCATGCACAAAAAACGACCGGAGCGCGGGGCGTCCGCGATCCGGTCGTGGCGTTTAGTGAACTAAACCTAGCAGGCGGCCATGATGGGGGCAGCGACCTGCTTCTTACGGGAGAGGACGCCCGGCATCCAGACGCCGTCGTGCTCGTCGGCAATGCCCAGGCCCTTCTGAGCAGCCTCGGTCTCGCCCTCGAGCAGGACCTGCGAGCCCTCCTCCATGATGTCGGTGATGCACAGGACAATGCCGTCAGCGCCCTTCTCGGCAGCGTAGGCGCGCATGGCCTCGCGAATCTCGTCGATCATGCCGAGTGCGCGGGTCTTGTCGACAGTCTCGTACTGGCCGATGAGCAGCTTCTTGCCGGCGGGCTCGAACATCTTGATGTCGTTGCCGACCATCTCGGCAGCGGTAAAGGAGCCGGACGGACGGGTGAGGAAGACCTCCATGCCAAACTTGACCGGGTCGACGCCCACCTGCTCGCCGAGCTTGGCGGCGACGGCGCGGTCGACATCGGTGGTGGTGGGGCTCTTGAGCATGAGCGTGTCGGTCATCATGGCCGAGAGCAGCAGCTTAGCCTGGACGTCGGAAAGCTCAACGCCGAGCACGCCGGCGAGCTTGGTGACGATGGTGCAGCTGGAGCCCCAGGGCAGGCAGATGTAGTGCAGCGGGCCGGCGGTCTCGAAGTCGCCGATGCGGTGATGATCGACAACGCCAAAGACCGTGGCGTCCTTAAGGCCGGCGACGGACTGGGCGGACTCGTTGTGGTCGGTGAGGACGACGAGCTGACCGGCCTCGACGGACTCGATCACGCGAGGCTCGGCGATACCGGCGTCGGCGAGCAGCTTGGCGGACTCTGCCGGAAGCTGACCAAGAGCGCAGGCCTCGTAGGTGTTGCCGGCATACTCAACCTGGTTGAGCAGCTGGGACAGGACGACGGCACTCATGATGGCGTCGTTATCGGGGTTCTGGTGACCAAAGACAAGAACGTTTGCCATGGATATCCTCCACTTGATATGTGTACTTGGACGTAGCTATGGTAGCACGCCGATGCCGAGCCTTCGCAGACGGAAGGGTCACGGCATATTTTGGGGCAGGCATGGGGGCCAAGACTGTCCCTTTTGCACCGTGTTGGTGCAAAGTAACCTGACCCCCTTGCACCAGCTATTTACCGGCGGCGCGCAGGGCTACGTAGGCGGCGCCGATGATGCCAGCATCGTTGCCGAGCGAAGCGACCTTAATGGGCGTCTCGCGTGAGGCGGAAAGCGCGTAGCGCTGGAAGTGCTCGCGGACCTTGTCGAGGTAGACATCGGCCGAAGCGGACGCGCCGCCACCGATCAGGAACATCTCGGGATCGACCACGTTGGCGATAAGCGCCAGGGCACGGCCGAGATAGTCGGCCATGGTATCGGCAGCTGCCAGCGCGAGCTTGTCACCCTCGCGGCAGGCCTGGAACACGTCCTTGGAATCAGAAGGCCCGGTGAGCTCGATGGGCTCGACGCCCGCTTTCTTGCACTCAGCAAGGTAGTTGCTCACCACGCCAGTGGCGCTGGAATACTGCTCCAGATGGCCATGGCCGCCACAGCCGCAGGTGCGCTCCTCAGCCGGGTTCAGGCACATGTGGCCAATCTCACCGCCAGCACCCACAACGCCCGATACCACGTCGCCGTTGACGATTACGCCGCCGCCCACGCCGGTACCGATGGTGACCATCACGACGTTCTGCACGCCCTTGGCAGAACCGAGCCAGGCCTCGCCCATGGCAGCGGCGTTGGCATCGTTCTCGTACTTAACGACCGCGTCGGGGCAGTGCTTTTGAATGGCGATCCTCAGCTCGGGCAGGTTAATGGCAATGTTGGCCTTGACCTTGGCATCGCCCGATGCCGGGATGGGGCACGGAACGGCCAGGCCAATGCCCGCCACAAAGGCACGCGGAATCTGGGCTTTGGCGACCACCTGGTCGATAGCCTCGGTCACCGCGGCAAAGCCCGCAGCGTCAACGATGGGAGGCGTGGGCACGCTGGCCTTGGCAAGCAGGTTGCCGTCCTCGTCGAACAGGCCCTCCTTAACCGAGGTGCCGCCGACGTCGATGCCGATGTAGTACTGTTTAGGTTCCATGGGAGCCCACCTTTCTCGTTTAAACATTGCCTGTATGGTACCGCTCCCAAGGCAAAAACCTACCAAAAAGGAACAGGTTTGTTTTGGCAGGTTTTATCTGGGGAAACGCAAATGGCTGCTCAACAGGCCGCGCAAGACCATCCCCAAAAATAAAGGCGCCGGGAGGCGGAGACTCCCGGCGCCCGTCAAAGGGACTATGTTGTCTGTTGGACCGCACGGTCCTTCGCGGCGATAACGCCGACTAGGCCTTAAGTGCCTGCAGCTGCTTGTGAACCTCGATGAGCTCCGTCGCCATGACGCGCATGGTCTCGGTGCCGGCCATCTGGTCCTCGGCATGCAGCAGAATCAACGGGGCCTCGCCGTTACGCTCGCCGTTGGCCTCTTTCTTCAGAAGCCCCATGTGAACATCATGGCCACCGTTATAGGCCTCGTCGCCCTGCTTGATAAGCTCCTCGGCGGCGTCAAAATCGCCCTCCTTGGCCTTTTGCACGGCATTGATGTACATGCTCTTGGCGGTACCGACGTAGCTGATGATCTCGAAGCAGGTCATCTGCAGTTCGTTCATATCCTCCATGCGGAGCACCTAGCCCATCACGCTGACGCAGTGGTCGATGATACCGGCAGCGTTCATGCGGCCGTAGTCGACCATGTTGATAACCTCGACCGGGAAGCGGCCGGCGGCCTCCTTCTCAAAGTCACCCTTGGTGTAGCCAATCTGCGGGCCAAGCAGCAACATGTCGCACTCGTCCAGGTGATCGTGGGCCTCGTTCATGGGACGAGCCTCGACCTCGATATCCAGACCACGGTTTGCAACCTCGGCCTGCATCTTCTGGACCAGCAGGCTCGTAGACATACCGGCATTGCAGCAGAGCATGATCTTCTTCATGGTTTCCTCCTTATAACTGCGCGGCGCGCAGACGACAACTGGTTTTATTCCTTGCGGCTATTGTGCCCACCCCCCCTGCATCTTTACACAAGGGAGAGAGCCGCGGGCACCGGCACCGCGTACCGGCGCCCGCAAAGGTGAAAGGGACGAACGTTAGGCGTTCTACTCGGCGAGAGCCTCCTGCTTGGCGATTGCCTTCTCGGAAATCTTCATAAAGGGCAGGTAGACGGCCATGCCAATGACAATCTCGAGAGCCTGCCACACGCCGGCGCGCCAGTCAAAGCCCGTAGCGAGCAGGGCATTGATGACGGGAGGCATGGTCCAGGGCACCTGGGCGATGCAGGGGCTGATGATGCCTGCGCAGGTAAGGCCATAGGTGATGCCGATGAACAAATCGGGAAGGAGGACAAACGGGATCATGAGCGGCAGGTTGTACACGATGGGGTAACCGTAGATAACCGGCTCGTTGATGTTGAACAGACCGGGCAGGATAGCCATCTTGGAAACGGTCTCGGAAGCCTTGTTCTTGGAGAACAGGAGCGTGTCGAGCAGAAGCATGAGGGTGCAGCCCGAGCCGCCGATGAGGGCGAAGCTGTTAACGATCTGCATGTTCATGTAGTGATCGGGCTGGATGGTGCCACCGGCGGCGAAGGTGGCCATGTTGTCGACGATGAGCATGGTCAGGATCGGCTCGACGGTAGCGCCAGAGATGGTGGACTGGTGAATACCGACGCAGAACAGCAGGTTGGCAAGGGTGTAGATGAGGATAACAGCCCACGGACCGGCGTTCATGATGTTCTTGAGCGGGTTGGAGATGCACGTGGAGATGATGGCGCACAGATCGGTGCCAGCGCACACGGCGAGCAGGGCTGCGGCAAGAGCGAAGATTGCGAGGTTGAGCAGCATCGGGATCATGACGTTGAAGGAGTTGGAGACCGCGGGGGGCACGCCCTCGCCCAGCTTAACCTTGAGCTTCTCGACGCCAGAAATCTTGATGAAGAGCGAGACGGAGAGCAGAGCAATGATAATGGCCGAGAACAGACCGTTGGTGCCGGTGTTGGCAGTCGAAAGGGCGCCCGTGACCTCGGCGGAGGTGATCTTGTCGGTGAGCAGCGGGCTCGTGGCGGCAAGCGAGGCGGTGATCTGCTGCGGCATCATGATGACGAAGGCAGAGATGGCGACGACCACGCAAGCGAGCGGGTTATCGAAACGCTTGTTCTTGGCGAGGCTGTAGCCAATCAATCCGGCCAAGATAATGGCAGAGACGTTGAGGGTGCCCAGCGTAATTGCCGAGCCCCACGTCTGAAGGTTGGCAAGGCCCGCCGCATCGAGCGGGAACAGAGGGAACACGACGTTGTTAATAAGAACCGCGATACCCGCAAGGATATAGAGCGGCGTGATGGTCGCGAAGGCGTCACGCAGGGAACGCAGGTGAACCTGGTTTCCCACCTTCGCAGAGACCTCGGCAAACTTGTCGAGGAAGCTCTTTCCGTTGTCACTGGCCATGATTGCTCCTAACTTTCAAATCCGGCCTTTTCCTATGCGCACGGTGGTCTGTCGCCCTCTGCCACCAGATGTGCCATGTGTTGCGCGCGGCGGCGCGCGGTCTGGGCGTTCGCCCGGTCGCTAATCAACCACGTGGGTCGTGGCGACCTGTTTGAGCCAGGCTGCCGACTTCTTAAGGCGGCGCTTGTAGCCATCCATCAGATCGACCTCGACAAAGCCATAGCGATTCTTAAAGGCATTGGCCCAAGACCAGTTATCGATGACGGCCCAATAGTGATAGCCCCGGCATTTGGCGCCCTCGGAGATTGCCTTGGCAACCCACTCCAGGTGTTGGCGCACAAAGTCGACTCGGTAGTCATCCTGGATGGTTCCTTCGGCGTCACGGTTCTTGTATTCGTCCATGATGCCGATGCCGTTCTCGGAAACGAACCACTCAAGATCGGGGTAGTTCTTAGCGCAGTCCATGCCAAAGTCGTAGAGGCCCTGCGGGTAGATCTCCCAGCCGCGGCTCTCGTTCATAACGGCATCGGGCCATACGTACTCGTCGGCAAAATGCGGCAGGCCGTACTGGTCGACCTTGCTCGCCGGTGCCTGAACACGCGTGGGGTGGTAGTAGTTGCAGCCGAGCCAGTCGACAACACCCTGCTTGAGAATCTCTTGGTCGCCGGCACGGAACGGGAGCTTAACGCCGCCCTCGGCCAGGCTGCCGAGCACGTCGGCAGGAAGCTCGCCCTTGGTAATAAGGTCGAGCCACCAGCGATTGTTGATGCCGCTGGTCATACGCACAGCCTCGAGGTCTGCCTCGCTGGGATTCTCCTTGGTGTAGACCGGGGTAAAGCAGTTGATCATGCCGATCTTAGCATCGGCGCGAACAGCGCCCTCGTCATAGGCGCGACGGTAGTTGGCCACGGCCAGCGCGTGCGCCAGCGAAATGTGATACTGCACGGTGCGAGCGCGGCTAAAGTCGTGGAGCTGCGGGAACCACACGCCCTCCTGATAGCGCTGTTCGGGCTCGACGATGGGCTCGTTAAAGGTGAACCAGTACTTAATCTCCTGGCCAAACTCGTGGAAGGCGACGTCGGCGTAATGCGCGTAAGCCTCGACGACCTCACGGCTCTCCCAACCGCCACGGTTAAAGAGGTAAGTGGGCATGTCAAAGTGATACAAGTTGACAAACGGCTCCAGGCCGGCCTCGCGAGAAGCGCGGAACAACTCGTGATACCACGCAGCGCCTTCCTCGTTGAGGTTGCCATCGGCATCGAGCAGACGGCTCCACTGGATGGAAGTGCGATAGGTATCCAGGCCCAAGTCCTTCAAAATGCGAAGGTCTTCCTGGTACTTGGTCATAAAGTCATTGCCGGCGTAAGAGCCAACGCGGTTGTAGAACGAACCCAGATCCTGGATGGACCAGGTGTCCCACAGGTTCTCGAGCTTGCCGCCCTGGTTCCACTGACCCTCAGTCTGCGGGCCGGACATAGCAGCGCCAAAGAAGAAGTCGTTGGGCAGCTGATACTGTGCCATCAAAGTCCTCGCTTTCGTGTTCTAGAGCTTCCGGTTGGAGACGGGTTTGCTTTGGCAGGTTATCCGGCGCGGGCGCGCACCGGTCATACCGATATCCAACCCGCCAAAACAAAACCGTCCCCAAACGGTCGATCCTGTTGTGCGGAAGGATTCCGTTCGTTGCTTAAACTATAGCGTTCTAATTTTAAAAGTAAAGCGTCTTTTTCTTTTTTCTTTCTCGAACTTCTTAGATAAAAGTAATATGGGTGCCCTGTTGAGGGTTATACTTACTTTTGTATTCATATATGTCGGAAAGGAGGTTCCATGATTCCCAAATACGAGGCGATAGCTGCAGATATTCGTCGAAGTATCGAGGATGGCGCTCTTAAACCGGGCGACAAGCTTCCCACCGTCGTTGAGTTCTGCGAGCTCTATAGCGTTTCCAAAATCACCGTCAAACGAGCTATTGAACAAATCACCGAGGAAGGTCTTATTACCAGCCGACGCGGATCGGGTACCTACGTTAAGGACACGGCAGGGCTTCCCGGCCAGGCGTTTTTCCAGGGCAAAAACGACCGTGCCCAGGGCTTTTCGTATGAGCACCGCGGGGAGAAGGTGACCTCGGTGGTCTACGATTTCTCGATTGTTAATCCACCAGCGGACATCGCAGCCCAGCTGGGAATTGCCGAGGATGACTTTGCCTATCACGTCGTGCGCGTGCGTCAGGCCGATGGGGAGCCCATCGTTATCGAGTACACCTACATGCCCCTCGAGCTGATTCCGGGGCTGAAAAAGAAGGACCTGTACGGATCGCTCTACCATTTCATCCGCGAGCAATGCGGGCTGAAAATTTCGAGCTTTCACCGTACCATTCGCGCCGTGGCAGCAACCGAGGAAGAAGCCGAGCGTCTGGACACCAAACCTGGCTCTCCCTTGCTCGAGCTCACTCAGATTGGCTTTTTGGACAGTGGTGCCGCCTTTGAGTATTCGACCTCGCGCAACGTTGGCGACCGCTTTGAGTTGCACAATGTAACGTTGGCATAGGTTTTATGGTCATACGGGCGCTCGTTTTGAGCAGTTTTACGCGGCGCCCGCGCAGCACAATGGGAGTATGAACATGTCCGATTTGATTAAACTGACGCCGATCTTCCACGAGAAGATCTGGGGCGGCCGTCAACTCGAAACCGTATTTGGTTACGACATTCCCGAGGGTCCAATCGGTGAGTGTTGGGCCATCTCGGCCCACCCCAACGGTGACTGCCAGATTGCGGAGGGCCCGTATGCAGGCCACACGCTTTCGTGGCTGTGGGCCGAGCACCGCGAGCTCTTTGGCAACTGCGAGGGCAAGGAGTTCCCGCTGCTCATTAAGATTCTGGACGCCAAAGACGACCTTTCGATCCAGATTCATCCCAACGACGAGTACGCCGCTGAGCACGAGAACGGCAGTCTGGGCAAAACCGAGTGCTGGTATGTGCTGGATTGCGAGCCCGGCGCCACAATCATCGTCGGCCAGCGCGCGCATGACCGCGCCGAGGCCGCACAGATGATCGAGGACGGCCGCTGGGACGATATGCTCAACGTACTGCCGATCCACAAGGGCGACTTTTTCCAGATTGATTCCGGTACCGTGCACGCCATCAAGACCGGCACGCTCATTTTGGAGACGCAGCAGTCGAGCGACGTGACGTATCGCCTGTACGACTACGACCGTCCCGGCACCGACGGCAAGCTGCGCCCGCTGCACATTGAGCAGAGTCTCGACTGCATCGACTTTGATGCTCAGGCTCCGACCGACGGCACGATAACCGCGCCCGAGGTGGACGGCGTGACCGAGCTCGAGTCCAACCCCTGCTACACCGTCGATCGCGTGCGCGTCGACGGCAGCAAGACCCTCGACCAGCGCTGGCCCTTCATGTGCCTGTCGGTCATCGACGGCGAAGGCACCATCTGCGGCGACCCCGTCCACAAGGGAAGCCACCTGCTGGCTCCGAGCACCGTGGACAAGATCGAGCTCGAGGGCAAGATGGAACTGATCATCTCGCACCTCTAGGTCGTACCAACAACCCAAACGCAACAAGGGGCTCTCCCGTCCATGTACGGGAGAGCCCCTACTCGTATCTATCTATCAGCCCACCCGGCTCTCCAGATCAAAAAGCGAACGAGCAAAGCGACGTTCGTCCAGCAACGTTACCCAAGAACCTGGGCGGGCGTATGGGGCAACATCGATCGCGAGTTCCGCACGCAAAGGAGGCCACTTAATGTGGCCTCCGTCTTGCGCAGGACTGTCCGAGCAGGGAACCTTATATGCCTCCGCCTGGACAGA
>CALFGH010000099.1 GCA_937958315.1 uncultured Collinsella sp. | reverse complement strand
ATCCCTTACGACATCAAAAGGATCGCACAGACGGTGGAAAGCCGCGCCAAGGGCAAGAAAGCCTTTTCTATCCTTGCCGTGGCCGAGGGCGCGATGAGTGTGGAGGAGGCTAAAATGAAGAAAAAGGAGCGCGAGGCCTACCGCTCGTCCCTGCCCTACGACTGCATCAGCAAACGCATCGCGGCGGAGTTGGAAAACCTTGTGGGCGTGGAAGCACGCCATGTGGTTCCCGGCCACATTCAGCGCGGCGGAAGCCCCAGCGCATATGACCGCGTGCTTTCCACACAGTTTGGCGTGCATGCCGCGCAGCTTATCCGCTCGCTTACCGGTGCCGAGGACGTGCTGGTCGTTAACAACAACGCCGCCGCTGTGCTGCTGGTGCTGGCGACCCATGCCGCAGGCAGGGAGGTTATCGTCAGCCGCGGCGAGCTTGTCGAGATCGGCGGCAGCTTCCGCATCCCCGATGTCATGGCGGCTTCGGGCGCCAAACTCGTCGAGGTCGGCGCCACCAACCGCACGCACCTGACAGATTATGAGCAAGCCATCACGCCCGATACGGCGATGATCCTTAAGGTCCATCCTTCCAACTATCGCATCGAGGGTTTTCACGAGGAGGTGGGTTCTCGGGAGCTTGCGGCGCTTGCTCACAAGCATGGCCTGCTGTTCTACGAGGACCAGGGCTCGGGCGCGCTGTTGCCCGACGACATCTTGGTGCGCGGCGGCGAAGAAACCACGCCGGCTTCGGTTTCGGCAGGGCTCGATCTGGTGTCGTGCTCGGGCGATAAACTGCTCGGTGCCGCACAGGCGGGCATTATCATGGGCCGTCGTGACCTGGTCCAGGCCTGTGGGTCACATCCTCTTATGCGCGCCCTGCGCCCGGGCAAACTGGCTCTGTCGGCGCTCGAGGCCACGCTGCGTATCTACATGGACGGCGCTGATGTTGCCCATCGCGAGGTGCCGGTGCTCAACATGCTCACGCTTCCGCAGGCTCATCTGGAGCGTCGCGCACGTAAGTTGCGCGATCGTATGGTCGCCGGGCTCGATAAGGTCGGTTGCCCGTGCGCCGTTGAGTTGGAGATTGTCGAGGAATCGTCGACCCCCGGCGGTGGCTCGCTGCCTACCGTCGAGCTGCCCACCATGTGCGTTGCCGTGTGCCCGGTCGACGGGCGCCTGTCCGTCGACGCGCTCAAGCGCTCGCTTGTCCAGGACTTCGACACGCCGGTCGTCACGCGAACTTCGCACGATCGCATTTTGTTTGACGTCCGTACGCTTGTGGGCGACCGCGATATCGAGACGGCGGCATCGACGCTCGTCGCATGCGTTGAGAAGGCGATTGCTCGATGAGTGAGGTTCAAGCGCTGGTGGAGTGTCCCGTTATCGTTGGCACGGCGGGCCACGTCGACCACGGTAAGTCGGCACTGATCGAGGCGTTGACCGGCAAGAATCCCGATCGCCTGGAGGTCGAGCGTCGTCGCGGCATGACGGTGGAGTTGGGTTTTGGCGAGCTGGCACTGCCGAGTGGCAAGATCGTCGGCCTGGTCGACGTGCCGGGGCATGCGCATTACTTGCGCGCCATGGTGCAGGGCGCCACGGGTATCGATGTTGCCGTGCTGGTGGTCTCTGCCGTTGAGGGCGTAATGCCGCAGACCCGCGAGCACGTGCATGTGCTGGAGCTGCTGGGTGTCACGCATATGGTGGTCGCGCTGACGATGTGCGACCTGGCCGACGCCGAGATGACCGAGCTTGCCGAGCTCGATGTCGATGACTTTTTGTCGGGTACTGTGTTTGCGGGCGCGCCCATTGTGCCCGTGTCGTCTAAGACGGGCGATGGGATCGACGGGCTGCTTGCGGTGCTCGACGAGCAGGTAAGTGCCTGCTGGGATGCCTGTGGTGACCGTTCCGAGCGGAGCGATGCCGCACCTCGCCTGCCGATTGACCGCTGCTTTACGATCAAGGGCGTCGGCACCGTCGTGACGGGAACGCTGCACGATGCGCCGGTTGCGGTCGGCGAC
>CALFGH010000098.1 GCA_937958315.1 uncultured Collinsella sp. | reverse complement strand
AGTTATGAAACCCGGAGAACAGGTCCGTGCCTGCGCCCGCGACCTGTTCGAGGGTGCTGCGACCGTGCTGCCGGCTGCCCAGATGACCTGCGCCATCACCGGCTCGGGCGGCCTGCTGCTGTCCCAGTGGCTCGACCTGGAGTTTGTCCAGGAGGTCATCGCCAGCAAGCGTGCCGTCGAGACCCTCATCCCGGCCACCGATGTCGCCATCGAGCTGGGCGGCGAGGACGCCAAGATCATCTACTTCGACAACGGCATCGAGCAGCGCATGAACGGCACCTGCGCCGGCGGCACGGGCGCGTTCATCGACCAGATGGCAACCCTGCTGCACACCGACGCCAGCGGCCTTAACGAACTCGCGGCCAACGCCACCACGATCTATCCCATCGCCAGCCGCTGCGGCGTTTTTGCCAAGACCGACGTCCAGCCGCTGCTCAACGAGGGTGCCCGCCCCGAGGACGTGGCTGCCTCCATCTTCCAGGCTGTCGTGACCCAGACCATCTCGGGCCTGGCGTGCGGCCGTCCCATCCGCGGCAACGTCGCCTTCCTGGGCGGCCCGCTGCAGTACCTCTCCGAGCTGCGTCATCGCTTCTACCTCACGCTCAACCTGGACGAGGAGCACCGTATCGTGCCCCAAAACGCCCACCTGTTTGTGGCGAGCGGCGCCGCCATGGCGCACGAGTCCAATAAGCTCAGCACTTTCCCGCAGCTCATCGAGGCCATCGATGCCCTGGGTGACACGCAGGGTGCCGAGGTCGAGCGCCTGGATCCGCTCTTTGCCACCGACGAGGACTTTACCGAGTTCAAAACCCGCCACGACCAGGAAGTCGTCCCCAAGGGCAAGCTCGACGGCTACACCGGCCGCGTGTTCATCGGTATCGACGCCGGCTCCACCACCATGAAAGCCGCGCTCGTGGGTGAGGACGGCCAGCTGCTGCACACCTGGTACGGCAACAACAACGGCGACATCCTGGGCACGGCCAAGGTCATCATGGCCGATTTCTACAACCACATCCCCGAGGGCTGCACCATCGGCCACGTGACCACTACCGGCTATGGCGAGGCACTGCTCATCGAAGCCCTCAAGGCCGACTCCGGCGAGATCGAGACCGTTGCGCACCTGCGCGGCGCCAAGGCGTTCCTGCCCGGCGTCGAGTTTATTCTGGACATTGGCGGCCAGGACATGAAGTGCCTGCGCGTCAAGGACGGTGTAATCGAGCACATCATGCTCAACGAGGCCTGCTCGTCGGGTTGCGGTAGCTTTATCGAGAGCTTCGCCGTCTCTATGAACATGGACGTGCGCGCGTTCGCCGACGCCGCCATCCATGCCAAGGCCCCGGTCGACCTGGGCAGTCGCTGCACGGTCTTTATGAACTCGCGCGTCAAGCAGGCGCAAAAGGAAGGCGCCACGGTGGGCGACATTGCGGCCGGCCTGTCCTATTCCGTCATCAAGAACGCCTTGTTCAAGGTCATTAAGCTGCGCGACCCCAAGGAGATTGGCAGCCAAGTGATCGTCCAGGGCGGTACCTTTATGTCCGACGCTACGCTGCGTGCGTTTGAGCAGCTCACTGGCGTTCACGCCGTGCGTCCCGACATCGCCGGCTGCATGGGCGCCTATGGTGCGGCCTTGCTAGCCCGCGATCGCGCCGGCGCCGACGGCACCTCGACCATCCTTTCAGCCGAGGACATCGCGCACCTCACCGTGACGCAAAAGCATGTCCGCTGCGGTCGCTGCTCCAACAACTGCCAGCTTACCGTCAACGACTTTGGCGGCGGTAGGCGCTTCATTACCGGCAACCGCTGCGAGAAGGGCGCCGGCCACAAAAAGCAGAAGACTGAGGCCCCCAACCTCTTCAAAAAGAAAAACGAGCTGCTCTTTGACCGCGAGGTCCTGAGCCCCGACGAGGCCCCGCGCGGCACCGTGGGTATCCCGCGCGCACTCAACATGTACGAGAACTACCCCTTCTGGCATGCGTTCTTTACGCGCCTGGGCTTTAGCGTGCAGCTGTCCGACCAGTCGAGCAAAAAGACCTACCAGGCGGGCATCGAGTCCATGCCGTCCGAGAGCGTGTGCTATCCGGCCAAGATGAGCCACGGCCACGTGATGAACCTCATCGACCGTGACGTCGACTTTATCTGGATGCCGTGCGTGCGCTGGGAGCGCAAGGAGGATCCGACCGCCGGCAACTGCTATAACTGCCCCATCGTCATGAGTTACCCCACGGCGCTGGCGCTCAATATCGACGAGATTCGCGAGCAGAACATCGAGTTCCTGTACCCGTTTGTGCCCTATCACGACAAGACCGAGCTCAAGCGCCGCTTGTACCAGGTGCTCGCCGTCGACCGCGTGGCCGACGCCGAGGCTGGTCGCGGTCGTGTGCGTGGACCCAAGATCACGCGCTCCGAGGTCGATGCCGCTGTCAACGCTGCCTTTGAGGCCGATGCGCGTTTCCACGAGGACATCCAGACCATGGGCGAGGAGGCTCTTAAGTGGGTCGAGGACCACGGTGGCCACGGCATCGTACTCGCCGGCCGTCCCTACCATAACGACCCCGAGATCAACCATGCCCTGCCCGAGCTTATCTCGAGCTTTGGCTTTGCGGTCTTTACCGAGGATTCGCTTGCGCACCTGGTAAAGCCCGAACGCCCCATCCGCGTCGTCGACCAGTGGATGTACCACAGCCGTCTGTACGCCGTCGCCCGTTTTGTGACGATGCGCAACGACCTGGACCTGATCCAGCTCAATTCCTTCGGCTGCGGTCTTGATGCCCTGACTACCGACCAGGTGCAGGAGATCCTGGAGGCCAGCGGTAAGATCTACACTGTGCTCAAGATTGACGAGGTGTCCAACTTGGGCGCCGCGCGTATTCGTATTCGCTCGCTCATGGCAGCGCTCAAGGACCAGGAGGCCGAGCGCTTGGCCGAGGCCACGGCCG
>CALFGH010000097.1 GCA_937958315.1 uncultured Collinsella sp. | reverse complement strand
GTCCATCGCGGGCGCCGGAGCCGTGGCCATAGCCGTCTGGGCAGACAGCGCGGCAAGCGAATCGTGCACGCGGGCAAGCTCATCGGCCTGCTCGGAGGTGAGCTGGTAGATGCCATCGGCGGTGGCGGCGTTAAAGGCATCGAGCGCGTCAGAGGGGCGACCGGCGGCAGAGAGCGCCTCGCCCATACCGGCGTTAAGCGCACGCGTGTCATCGCGCGGACCGGCAAAGTCAATGGCCGTGCGGTAGGTCTCTACGGCGTCTGCCGGACGGCCGAGCTTAATGAAGCAGCGGCCAAGATCGCCGAGGGCGGCGGCGGGAGCCGGGTTGGCGCCATCGATGGCAGCCTGACGGAAGGCGGTGCCGGCATTGGCATAATCGCCCGACTGGAACAGGGCGTTGCCCAGACCCAGATAGGCCTTAAACGGCGTGGCATAGGATGCATCCTGCGTTGCAGCGGAGAAAGCCTGGGCTGCGGTCACATAGTCACCCACGGCAGCAAGCGCCTTGCCGCGGTTGGTAAGCAGCGCGCCGCGCTTGCCATAGGTACCGTCGTTGAGGGCGGCGGCGTAGGCCTCGGCGGCCTCGGCATACATGCCCAGGTGCATCAAGGCGTTGCCGCGCAGATGGTCGGCCTCGCCCATAATCTCACCGGGGGTCTTTGCCGCACCGAGCATCTGGGCGGCAGCGGAATAATCACCCGCGCGATAAGCGGCGCGGCCCTGTTGGATCAGCTGGCTATTCAAGGAAGTCCCCTTTACTCGTGAACGATCTCGACATGGACGATCTCGTCACCGGCACGCAGCTGCGAGATGACGTCGAGGCCCTCGACCGTGGTGCCAAATACGGTATAGCCGGAGTCGAGGTTGTGCTGGGCACCCAGGCAGAAGTAGAACTGCGAACCTGCGGAATCGGGATCCATGGAACGTGCCATGGCAAGCGCGCCGTCGACGTGGCTGTTACGCGGGTTGGTAGCGAACTCGCCCTTGATGCAGTAGCCGGGGCCACCGGTACCGGGCATGCCGTCGGGGCCCTCAAGGCCGGCGGCGACATCGGCGCCGGACATATCGCGGGTATTGGGGTCGCCGCCCTGGATCACAAAACCGGGCACATAGCGATGGAACTTAAGGCCGTCGTAAAAACCCATCGTGGAAAGCTCGCAGAAGTTCGCCACGTGGATGGGGGCGCCCTCGCCGTCAAACTTGACCTTGATGGTGCCCTTCGACGTCTCGATCACCGCGCACTCATCGCCGGCAAGCTGATACTCGGGCGTGTAGAGCTCTTTCTTAAAACCAAACATGTGGTTCCTTCCTCGTGCGTTTAAAGCATATTTGGTCAAATTGTAGCAATAAGCACGGGCTTCCATCAATTGCGCACGCAGGTTATGCCGCCGGAGGGCAACAAATTACGAACGTTGCTGCGGTCTCCATGCGCTCACGTTGGCGTCGTACTGGTTAAGCGCGCTGTTGCCGCCTTGTGCGATGGGCGCCAAGATCTCGCTCTGGTGAGCGCTCAGCGACTCACCGTCGGGAATGGATAGCGAGATGTCCCAGCTCTGGCAGATCACGTCGACGCGCTCGTACATCCACTGGGCAAGCTGCTTTAGATGATCGATGTCCTCCGCATAGACGGTGTCGTCCTGAACCTTGAGGTTATTGAGCTCATCCTGGGTCTTTTTAATCTGATCGCGCAGGGCGTAAGCGCTCTGCGACAGCTCCTGGCGGGTGGAGAGCGGCGTACGCAGATAGCCGTTATTAAACGAATCGATGACCTCGCCGATCTGATCATCGTCGCTGTACGACACGATGGTCTGGTACAGGCCGTCGAGCCTGGTGTAGAGCTGGTCGTCGGTTAAGACGGTCTCCTCCTGAACGACCTCGGACGCATCCTCTTGCTTGGACTCTTTCTCGGTGGCCTCGCCCTTTTGGCGCGACGGGAAGGTGGTCTTGGCGGCCTGGCCAAACTGGTCGTAGAAGCCGGGCATGACGCCCATAGGATCGGCAGTCACAAACCAATACGTACCACCGCACACGGCGGCGAGCACCGCGATGACGATAAGCGGTTTGGGGATATGGCGCTTGTGCTTGTGATAGGCATCCTCGTCGGAATGGACCTTGCGCTTGGCCTTTTGCTTTTTGGGCTGGACATCATCGCGCAGGGACACCGGTGTAGGGATATCGACCTTGGGGATGCCAAAGTCCTTATCGAAGGCAGGCAGCACGCAGGTCTCGTTGGGGTCGGCGGCATCCGAGAGCACCGCGGCGGCAGAGGCCGGCGCATGGGGCACCTCGGTATCGATCTGCTCCTGCGTCAAGCGCGGAAAGCCGGCCGTGCGGCCTGCTGCCAGATCGGATGCAGCCGCGTCTTTGGAAAGGATGCCCGGGGCGGGGCGCCCGCACTTGGGACAGGTGCGATCATGCGGGGACAGGCGTGCGCCACAACCATCGCAGAATACGAACTCGGTATGCTCGGGACCGTCGCCCGGACCAACGTATGCGTTGCAATAGGGGCAGAACGAGGCGCCGTCCTCTATGGTCTTAAGGCAATGCGGGCAGATCACGGCTTCCTCTTTTCGGAGCAATTCATACAGTCGAGGTTAGAGCATAACATCACCACGCCCCCACAGGAGCAAGGCACCAATTCAACATCGCCAGGGTAGTCTTTGTGGAAGGATGATTTTTCTGGGACGGGGATTAGAAAATCATCCCCCGGGCGGCTAGGCTTTATTTCCGGGCTTTTTCTTCTTGCTCGGCATCGAGACCTTAATGCCCTGGGCGGACTTGGTCACACGCGAGCGAGTGACGCCCGTGCCCTTCTTTTTCTTGGGCTGGGCCTTTTCCACACCCTCGAGCGCGCGAACCTCGGCCTCGCGAGCGGTGCGCTCCTCACGGCGCTGCGCCATACCGGCGGCGACGCGCTTGGCAAAACGCTGGGCAGTTGAGCCCGTCGAGCTCACCTTGCCGCCACCACGACCCAGACGGACGCGAACGCCACGGCCAAAGCCGGTGGCAGCATGGCGACGACGCGGCTTAAGCGAATCCATCATCGTGGCGAGCTTAAAGAACACCGTGCAGGTAAAGACGACGATCGCCAGCAAGATAACGGCCTCGCCCATCGACAGGTTGGCGATGGACAGCAGCTGCGGGAATCCGATAACACCCGCCAGGATGCCGACGACGACAAACACAAAGAGCACCACGCGCAAGGGGGTGAGCGGCTGCGAGATACGCCAGATCAGACTCACGCTCGCCGTACACGACGTAAGCAGGCACATGGTCGAAAGCGTGAGCTGGTTAAAGCCAAACACGCGCGCTACAAAGATATCGAGCGCCGCAGCCATAATAACCGCCAGCGACGCCGGCAACGCACGCTTGAGCACGTTGGTCAAGAATGACCCCTTCACGCGGGCGTTGTTGGGCTCCAAACCCAGCACAAAGCCCGGCGCGCCGATGCAGAAGAAGTTGATGAGTGTCATCTGAATCGGCTCGAAGGGATACGGCGGAAACGCGATGCACAGCGCCGCCAGGCCCATCGAGAACAGCGTCTTAGTCAAGAACAGCGCCGCAGAGCGCTGCAGGTTGTTGATGGAGCGACGGCCCTCAGCCACCACGGCGGGCATCGAGGCAAAATCGTTGTCGACCAGCACGATCTCGGCCACGTTGCGCGCAGCATCGGAACCGGCGGCCATGGCCACGGAGCAGTCGGCCTCCTTGAGCGCCAGCACGTCGTTGACGCCGTCGCCCGTCATGGCAACGGTATGGTCGCGACGCTTGAGCGCCTGCACGAGTTCGCGCTTTTGCTGCGGCGTCACGCGACCAAAGACGTGATAGCGGTCCACCGCCGCATCAATCTTGGACGGCGTATCGAGCGTCGTGGCGTCGACGTAGGCATCGGCCCCCGGAACGCCCACCACGCGCGCGATCGATGACACCGTGCGCGGGTCGTCGCCGCTGATCACGTTGAGGGTCACACCCTGCTCGTTAAAGTAGCCGATGGTCTCGGCAGCCGAGGTACGGATCTCGTCGCGAATGGTCACAAAGCCCACGGGCTCGGCCTCGCCCACCATATCGCCATCGGGCGTAAAGCCGTCCACGCGCGCCACCACGAGCACGCGGCAGGTATCGGCAAGCTCGGCGACACGGTTCTCGACCTGCGAAAACACACGCTCCGAAAGCACAAACTGCGCGGCGCCCATCACATAGGAGCCCTGCGCAAACGAAGCGCCACTCCATTTTTTAGACGACGAGAATGGAATGACCGACAGCGGCTCAGACACCTCGACCGGGCGATCGGCGTAATAGTTGAGCAGCGCCTGGCAGGTCTCGTTGGCATCGGCCGAAGTCGCACGCGCGA
This sequence comes from uncultured Collinsella sp., assembly GCA_937958315.1. GTDB lineage: Bacteria > Actinomycetota > Coriobacteriia > Coriobacteriales > Coriobacteriaceae > Collinsella. The sequence goes on along the minus strand of CALFGH010000097.1, from coordinate 296 downwards.
CGTTAGCCAGCGCAAAATCGAGCACCGTGGTATCGACGGGAACGGCCGCCTCGTCCGAGCCGGCGCCTAGGCTCACGCCCTCAACCGGCAGCGGATACGTGCCCTCGACCTCCATGCGGCCCGACGTGATGGTGCCCGTCTTGTCCAGGCACAGCACGTCGACGCGCGCGAGCGTCTCGATGCAGTAGAGCTGCTGTGCCAGCACCTTGCGACGCGCCAGACGCACCGTGGCAATCGCGAGCACCGACGAAGTCAGCAGCACCAGGCCCTGCGGGATCATGCCCAGCAGGGCGCCC
>CALFGH010000096.1 GCA_937958315.1 uncultured Collinsella sp. | reverse complement strand
TTCGGGCGCAGGCGCGCTCACCACGACGGGCTCGGGCTCGGCGCCGGCAGGCACGTCGGCAACACCGGCTGCGCGCAGCTCTTCCAAGCTCTCGAGCGTACCCTCGATGTCCTCGTGCGTCTCCTCAAATTCGGCGGCGACGCCCAGGAATTCCTGAATGTTCTCGGCGCGGCTCTCGGACTCCATGGTGCCCTCGGCGCGAAACGCCTGCAGCAAGCCCGTCTTATCGACGATCATCTCGACAACGTCCTTGAGCTCGCCGTCCATGCGGCGGCCCTCGCGCACCAGCGACACAAAGCTCGACAGGCCGTTGCGCACCTTGGCACTAAACATGCCCGTCTCGGCGCACGCGATCTCGCAAGCCTGGAAGAACGAGCAACGGTTGTCGCGCGCCAGCTGCTCGATCTTTTGGATCGAGGTGGAGCCGATGCCGCGGCGCGGCGTGTTGATGACGCGCTTGACGCTCATCTCGTCGGCCGGGTTCACGATCATCTTAAGGTAGGCCATGACGTCGCGGATCTCGGCACGGTCGAAGAATCGCGTGCCGCCCACGATCTTGTAGGGCACGCCCGCGCGCAGGAACATATCTTCGAGGATACGCGACTGGGCGTTGGTGCGATAGAACACGGCAATGTCGTCGTAGCTCGTGCCTTTGGCATGCAGCTTCTCGATCTCGCCGGCAATCCAGCGGCCCTCGTCGCGCTCGTCGCTCGCCTGGAAGGCCTGGATCTTCTCGCCATCGCCCTCGGCCGTAAACAGGCGCTTGTCCTTGCGCTGCGAGTTGTGGCGTACCACGGCGTTGGCGGCGTTCAGGATATGACCCGTGGAACGATAGTTCTGCTCCAGCTTGACGGTCTTGCAGTTTTTAAAATCCTTCTCAAAGTCCAGGATATTGGTGATGTCGGCGCCACGCCAGCTGTAAATGGACTGGTCATCGTCGCCCACGACCATGAGGTTTTGGTACTTGGCGGCCAGCAGGTTGGCGATTTCGTACTGGACGTGGTTGGTGTCCTGATACTCGTCGACGCTAATGTAGCGGAAGCGCTCTTGGTACTTATCGAGCACCTCGGGGCGGGTGCGCAGCAGCTCAAGCGCGCGCACGAGCAGGTCGTCGAAGTCCATCGCATTGGCGGCGCGCAGGCGGCGCTCCAGCTCCAGGTAGACTTGCGCGGCCTTTTTGTCGTTGGGTCTATCGGCGCTCTTGAGCATGTCCTCGGGGCCGATCATGGCGTTTTTGGCCGAGCTGATCTTGCTGCGGATCATGTTGATGGGGAACTGCTTTTGCTCGATGCCGAGCGCCTGCATAATGTCACGCACCATGCGCTTTGAGTCATCATCATCGTAGATGGTGAACTGACCGGTATAGCCCAGCAGGTCGGCGTCCTCACGCAGCATGCGCACGCACATGGCATGGAAGGTGCACACCCACATGCCGCGGGTGCCGCTGGGAATGAGCGCCGCCAGACGCTCGCGCATCTCGGCCGCGGCCTTGTTGGTAAACGTGATGGCAAGAACCTGCCAAGGCTTAACGCCCAGATCGCCGAGCATATGTGCGATGCGGAAGGTCAAGACGCGGGTCTTGCCCGAGCCGGCGCCGGCGAGCACCAGCAACGGACCCTCGGTGGACAGGACCGCCTCGCGCTGGGCGGGATTAAGGCTGTCAATGTCGACGAGCGGCTTGGCGGGCTTGGGCGCCGGCGCGGG
>CALFGH010000095.1 GCA_937958315.1 uncultured Collinsella sp. | reverse complement strand
GGCACTACCGGCGCCCGGCGCCGGCTATTCGTTTGTTAAATAAGGAGCAGTATGTCCCAGCAGCGTAAGTTCTTCCCCGGCTGGCTCGTGGTGACCTCCGGCTTTGTGATCATGGCCACGTGCTACACGATTTTCGTCAACTGCATGAGCCTGTTCCAGCCGCTCATCGTCAGCGACCTGGGCATTTCCCTTGCGCAGTACAACATCTCCAATGCTATCTCCACCGTGGTGAGCGTCGTGGGTTCGCTCGTTATCGGCCATGTTGCCGATAAGGTGAGTGGCCGCGTATTGGGCTCGCTCACCGTTATCGCCACCTCGGCGGTGCTCGCGGGCATGAGCTTTGTGGGTGAGCTTTGGCAGGTCTATGTGCTCTTTGCCGTTTCGGGCTGCTTCGCTGTGGCCTCGACCCGTCTGCTCATTAGCCTGGTGACCGCCAACTGGTTTACTGCCAAGCGAGGCCTTGCCATCTCCATCGCACTTTCGGGCTCGGGCTTTGGCGGAGCCATTCTCTCGCCGATCGTGAGCTCGCTTATCGTGAGCGTTGGCTGGCGCTCTGCGTTTCTGGTACTCGCTGCCGTCTGCATGGTGGCGGCACTGCCCATCACGGCCTACTCCTTCCGCACCAAGCCTTCCGAGATCGGCCTTAAGCCGCTCGGCGAGAACCCGGGCGATCCGTCCGTCTCGACGGCTGGCGACAAGGACGAGCACACGGCGCCCGAGGTTAGCGTCGGCTGGTCTCGTATCAAGAAGAGCCCGGCGTTTTGGCTGCTCGTCGTCGCCTTCCTCTTTATGGGTCTCGTTAACGGCGCCATCCTGCCCAACCAGGTTACCAACATGACGAGCGTTACCGTCAACGGCGCCAAGATCGTCACGGGCGGTCATGATCCCATGTGGGCAGGTACCGTGCTTTCGGCCTATATGGTCACCGTCGTTGTCGCCAAAATTTCGCTCGGTGCGATCTATGACCGCTTTGGCCTGCGCTTTGGCAATATCCTTGGCTCCGTTGCGTGCATTATCGCCTGCGTGGCGCTGTGCTTCCCGACGACGGACCTCGGTCCTATTGTCGCCGCTGTGAGCTTTGGTATCGGAACGTGCATGGGCACCATCACGCCTACCATCGCCGCGTCCAAGCAGTTTGGCATGGCCGACCTCGGCAAGGTCACGGGCACCATCACCTCGCTCGAGATGGTCGGCGGCACCGTGGGCGCCATCGTCTCGGGCGTGCTGTTCGATGCCACGGGCTCCTT
>CALFGH010000094.1 GCA_937958315.1 uncultured Collinsella sp. | reverse complement strand
GCTGGCCGAGATGCAGGCCCTCTACGACGTCAACCGCCTCGAACTCGAAAAGTCCCGGCTGGCCGACCGCAACAAACTCTTCCTGCTTGTCGCCGGCGGCATCGGTGTTCCGCCCGTGCTGTGCCTTGCCGGTAAGCTTGCCGAGCAGGGTGTGGCCGTCGACGTGTGCCTGGGCTTTGGTACCGCGTCCAAGGCCGTGGGCGTCGATGAGTTCCGCTCGCTGTGCGATACGGTTAACGTGTGCACCGACGACGGTTCGCTCGGCATGCACGGTTTCTGCACCGATCCTGCCGCCGAGCTGCTTGGCGAGCGCGGCTACGACTACGTCGCCAGCTGCGGTCCCGCCGTCATGATGAAGAAGGTCGCCGTCGCTGCCGCCGAGGCCGGTGCGTACTGCGAGGTTTCGCTCGAGCGCATGATGAGCTGTGGCTTTGGTGCCTGCAACACCTGCAATGTCGAGACGGTCGACGGTATGAAGGGCGCCTGCATGTGCGGCCCCGTGTTCGATGCTTCCAAGGTGGTGGTCTTCTAGTGGGTACCGTGAACATGGCCGTCGATTTCGGCGGCGTCAAGATGCAAAACCCCATCAACACCGCAGCCGGTACCTTTGGCTACGGTTGGCAGTTCCAGAACTTCTTTGATGTTTCCCAGCTGGGTGCCATCACCACCAAGGGTTGTGCTGCCGAGCCCTGGCCCGGCAACCCCGCGCCTCGCATGGCCGAGATCCCGGGCGGCATGATCAACTCCGTGGGCCTTCAGAACCCCGGTGTGGCCGCCTTTGCCCGTGAGTCCGGCCCGTGGCTCGAACGGCTTTCCAAGGATGGCTGCCAGGTCATTTGTCAGGTCGCCGGCCACTCCGTTGACGAGTTTGTCCGCGCGCTCGAGATGTATGTCGAGCTGTGCCCCTGGGCTGCCGGCTACGAGATCAACGTGAGCTGCCCCAATATTGCCGCCGGCGGTGCCGCCATGGGCTCCTCGCCCGAGGGCGCCTCTGCCGTTATGGCTGCCTGCCGCAAGGTGACTGATAAGCCGCTGTTCGTAAAGATGGCTCCGGTTAACGTCGCCGAGATTGCCAAGGCTCTCGAGGCCGCGGGAGCCGACGGCCTTTCGGTCATCAACTCTATCCAGGGCATGGCCATTGACGTTCATACCCGCAAGTCCCGTGTGGCCAAGCCCAAGGGCGGCCTTTCGGGCCCGCTGTGCCACCACATCGCCGTTCGCATGGTCTGGGAGGTCGCTCAGGCCGTCGATATCCCCATCAACGGTGTCGGCGGCGTCATGACGGGCGAGGATGCGGCCGAGTTTATCCTGGCCGGCGCCACCTGCGTGTCGGTCGGCATGGCCAATTTCGTCGATCCGTGCGCCTCGATTAAGATCGCGCACGAGCTCGAGGCCTGGGCCGAGTCCCAGGGCGTGAAGGACATCAACGAGCTGGTAGGTGCTTTTGAATGCTAGAGACCGACGCCCGCGACCGCGTTATCGTCGCCCTCGACTGCGACCGTGAGCGTGCGCTCGAGCTCGCCCACGAGCTTTCTGGTCATGCCGCTTGGCTCAAGGTGGGCATGACGCTCTATTACGCTGAGGGACCCGAGATCGTCAAGACGTTCAAGGACCTGGGCTTTAAGGTCTTCCTCGACCTCAAGTTCCATGACATTCCGCATCAGGTTCGCGGTGCCGCCCGCTCGGCTTCGCTTGCCGGTGCCGACCTGCTTTCGGTCCACGGCTTGGGTTCGGGCGCCATGCTCGCTGCCTGCCGCGAGGGTGCCGAG
>CALFGH010000093.1 GCA_937958315.1 uncultured Collinsella sp. | reverse complement strand
CCGGAGCCATGACACCCGGGTGCTCGGCCATCTCGCCGCCCACGAGCGCGCAACCCGCGAGCTTGCAGCCGTCAGCCACGCCCTTGATGATCTTTGCCATGTGCTCGGCCTCAATGTGGCCGATGGCAACGTAGTCCAGGAAGAACAGCGGCTCGGCACCCGAAGCCAAAATGTCGTTGACGCACATGGCAACCAGGTCCTGGCCCACCGTCTCGTGACGGTCCATAATCTGAGCGAGCACGAGTTTGGTGCCCACGCCGTCGGTACCGCTGATCAGAATCGGGTCTTTCATATCCTTAAGTGCGGCGGCCGAGAACAGGCCACCAAAGCCACCGATACCGCCGATGACCTCGGGGCGGTTGGTGTCCTTAACCATTTGCTTAATAGCGTCGACGGCGCGACCGCCCTCGGCGGTATCGACGCCGGCATCCTCATACGTCACATGCTTGCTGTCGCTCATCTGAGCCTTCCTCTCCCACTACCGTCCGCCGCCCGGGCGCCAAACGGTGCTCATAGTTGCGTTCATTTCGGCGCGCATTCTGGCAACGCGCGCCGCTCAATCAACAAAACAGCAGGTAAACCTACCAAAATAAGCCTGTCCCCAAATGGCAGGTTTTAGGCCTCGCCGTGCTTCTCTTCCCAGCTGCGGTCATCGTATTTCTCGACCACGGCGTCGTCGTCAAAGTGCAGCGGCTTATCCAGGTTGCGGGGCTTAAAGCCCTCCATGAACTTGTCGCGGCCAAAGCTCTCGGGAATCGCCACGGGATAACGGCCGGTAAAGCACGCATCGCAGTAGCCGCCCTTGGGCATGACCTTCAGCAGGCCCTCAACCGAAAGGAAGGCCAGCGAATCGGCGCCGATATACTCGCAGATCTCCTCGACCGTCTTGTTGGCGCTGATGAGCTGCGACTGCACGTCGGTATCGATACCGTAGAAGCACGGCCAGATGACCTCGGGCGAGTTGATGCGGATGTGAATCTCCTTGGCGCCGGCATTGCGCAGCATCTTGACGAGCTGCACCATGGTGGTGCCGCGTACGATGGAGTCGTCGATCACGACCAGGCGCTTGCCCTCGATGTTGTCGCGCAGCGGGTTGAGCTTCATGCGCACGCCCATGGCGCGCAGCTCCTGCGTGGGCTCGATAAACGTACGGCCCACATAGCGATTCTTGATGAGGCCCTCGCCAAAGGGAATGCCGCTCTCGTGCGAATAGCCCTCCGCGGGCGGCAGGCCGGAGTCGGGCACGCCGATGACCAGGTCGGCCTCGACGGGCTCCTCGTGTGCCAGCTGGCGACCCATGTCGTAACGGCAGGCGTAGACGCTCTTGCCGTTCATGATGGAGTCGGGGCGGGCAAAGTAGACCTGCTCAAAGATGCAGTTGGCCGGTTCTTCAGCTGCGGGCACGCCCTGCTCGGACACCAGGCCCTCGGCGCTGATGCGCAAGATCTCGCCGGGGCGGACATCACGAACATACTCGGCGCCCACGATATCGAGTGCACACGTCTCGGAAGCAACGACCCAGCCGCCGGCGCGCGTGACATGGACGGCGGAGTCGACCGTCGAGGCACCGTCTTGCGAGGGCAGCTGCGAAACAGAAGCGGCATCGGCCTGGTCCAGGCCCTCGTCCACGAGCTTGCCCAGCACCAGCGGGCGAATGCCATGCGGGTCGCGGAAGGCGTAGAGCGCCTGCTCGTTGATGAGTGTCATGGCGTAACCGCCGCGCACGAGCTCCATGGTCTTGCGAATGCCCTCGCGCAGGTGGCCCGTACGCTGGGTGAAGTAGCCGATAAGCTTGGTCGCGACCTCGGAATCCGAATTGGAGAGGAACGGCACGCCCAGCTCGATCAGCTGACGGCGCAGCTCGTCGGTGTTGACCAGAGTGCCGTTGTGAGCAAGTGCGATGATGACGCTGTTGATGGTAGAAAGATGCGGCTGCGAGGCTTCCCAACTCTTGGCGCCGGCAGTGCCATAGCGCACGTGGCCCACGGCCAGCTGGCCGGAGAGCGTCGACAGGTCGGCGTTGGAGAACACGCGATCGAGCAGTCCCAGGTCTTTACGAACCATAACCGTGCCACCATCGCCCACGGCGATTCCCGCCGATTCCTGGCCGCGATGCTGCAACGCGCGCAGACCAAAGTACGTCAGCCGAGCCACATCGCGATCGGGTGCCCACACACCAAAGATGCCGCATTCCTCATGCAGCTGGTCGGAGTCCGGATCATACGTCGACATGGTCGTCACCTGTCCCGTGGCACGCTCGGCCGCGCGGATGGTTTCTTGAGACATGGCATCCCCTCAGAGCCTCGTTATTTGGCGTTACCCGCCCTATTATACGCACGGTAAGACAAGCACTCCCGCGCATGAGCAGCGCTTTTTAAAAGCCCACCGAGCTTATAATCCGTTTTGCTGCCAAACATTTATTTGGCTTCACGACGTGGGTGGCGGTGCCACGCCGACCCTCACTACGCCACGCTTCGCCCGCCGTTAGGACTTACATTGTTGCAATTGGGACGTTCGTCCTGTCTTTTGGCAGGTCGGCGGCGTATCCTTGTACCTGCAGCAAAACGAGAAAGGTTATGTATGGATCGAAACGAACTCGACCCCAGCGTCCCCAGCGCCACGGAGGTCAAGAAGATCCCCCTCATCATTAAGGTATACGCCGTCCTGTGCATCCTGTCCGGCGTGGGCACGCTCCCGTCGGTCGGCGCCTTTATGTGGCAGGTCATCACCGCACTCATCAACGGCAACGCCGCCGCCAAGCTCGGCGACAACACGCTCGTCGCGGTCGGACTGATTGTCGCCGGCATCATGCTCTCGGCTGCCAGTGCCGTCATCTTGATCATCTTTGGCCTGGACCTCATCAAGAACCAGCGCCGCAATGCCGCCCGTCTGTCCTATATCCTTATCGCGTTTACCGTCGTCGAGCTTTTGGTTGACGTGATGCTCCAGGGCATCGGGCCCTTCTTGCTGCGCCCTGCCATCCAGCTCGGCATCCTCGTCGCGCTTTCGGCCACCGTCGACCCCACACTGCGCCAGGAGCGCGAGCTGCAGCGCCGCCTGCAGGAGATGCTCGACCGCGACGCCGCCGCCGAGGGCATGCTCGGGCGCGATGAAACCGGCGAGGGCTACATCAAGCTCAACTACTTCAACCTGTTCTGGGTATTCTTTGTCTGCTGCGTGCTCGGCCTGGTCCTGGAGGATATCTGGCATATGACCGTCAACGATCCGGGTGTCTACCAGGACCGCGCCGGTATGCTGTTTGGCCCCTTCAGCCCCATCTACGGCTTTGGTGCCGTGCTCATGACCATGGTGCTCAACCGCTTCTATAAAAAGAACCCCATCATCATTTTCCTGGTGAGCGCCCTGCTCGGCGCCAGCTTTGAGGTGTTCGTGGGCTGGTTTATGCAGACCGCGTTTGGCGTGGTCTCGTGGAGCTACTCGCACATAACGCTGTTCGGTATGCCCGACCCGCTCGTGGTCCTCACGGGCGGACGCACCTGCACGGGCTTCGCCTGTCTGTGGGGCCTGGGTGGCCTCATCTGGATCAAGCTGCTGCTGCCGAGGCTGCTCAAGCTCATCAACATGATTCCGTGGAAGAGCCGCTACTCGGCTACCGTCATCTTCACCATCATTATGCTGGTCGATGGCGTTATGACGCTGCAGTCGCTCGATTATTGGTATCAGCGCGTCAACGGCACGGAACCGGATATTCCCGTTGCGCAGTTCTACGGCAAGTACTTCGATAATGACTTTATGGAAAACCGCTTCCAGAGCATGACCATGAGCCCCAAGGACGCCACACGCGTATAGCGCTGGCGCTGCTGCAAGTCGGTTCCAACGGACAAGTAAGCCCGCTGGCAGTTCAATCTAACTGCCAGCGGGCTCTTGCTACAGATGGGCTCGAATCGATCGCAAAGCCCTATGCCTCGCGCTCTACCTCGTTCACGCATTCATTCTTGATGGTGCCGACAAGCGACTGCAGGGCATCGACCACGTGCGGACGAATGTCCCCGCCAATGAGCACGAGCATGATGTCGTCGCCCACGGTAAGCTCGCCACTCGCCAGCCACACACGCACATAGCCGATACCCGGCATCGTGCGCGTCGCCTCGATAGCGGCCTGCACCTTATCGGCATCGAAGCCGAACACCATGCCGCCCACCTTATGTCCAGGCGCCACACCATCTGTCTCGACCCCACGCACCTCGGACTTAGGCGTCGCACGCACCACGCCGTTGTGTGTCAGGTACATCCCACAATCAGCCGCCGAAACATCGGCCTTGGCTTCGCGCAGCCAAGCATCAACCGAAGGCATCGATTTGCCACTTTCAAGCATCATTTCTCCTTTTGATTTCCAGGGTAGTCTTTTTGGGACGGGGCCCGGACACTTTATTCCTCGACCGGCGTGAGCACCATGACGGCGCGCGTATTGCTAAATGACAGCGAGCGACAGGTCACGAGCGTCACGACCTTGGTTGCCGAAGCAGCGCGATCGCCTGCATCACTCGCCACTGCCGAAGCACCGTCGAGCATCTCGGACAGGTAGTTCTTGAGCCCGTCGTCACCCTCAAAATTAGGCGTGCGCGCCTTGGCATACGTATCCTCGACGACCTTGGTCGCCAGCGGTCGCAGCTTATACGTTGCATCGCGCGTGATGTAATACACGTACTCGATGCTATCGAATGTCGCTTGGTCGGTGGTGTCCGAAATCACGTTGAACATCGACCCGTCATTCATGTGGTGGCCGTAGATCGTGGTCTGCTGGTCAACCATTCCCGGCGCGGTGTCATCGCTATCCAGAAAAATGGCCCCGGACGCATTGGCCGTACCGTCGAACAGCGTGTTGAGGTATTTGGAGTTGTTGTTGGTCTGCACCACGGGATAGTTGATGTTGGTTCCCGGCACGTAAATCCAACCCACAATCTCGGGGTTTGTCTGAGCAAGCGCATCGAAGTCGATAATCGGCACGCCGCTGGCGTCCTTATCGCTTACATATTGCTTCTCGATTTTCTGGTACGAATCGCTCGCCTGCTTATAGCCAATCTGAGCATTGATAAAGATGGCGGCGGCGGCGACAATCAGACCGATGCCCACGATGATGAGTAGGATGGGGATGATGGAGCGGCGCTTCTTACGCGGCGGCTCGGTGTAGCTGGACGGAGCGCCACTCGGTTGCCTCGTCGACCGGGCCCGCTTCTTTGCCGTGCCATATGACGAGGGGCGATACGCAGCCGGTGTATCCTGACGGCGATGGGACGTCGGCGTTACGGGGCGCGGTGCACGAGCCTGCTGAGGAGAGGATGCCCGACCCTGCTGCATGGAGCGGGCCGATCCCGCCTTGGATGGATCGGGGATCTGAGAAGCCGAAAAACGTTTTCCCTGATAGTCGGACATGACTCTCCCTATGATTACAGCGGAACGGCAAGTCGCTTAGGCGTCGGCCATCTCCTGCTTCATCTTCTCGATAACCTTGCGGTACTCGGGGTCGCAAGCACCCAGAATCTGCGTGGCATAGATGGCGGCGTTCTTGGCGCCGTTGATGGCAACGCAGGCCACGGGCACGCCCGAAGGCATCTGCACCATCGACAGCAGCGAATCCATACCGCCCAGGTCACTCGTCTTCATAGGCACACCGATAACCGGCAGCGGCGTAAAGGCAGCCACGACACCACCCAAGTGAGCGGCCTTGCCGGCGGCAGCGATAATTACTTTGATACCGCGATCGGCAGCAGTCGAGGCCCACTCGTGGACCTTTGCCGGCGTGCGGTGTGCGCTCGCAATGACGAGCTCATAGGGCACACCAAGCGCCTCGAGCTCGGCGGTGCAGCCTTCCATAACGCCCAGATCGGACTTGGAACCCATGATGATCCCGACAACCGGCTTTTGATCTGCCATAAACAAAGACCTCCTGTTGAGAGCGGCGACGCGGCGGATCCGCGACCCTTAACTACTGAGAGTAGTATAGCTTCTCCCGTCCCTGCGGTCTGTGTGGTGGCGGCTGAGCCTTTCCCTCGGGAACTGGGCTTCGCGAAGTTTCC
>CALFGH010000092.1 GCA_937958315.1 uncultured Collinsella sp. | reverse complement strand
CACGCAAAGGAAAGCACTTAATGTGCTTTCCGTCTTGCGCAGGACTGTAGAGCAGGAAAGTTCATATGCGCCGCCCGGCTCCCGCGGCTCCCAGGAGCATCTCTCAAGCAAAAACTGTCGTTCGGTAAAGTCCGAGGTCAGTGGCGTTTTATACCGAGAAATTCAAAAAAAGTTGAAAATTCATTACAAATTTGCGTTGACTTTAGGTAACTAAAGTTTCATACTCCTTTTCAACCACTGGGGGATGTGAACACGCACGGATCGTTCACATCATGATTGAAGAGGATTTCTTAGACATGTTCACGCATCAGCTAAACATTATCAGCGTAGTAATTATCTGATGCGGGTTAGCACATACAGCTAGCCCGTACGATAACGGGCGGCTGATGAAGATGAGGGCCGTCGAGCGCAACCGACGGCCCTCATTTTTTATGTCTGGGAAGTTCTTTTTAGAGGAGGAAATGTAATGAACGGAGTTTTGCTCATGGTTGTGGCCGCGGCGGTGCTCGCCTGCGGCTATCTGGGCTATGGCCGATGGCTGGCCAACAAGTGGGGCGTTGACAAAGAGGCCCTCACGCCGGCCAAGCGCATGAAGGACGGCAACAGCTTCTCGCCCGTCTCCGCCTTCACCGCGTTCTCGCACCAGTTCAGCTCGATCTGCGGTGCTGGCCCTGTTACGGGTACGATCGTCGCCATGGCCTTTGGCTGGCTGCCCGTCGTGCTCTGGGTCCTCGTCGGCGGCATCTTCTTTGGCGCCGTCCACGACTTTGGCGCCCTGTACGCCTCGATGAAGAACAACGGCAAGTCCCTGGCTCAGCTCATCGAGAAGTACATCGGCAAGACCGGTCGTCGCCTGTTCCTGCTGTTCTGCTGGCTGTTCTGCATCATCGTCATCGCCGCCTTCACCGACATGGTCTGCAAGACGTTCATGTTCACCCCGGCCGTTGACGCTTCTGGTGCCGCTACCGGTGCCATCGACTTCACCAAGTCCTATGCCGCCGGCTGCGCTGGTACCATCTCCATCCTGTTCACCTTCGTCGCTATCGCCTTTGGTTGGGCCCAGAAGAAGTTCAACCTCACCGGCGCTGCCGAGTTCGTCACCGGCGTGGTCCTCATGGTTCTCATGTTCGCCGTCGGTATGCAGTTCCCGGTCTACCTGGATAAGTTCCAGTGGTTCGCCGTCGTCATGGTCTACCTGGTCTTCGCTGGCGCTATGCCCATCCAGATGCTCAAGACCCCGCGTGACTACCTCACTTCCATCATGATGATCGTCATGATCGTCTGCGCTGTCCTCGGCATCGTCGTCCTGGGCGTCAACGGTCAGGCCACCATCACCGCTCCGGTCTTCACCGGCTTCTCCACTGCCTCTGGCATGATGTTCCCGGTCCTGTTTGTCTCCGTTGCCTGCGGTGCTCTCTCCGGTTTCCACAGCCTCGTATCTTCCGGCACCTCTTCTAAGCAGGTCGAGAAGGAGCAGGACGCCGTTAAGGTCGGTTACGGCGCCATGATCGTCGAGTCCTTCGTCGGCATCCTTGCCATCATCGTCGCCGGCATCATGTTCTCCGACATGAACACCGCCGGTACCGGCGCCCTTAACGCCGGCGTCGCTTCCACCCCGTTCCAGATCTTCGCAGCTGGCATCTCCCGCGGTATGCAGGCCTTCGGCGTTGACGGCACGCTCGCAACCGTCTTCATGACCATGAACGTTTCCGCTCTGGCCCTGACCTCGCTCGATGCCGTCGCCCGCATCGCTCGCACCTCGTTCTCCGAGTTCTTTGCCCAGACCAACGACGCCCTGGCCATCGAGTCCAAGGCCGGCTACATGAAGGTCCTCGGCAACCCCTGGTTCGCCACGGTCGTTACTCTGCTTCCTGGCCTCGCCCTCGCCTTTGGTGGCTATGCCAACATCTGGCCGCTCTTCGGTGCTTCTAACCAGCTGCTCGGCGGTATGACCATGATCACCCTCGCCGTGTTCTGCAAGTGCACCGGCCGCAAGGGTTGGATGCTCTACGTGCCCGTCGCCTTCCTGCTCTGCTGCACCTTCACTTCGCTGGTCCAGAGCGCCATGGGCTGCATGACCGCCGTCCAGGCCTACGGTTTCTTCGGCACCATCCCGGCTACCGCCACCACGGCTGCCGTTTCCGTCGCCGCCACCAAGGGCCTGCAGCTCGTCTTCGCCGTCCTGCTGATGGTCCTGGGCCTCATCGTTGCCGTCAACTGCCTCAAGGAGTTCTTCGGCAAGGAGGCCGGTTCCATGCCCGACGAGGAGCCCGAGTGGTCCGAGATGGGCAAAGTCGAGTATGGCCGCGCCGCTGCCGCCGAGGCTCCCGCCGACGCCGAGGCTGCCAAGGCGTAATCGACCTGACGAGTTGAACGTCACATCTATACAACTCGATAAGACCGGGTCCGCGGCTGCGCGGGCTCGGTCTTTTTTCATGCAAAAGCGGGCGATGCCCGAGTGTTCTCGCAGATGTTTTGCGTGGATAAGGGCGCGCGTTGTACCATATAGACGTATATGTGTACATATGAAAGGGGCCCCGTGGCCAAGACGGTATATTCCGATAACCAAAATAATGTCGATGCCCTGGCTGAGCGTCTGAGCAGCCAGACGTCGCTTTCTGCCGATCGCGCCAAGCTAGTTGCCTACGACCTGCTCTGCCGCAAGGCACTCAAGATCAAGTCGAGCGCGCTGGCGCAGATTTTCCGCTCCGTCGATAAGGAATGCGACACCAAGGCGATGCGCGACGAACTCATCGCGGCAAAGATCGTTACCAAGATTGAGGGCAGCGGCATTAACGGACGTCCGGCGTTCTATACCATTCATGCCGAGATAAGTGATGCTCAGGAGCAGCTTGCCGAGGCTGTCGAAGAGGCCGTCGAGGACGTTGTCGAGGCGCCCGCTTCGGTGGAAACGGCCCCGCGCGAGCATGTCGATACCGACGAGCTGCTCGATGAGAACGTCGTTCGCGCCTTTACGGCCAAGGCCGGCCGCGGCGGTTTTGGTGGGGGCGGCAAGCGCGATGCTCAGCGCCGTGCCCAGCAGGAGCGCTTCCGTCGTGCCGTGGCTCAAAAGGATGAACTCGATACCGAGACTGTTGTGACCGAGGTTGCTGCTGAGTCGCAGAAGCCCGCGAAGGAGCAAAAGCCCGCGAAGGAGCAAAAGCCCGCGAAGGAGCAAAAGCCCGTGGAGGCCCAAGAGCCCAAGCGTCGTCGCGGTGCTCACTTTAAGGCTGTGCAGCAGGATGTCGCGCATGAGGCTGAAGAGCCTTCCGAGGTTGCAGGCGATGCTGAGGAGTCTGCCAAGAGGGTTTCGGGTTCGTGTCGTCCCGGCCGCGGTTTTGCGGGGCGCGCGTATCCCATAAAGCGTCAGGAGAAGGGCGAGCCGGCTTCGACCGCTCAGGCCGATAAGGCCGAACAAACTGAGAAAACCGTTGAGCCGGTGGCTTGCGAGCAGCAACCTTCCGAGTCGCAGTCTGCGGCTGACACCGAGGTCAAAGCTCAACAGTCCGCTGATAAGCAGACAGGGGAGAGCGCCTCAAGCAAGCCCCGCCGCCGTCGTCACCGCGGCGGTCGTGGCTCAAATGCCGAGGCCGCGGCCGAGAAGGCAGCGACGCAAAGCAAGGATGCGAAGGCTGAGGCCCTGGTGGAGCAGCCCAAGCGCCAGCCGGCGAAGGGGGACAAGCCCGAGCGCTCGCAAAAGGGTCCGTCCGCGCCAAAGCAAGAGCGCAAAGCTCAGGCGGATTCCAAGCGCAAATCCCAGGCGCAGCCCAAACCGACTGCAAACGATGCGGCCGCCCAGCAGCCTGAGCCGCCCGCTCATGGCGAGGTTTCGGCGTTTGCTCTGGCACGTGTCCTGGGCAGGCAGCTGCTCAAGGTCGTTCCCACGCCTACGGCGCTCTCCAAGATTAAGGAGCAGCAGACTCAAATCGTTAAGGTCGAGGGCAAGGATAACAAAAAAGCTCCGCAGCGCACTCAGCACAACGAGATGTCCAACCGCAAGATTGCCGAGGAGATTGCGATCATCCAGGCTTGGATAGAGCAGAATCGCGGCGCCGACACGCCGGTCGCTTCGCGTCGCCAGCGCGCCTACCAGATTTTTAACGATGAGAAGGCCTTTGACGGCAAACACGGCGAGCGCCTGATTCGGCGTATGACCGAAAAGGGCATCAGCATGCAGGCAATCAAGGTTGCTCCCAACCGTCCTGTGCACTTTACGGGCTTCTTTACGCTGGGCGCCGACAAGCCGTTCATTATGGTCGAGAACCTGGACACCTATGACGAGATCGTCAAGCTCCTGCGCGGCCGCAAACACGCCAAGCTTTTTGGCACCAAGGTGGGTGGCGTGATCTTTGGCGGTGGCTGCAAGGCGAGCGTTTCGCACGCACTGGATGATTATCTGGCCGAGATCGGCTATCGCTTTAATTATGTCTACTACGTGGGCGACATCGATCGAGAGGGCGCGCGCATTGTCGAGCAGACCCGTAATGCCAATGTGGTTGAGATTCGCCTGCATGCTGGCATGTATCGTGCCATGCTCGCCGAGCACAAGCGTCGCGTGAAGGCTGGCGGAGAGTGCGAGCCCGCGGCTGCCAACCAGGGCGTGCCGCAGAACCTGGCGGCGACGATCAAAGATCTGCCCATGGTCACGCGCGTGCAGTTCCGCAATGTGCTGCGCGAGGGCGGACGCATTCCGCAGGAGATCCTGATGACCGCCGACTATCGGGATGGCGACTCGGGAAGCTTCGACCGCATGTTGAACAACTAGGGACGTGTGGCCCCGACGGGCCGGGCATTAAGTTTACTGCTCTACAGTCCTGCGCAAGACGAAGGCCACATTAAGTGGCCTTCTTTGCGTGCGGAACTCGCGACAAACTTAATGCCCGGCCCGCCGGGGCCACACGCCATTTTGTAGATGGCGGCTCGCTTTTCGGAACTGGGCTGATATTTTCTAGATGTAAGGCGCTCTTGGTCCTAATGGGCCTGGGGCGCCTATCTTTTGGAGGTAGATTTTGGGACATGCCTGAAAATCTACCTCAAACTTCTCGTGTAGGACGAGAAGTTGTAGCTGAAACTTCTCGTGTAGGACGAGAAGTTGTAGCTGAAACTTCTCGTGTAGGACGAGAAGTTATATACTCAAGATGTTGAAAGGAGAGCATTATGGCGCCTACAGCGTTGGGTATTGCGGAAATTGTTGCTGAGGCTCGTGTCTTTGAGATTCCTCACGTCGTGCATCGAGACGATGTCATCAGTGATCTTCCCGATCCAAAGCCTTTCAATCTTGTTCATATCATCACGGGTATCAGGCGCTGCGGCAAAACGTTCTATGCGTTTCAATGGATTCGTCGCCTTGTCGATCGCGGTGTCGATGCCGAGCGTATCTTCTATTTCAATTTTGCTGATGACCGTCTTCGACCGGCGCCGGACACGCTCATGAGCGACATTTTGGAAGAGTATTGGCGGCAGGTTCCCTCAGCGCGAACGAAAGGCTGTTATCTCTTTCTGGATGAGGTGCAGGAGACCGATGGCTGGCAGGGCGTTTGTCAGCGTTTGGCGGAGCACGAGAGCGTAACGCTTGTTATCACCGGATCGTCCTCAAAACTATCTGCCGATGAAATAGCGACGCAGTTTCGCGGTCGCTCGCAAGAGCACGCTATGCATCCGCTTTCATTCCGCGAGTATTGTGCGTTTCATCACATTGAAACGCCGGATATGTCTACTAGCGCTGGGGCTCCAGCTGTTTCTCCGCAGCAGCGAACTGATCTGGAATCGGCATATGACCGTTATCTCATAGAGGGTGGCTTTCCTGGGGTTCAGGAGCTTGATGCCGGTTCGCGTATTCAGATGCTTCAAGCCTATTTGCGAGATGTTGTTGCACGAGACATTCTCGAGCGGAGCGGGCGCACGGATATCGCTCTTGCCAACCAAGTAGGGCTCTTCTGCCTTCGAAACACGGGTTGCGACCTTTCGGTCAACAGTTTGTTGGAAGCCTTAAAGTCTGTCGGATATCGAGCGTCATGGGAAAAAATAAACGAACTCGTTCGTTTATTCCAGCAGGCTCATCTCATTGGATTACTTCCGGAGTATTCAACTTCTTTGGCTCCTAAGACAACGACAACAGATAAGGTCTATGCCGTCGACCAGGGGATGGCATATGCAACATCGCGTGCTAATCAGCAGGATATAGGAAAGCGTTTGGAGACTGCGATTTATGCTGAACTCATGCGCCGTACGGCAAACGGCCGGTTGGAAACGGTGACTTCATTTACGGCTCCAACGCAAGCACGAGAAAAAGTTGATTTCTTGGTCGGCGACGCTTTGGCATCGGAACCATACGCGCTCTACCAGGTGACAGTCGATATGACGGCAGAGAAAACGCGCAGGCGTGAAGTCGGTTCCCTTGAGGTTGCTATGGTAAAAACCGGTATTAAGGATGCCAATATCATCACGCTGCGCGAGGCGACCCAGATCAAAACGGAGCATGGCGTCATCGAGGTTATTCCCGCATGGAAATGGTCGCTTGGTCTGTAATGCTACGCCGGCCCGCCGGGGCCGCACGGCACCATGTTGATGACCGGCGCTTTAGGAACGTCCCTAAGTGCCGGTTCGGCTGGAAAGTCGAGATGCGGGGGGAGCCCGCGGCTGATATGGGACGGAGGGATTCCGCGTCCGCCTGGTCGGCGGCCGCGCCCCGCTGCGTCGCTTCGCTCCTTGCGTGCTGCGCTGGAAAACGCTTCGCGTTTCCTCGGCTCTGCACCCTTGCGGGTTCGAATCCCCCCGCTTGCCCACAAGAAAGCGCCCTGGGCCGTTATGGGCTCAGGGCGCTCAGTTTTAATGGCTGGGACGGAGGGATTCGAACCCCCAACAGCCGGCACCAAAAACCGGAGTTCTACCGTTGAACTACGTCCCAATGTGTGGTGTTGCCCAAAAGCAACTCGTCTAGTTTACCTAATCTGCGAGGGCATCGCAAACGCCATCGAGCAGGCGTACGGCGAGTGTCTGGGCGTCGCTTGCGGTGAAGGTTCCGTTGTAGCGCGTCATGCCCGTGAGCTCAATGCGGATGCGCGCAGGTTTTTGTTGCGCGGCGACATTGGCGGTGCGGATGCGCTGCGCCAGGTTGTGGCACTCGGCAAGGGCGATCGTGGCGCGCGGCGCTGCATCTGCGGGCAGCTCATCGCTAGCGATCTCGAGCACCAGATCCACGTCGGTCGGGACCTCGGAATCGCAAAGCATCATGCCGCTGCTGTCGGTCGTCGCCGTGGCGATGTTCCACATGCGCGATGCAACGCTGCGTGCGATGGGGTCCTCACCGATGACGGCAATCTGGAAGCGCTCGAGCACGTTGGCGGCGCGGGCAAAACCGATGCGCGACTCGGCCTCGGTAACCGAGGGCTTGCCCTCCCACACGTGATGCAAGCGGTTGATATAGGCGTAGGTATCCTGGAACGCCATGCCATCGGCAAACAGGCCAACATTTTCCTGGAACTGCTGCAGAGCGGCCTCGGTGTGCGGGCCAAAATAGCCGTCGTCCTCACCGCAGGCAAAGCCCAAAACGTTGAGCGCGCGTTGCAGGGCTTGAACGTCGGCGCCATGGAAATTGGGCATGCGCAGATAGAGCGTGCGGTCGCCCAGCTTATACGAGGCGTCTACCAGGGCGCTCCAACAGGGGATATCGACGGCACAGCCAGCGGCAAGGCCGCTATCGAGCCTAAAGGTGCCAACAGCCTGCTCGGTGGTGGTGCCAAAGCGCTTGTCGGAGACCTCGGCGTCATCGATTGTATATCCGAGCTGCAGAAGGCGGGACTGGACGTCCTCGACGGCTGCTCCCTGCATGCCCGTTGTAATAGGTTCCATGAACGAACCCCTTTCGGCGTACCATTCGT
>CALFGH010000091.1 GCA_937958315.1 uncultured Collinsella sp. | reverse complement strand
TTCCCGCGGCGGAGGAGCTGCGTCCGCAGGGTGCTTGCGAGGCACATGCACCCGGCACGGGGCGCGACCGGACCGCGGCTGCCCCCAATCTCTTTGTCGACCGCGAGAAGCTGCTGTTCGAGTCGTGCCCCACGGTTCCCGTCTGCGGGGGGCGCGATGTCACGATCGGCATTCCCCGTGTGCTCGAGTTCTGGGACACCATGCCGTTCTGGTCGACGTTCTTCAGCACGCTCGGCTTTAAGGTGCGCGTCTCGGGACGCAGCACCAAGGCGATGTACGAGCGCGGTCTGGCGCACGTCACATCCGACACCGTGTGCTTCCCGGCCAAGCTCGTCCACGGGCACATCCGCAATCTCGTCGACGCCGGCGTCGACCGCATCTTCATGCCCATCATCACGACGGTGCCCACCGAAAACACCGCCTCTACCAGCGAGTGGATGTGCGCCGTCGTAAAGGGATACCCCTACGTGATGCGCAATTCCGATAACCCGGAGGAGCGTTTCGGCGTTCCGTTCGATACGCCGCTGTTCCACTGGTACGACGAGGGCGACCGAAACCGCCAGCTCAAGGCGTGGTGCAAGGAGACCTTCGATATCGATGCCGACCTGGTTGCCAAGGCGACCGAGCAGGCGGACCGCGCGCAGCAGACGTTTGAGAACCAGCTGCAGCTGCGCGGCAGGCAGGTGCTCGAGAACGTGCGCGAGGACGGCGGCTACGCGGTGGTGATCGCTTCGCGCCCGTACCACAACGACCCGCTGGTCAACCACGGGCTGCCCAAGCTCTTCTCTGAGCGCGGCATCCCCGTGCTGACGCCCGATGCGGTGCCGGGGGTCTGCAACGTCGATCTTTCCAACAGCCGCATCGACATCGTGAACAACTACCATGCGCGCATGCTGTCGTGCGCGGTCATCGTCGCATCGACGCCCGAGCTCGAGCTCGTGCAGATGGGCAGCTTCGGCTGCGGCCACGATGCGTATCTCACCGACGAGATCGCGCGCATGATGGGCGAGATGGGCTCCAAGGTTCCGATGATGATCAAGCTCGATGAGAGCGACGTCGCCGGTCCCATGGGCATTCGCGTGCGTTCGTTTATCGAGTCGGTCAACCGTCGTCGCGCGGAGGAGCGTGCCGAGGGCGCCCGGGTGCACGCGGTCCATCCGCTCGACGACCCGTATAAGGTCAAGTACACCAAGCGCGACCGGCACGACAAGATCGCGCTGGTCCCCAACACCTCCCATGCGTTCTGCAGGCTCATGACCGCGGCGATGCGCAATCAGGGCGTGCGCGCCGAGGCCCTTGACATCGGGCGCGAGGATGCCATCCGCCTGGGCAAACGCTATGTGCACAACGACATCTGCTTCCCCGCGCAAATCGTGATCGGCGAGGCGCTCGCGGCACTCGAGAGCGGTAAGTACGACCCGCACGACGTCGCCGTGGTGACTGGCAAGTATATCGGCGACTGCCGCCTGACGCACTACATGCCCCTGCTGCGCCGCGCGCTCGACGACGCGGGATACGACTATGTCCCGGTGCTCACCAACGACGACGTCGATGCCCACAATGCGCATCCGGGCTTCAAGCTCGGCCTTGGCCCGAGCATCCAGATCGCCTACGGTCTTCCCATGATCGATGCCCTCGAGGCCATGCTTAGGCGCATCCGTCCCTACGAGCTCGAGAAGGGCGCGGCGGACGCTGCGTTCGACCGCGCGCTCGATGAGGTTATCGAGGGCATGGAGCGCTCCGGGCTGAGAGGCCAGGCGACGGGCTTCAAACGCGCGCTTGCGATCATGGACGCCGTTCCGTACGACCGCTCGAACCCGCATCCGACCGTTCTCATCGTGGGCGAGTACCTGCTCAATTTCCATCTCGGCGCCAACCACGAGATCGAGCGCTACCTCGAGGACAACGGGCTCGAGGTCATCGAGGCGCGCATGACCGACGTGATCCGCAAGACCTATTTCTACAAGCATGCGCAGTCGCGCGAGTTCCACGTCGACCTGTCGCTGCCCGAAAAGGCCTGGTACGCCACGGCGGACAACCTGTTCGAGCTCGCGCACGACCGTTGCGACCGCCTGGGCGCGGCGAGCCCGCTCTACGAGCCGCCGACGCGCATGCCCGAGCTCGTGCGCGCGAGCGATAAGATCCTGCACCATACGTTCGATGCGGGCGAGGGCGTGCTGATTCCGGCGGAGATCCTCGAGCACGCCAAGCGCGGCTGCCGCAACTTCGTGATCCTGCAGCCGTTCGGGTGTCTGCCCAACCATGTCGTGGGGCGCGGGCTCATCCATGCGCTCAAGGAGCAGTATCCCACGGCGCAGTTCCTGCCGCTCGACTACGATCCCGACGTGAGCTTCGCCAACGTGGAGAACCGTCTTCAGATGCTCATCATGAACGCCAAGGCGCAGGGGTGCGGTGAGGCGCATGGCGAGACCGCGTAAGGACGCCGATGCGCCCGATGCACGCACCCGTATCATCGAGGCGTTTTGGGAGCTCATCGAGAACAACAGCATCTTCGAGCTGTCGGTTGGCGAGGTGACCCGCGCCGCCCAGTGCAATCGCGGAACGTTTTACTACTATTTTCACGATTTCGATGAACTCGTCGCCATCGCCATAGCCCAGCTGCTGCAGGATAACGAGCTCATCACCGATGCCCTCTGGCATTTTTCGAGCGAGGGCGACCTTTCGGCGTTCGACCGGCGCGACGTCCGCTGCCTGCTGCGGCGCATCGTCATCACCATGAGGGCGGGTGCCGCCGAGCAGGTCGTGCAGGGCATCCATACGATCATCATCGACCGCGTGAGAGAGATCGTCCACCCCGACGGAGAAGAGCTCAAGGCAGATTCGAGCTTTGCGGTGGGCTTTCTGGTCTCGGGCATCATGGGCTTTGTGATGGCGGTCGGCTTTGTCCGGGAGGGCGGCGAGGAGATAGACCTCGAGCAGCTGGGGGACAGCGCGTGCGCGTACCTGAGGGCGGTCGCCATGCAGACGGTGGAAACGGTCGCGCAAGTCGAGGGCGTCGATACATCCGAGCTGCTCGGACGCGTCTCCAAGGAGGCCGATGCCTATCGCGCATCGCGTGCGACGAGTCCCGACGTGGTGAAAGACGCCTAGGGTTTCTCTTGCGGGGCGCCTGTCGCGCATCGCGCGGTGAGTCCCGCGATGCGGTCATAACCTGCATTCATGTGAGCCGGGTTTATAGATATTCCTCCAGCTGTTAACATAGACAACCTGTGGGTAAAGAGACAAAAGCGCCGCCGACGGGCGGGCGTTTTGATTTCGATGAACTCATGTAAGGAAACGAGCATGTTAGATAGATTTACCGATCGCGCGCGTAAGGTCATGTCCATGGCCAAGCAAGAGGCGCTTGATCTTCATTCAAATAAGGTGGGCACCGAGCACCTGCTGCTCGCGCTTGCCAAGGAGGACGAGGGCATTGCCGCCGAGGCACTGCGTTCGCTCGACATCTCCTACGATGACATCATGGATACTCTCAAAGAGGTCCAGACCACGGTTCCCGAGCCCAGCGAGGAGACCGAGGCGGCCAAGCTCGCCTTTACGCCGCTCGTCATTAGCGTTATGGAGCGTTCATTCCGCGTGGCGCGTGAGAATAACCAGACCTACGTGTCGACCGAGCACTTGCTGATCGGCATCGTCGAAGAGGGCAACGGCATGGCCATGGACATCCTCATGCGCCTGGGTGTGTCGTCCGCCTCTATCAAAAAGGCTATCGAGAAACTCACCGCCAAGGACCAGGACAAGAAGCGTCCGCTCGCCGGCGCCGGTGCTGGTCGTCCCGGTGCGGGCCTGCCGTTCTTTAGCGGCTCGGATGCCTCTCAGCAAAAGGGGAGTGGCACCGATACGCTTAAGCAGTTCGCGACTAACCTCACGCAGAAGGCGCGCGACGGCGAGCTCGACCCTGTAATTGGTCGCGAAAAGGAAGTCCAGCGTATGATGGAAATTCTTTCGCGCCGCACCAAGAACAACCCGCTCATTCTGGGCGACCCCGGCGTGGGCAAGACGGCCATCGTCGAGGGCCTGGCTCAGCAGATTGCAGCCGGCAACGTGCCCGAGAACCTCATGAACCAGAATATCTGGACGCTCGACCTGCCGGGCCTCGTGGCGGGCGCCAAGTATCGCGGCGAGTTTGAGGAGCGCCTCAAGAACGTGATCCAAGAGGCCACCGAAGCCGACGACGTCATCCTGTTTATCGACGAGATGCACACCATCATCGGTGCCGGTTCTGCCGAGGGCTCCATCGACGCGAGCTCCATGCTCAAGCCCGTGCTCGCGCGCGGCGCCTTCCAGATTATCGGCGCCACCACGGCCGAGGAATTCCGCAAGTACCTCACCAAGGACCCGGCTTTCGAGCGTCGCTTCCAGACCATCGATGTCGAGGAGCCGAGCGTCGAGGACACGGTCAAGATCCTGACCGCGCTCAGGCCGCGCTACGAGGAGCATCACCATGTGCGCTATACGCAGGGTGCTATCGAGGCTGCCGCGAACCTTTCCAACCGCTACATCCAGGATCGCTTCCTGCCCGATAAGGCCATCGACCTCATTGACGAGGCCGGTGCCCGCGCTCGCATCGCCGCGAATCGCGCGCCCGAGCCGGTGCGTGAGGCCGAGCATCGCGTGGAGGAGCTTAAGGCCGCCGCGCAGGAGGCCACCGAGAGCGACGACATGAACAAGGCCGCCGAGATCACCGAGCAACAGAAGGCCGCCGAGATTGAGCTCGCCGAGGCCAAGGCCGCCTGGACCGCCGAGCTCGACGCCAGCCCGCTCACCATCGATGTGAGTCAGATCGCCGATATCGTGTCCGTGACTTCGGGCGTGCCGGTGTCCTCGCTTACCGAGAGCGAGAGCCGTCGCCTGCTGCAGGCCGAAAGCGTGCTCAAGACGCGCATCATCGGTCAGGATGAGGCTGTCGAGGCAGTTGCCAAAGCCGTGCGCCGCAGCCGCTCGCCGCTCAAGGACCCGCGTCGCCCCGGCGGCAGCTTTATCTTCCTGGGTCCCACCGGCACGGGCAAGACCGAGCTCGCCAAGACGCTCGCCGAGTACCTCTTTGGCAGCAAGGATGCGCTCATCAGCTTCGACATGTCCGAGTTCGGTAGCGAGTTCGAGGTCTCCAAGCTCATCGGTAGCCCTCCGGGTTACGTCGGTCACGACGAGGGCGGCCAGCTCACCAAGGCCGTTCGTCGTCACCCGTACTCGGTCGTGCTGTTCGACGAGATCGAGAAGGCGCACCCCGATATCTTCAACATCTTGCTGCAGGTGCTGGAGGAGGGCCGCCTGACCGATAGCCAGGGCAAGACGGTAGACTTCCGCAACACCGTGATCATCATGACGTCCAACGTGGGCGCCCGCGAGATTGCGCAGGATGCGAGCGTTGGCTTTGGCACCACCGGCGAGCAGGGTCTCACGTCGAGTGAGATCCGTGGTCGCGCGATGGGCGAGCTCAAGCGTCTGTTCCGCCCCGAGCTGCTCAACCGTATCGATGACATTGTGGTGTTCCAGAAGCTCTCGGGCGAGAATCTCACCAAGATCGCGCACCTGCTGGTGGACGACCTGCGTCAGCGTTTGATTGCCAACGGCATGAACATCAAGCTCACCGATGCGGCCTATGACAAGATCGTGGCCGAGGGCACCGACCTCACCAACGGTGCGCGTCCGCTGCGCCGTGCCATCCAAAAGCTCATCGAGGACCCGCTGTCCGAGGAGCTTCTGGCCGGCGAGTGGGGCGAGGGCGATACCGTCCTGTGCGACGTGGCCGATGGCAAGTTTGTCTTTAGCCACGGCACGGGCGAGATCCCGGCACCGCGTCCGGTGGTGTCGGTACCTGAGTCAGACGCAAAAGCTCCA
>CALFGH010000090.1 GCA_937958315.1 uncultured Collinsella sp. | reverse complement strand
TGGGCCGAGGCAGGACGCGCCGCCCAGCAGCGCTTTATCGACTCACTGTAATGATCCCTTGGGGACGGAGGAAAACGGATCATTTCGTCCTCAAGGCAACGGCGCCCGCCGGCAACATCGCCGACGGGCGCCGTTTTTGAGTGCAGTCATTGGGGTCATTCTTAAGGGGCGTTCTTAAACGACTAGTCATTAAAGAGCGTCCCCGACGACTAATGACTCGAGCGTGGAAAATCTCCCACTTTGAGCTCGTATGGGCATCAAAAGCGGGAGATTATCCACGCTCATTCTATTAGGAGTCGCAACCGCTACAACTCTACGACCTCAACGCTGTTGTAGACCTCGTCCCAGCGGTCCATGACCAGGTGGCCGGTCTTGGGATCCATGGCGTTGAGCTTGCCGCAGGCATTGGCAGTCTTGAGCACCGTAACGTCGTCGGCACCAGCAGCGATGGCATGCGCAAAGCCGGCGATGGTCGAGTCGCCGGAACCCGTCGCGTTCACAGCCGCAATCGCGGGCGTCTTGGCGCGGAACGCGCGACCCTCATGGAAGCCCACCGAACCGGCAGCGCCCATCGAAACGACGACCCAGGGGATACCGGCAAAGCGGCCATCGGCGGCAAGCGCCTCGCGCAGGGCATCGACATCGTCGGTCGTAAAGGACGTACCCAGCAGACCGTTAATCTCGGTCAGGTTAGGCTTTACGAGCTCAGGCTTAGCGTCGGACTCCAGCGCGGCTTCCAGCGATGCACCCGAGGTGTCGAGCAGTACCTTGGCGCCCGCCTCCTCGGCGATCTTGACGAGCTCGGCATAGTAGCCGACATCGACACCACGCGGCAGCGAGCCCGAAAGCGTCACAACGTCCGCCTTCGCTGCAAGCTTGGCGAACTTGGCCGTAAAGGCCTCGAGCTCGGCGGGCGCAATCTGCGGGCCGCTCTCCAGCAGCTCGGTCTGATTGCCCTCGTGCAGAATATTCAGGCAAATGCGCGTCTCACCGGCGATGGGCACAAAGTCGTTCTTGACGCCGTCGGCATCCATAAGCTCGGCCATATAGGCACCCATGTGGCCGCCGAGCAGACCGGTCGCGAGCACATCGTCGCCCAACTGCAGCAGCACACGGCTCACGTTGAGACCCTTGCCGCCAGCGGTCTTTTCGGGCGTCACACGGTTAACATCGTCGATGATCAATTTATCAAGCTGATAGCGCGTATCAATCGACGGGTTCATGGTAACGGTCAGAATCATGTTGGACTCCTGTTTAGAAAACCGGCCCGCGCCCCTCACAGAAACGCGAGCCGTCAATTAAAAAGCTGCAGGACATCTGGGGCGACCTAGAGCGAGGCAACGAGCCAAGCAAGCAAAAGTGTTATCAGAGCAGTTCACTTGCCAGGAGACCTCGCAGTTCACTTCAACGTCAGCGAGAAGCCAGCTGGTGAGGCAAGGTGCCGTGAAGCGAGGCGGCATTGACCTTCTGGTCATGCCGCCGAAGCTGAACGGCAGATTGCCCGCCAGATGGCTTCGCAGCGTCGACTGGTCTGGCGTTCGGTAGAACGCCAGAACCTCCTTAGTCGTGGTATTCGCCGCGGTCCCACTTCTCGAGAAACTCGTCAAAGAAGTGCGGGTCGGCCTGAGCCTCGGCGTCGGCCTTATTGCAGGCATCGATCTTGGCGATCAGGGCATCGTGCTCGGGAGTCTTCTCGTAGGGCTCCTCCAGGAAGGCCAGCATGATGTCGGCCATCAGGAACTCGCCGGTGATCTTACCGCCAAAACCCACGATGTTGGCGTTGAGCTCGCGACGGGCATACAGGGCAGAGGTCATGTCGCGAACCAGGGCGCAGCGGGCGCCGGGAACCTTGTTGACGGCGTTGGTGATGCCGATGCCGGTACCGCACAGGGCCACGCCAAAGTCGGCCTTGCCGCTGGCAACAGCCTCGCCCACGGCCTTACCGTAGATGGGATAGTGCGTACGGGTGTGGCTGTAGGTGCCGCAGTCGAGCACCTTGTAGCCAGCCTGTTCCAGGCGGTCGGCCAGATAGATCTTCTCGTCCGTAACGATATGGTCGCAACCGATTGCGATGGTCTTCTTCATCAGAACGTCCTTTCGTCTGAATTCACAAGTTGAGGTAGAAGTTCGAGTTCTCGGTGGCTCTCGTTAGGCCATCTTGTTGAGCATGTCGACACGGATCTGGTGACGGCCGCCGGCGTACTGGGCGCGCAGGAACTCGCGGGCGATCTTCTTGGCGACCTCGGTGCCCACAACGCCCGGGCCCATGGTGACCATGCGCGAGCCGTTGTGCTCGCGGGTCATGTAAGCGGAACGCTCATCGGAAATGTTGGCGACGACCATGCCCTTGATCTTGACGGCAACCATATAGGAGCCGACGCCGTACTTATCGAATGCGAAGCCCTGGGAATCCTTGTGCTCCAGCAGGTCCTTTGCAACGGCGGTGGCGGAATCGACAAAGTCCGCGGCAGGGGTCTCGGAATAGTCGACGACCTCGTGACCGTCGGCGATGAGCATCTCCTTGATGGACTCCTTCATCGACATACCGTCGGCATCGGAAGCGATTACAACCCTCATGACATCCTCCTTGAGAGATACGCAGGTGCGTAGTTTCTGTTTGGAAGTGTTGAATCGCGTTCAGGTCCGGGCATCTGAATGTGCGGTTCTTCACTGTTCATGTTTATTTGAACACATTCGAACATCGACTGCAACAACTATTTGTTTATCTTTGTTCTTTTTTGAACAAATACCGTTCACGGATGGTTGCCGACCGTTTGGACCCGGTGCGGACGTAGCGACCATGTGTTCAACAAACAAAAGGGCGACCGAGAACGTGTCTCGGCCGCCCTTCGGCGGTATTCCCCGGTATATACAGCTGTTTTAGCTACTCAGACCGTCCGCTCTTCTTGGCATGTTTGGACGGAGCGCTCAGAAAGCGACCCGTCAAATAGTTCGCCGGGCCGGAAATATCAATCCCCAGTAGCACGTGCCCCAGCCACAAAAACGCCGCGAGCACCAGAAGTGGAATCACGCACGAGGTCACGATCATCACGATGACACCTTCGATCAGATCGGTCACCTGCCGCACAATTTCATCGGTCATCTGCTTGGCACCGCTGGTCACCGATGTGACGAGACCCGAGGCGCCGTCGGCAAGCTGCTCAAGCACATTCTTGGACTCTGTGGACTCGGTCTTTTTCTTGCTTGCTTTGGAGCTGTCGCCATCTGCCACACCCGCAGCGTCGGCCGCCTTTTGCTCGGCTTGCTCGATGCTCACTCGATACGTTTCGTCGACCTTTTGCGACACCCATACGCTTGCAGGCACCAAGGCCATTCCGATCATGGCGACCACCAGCACGCGAGTCGCCACGCGGCGCAGGACGGTGCTCGTGCTCCAGCGCCCGTGAATGCCGAGCGACACCGCAAAGAGCACCAACGCAAACGGGATCAGGATGCCCAGGCCAACCGACCACAAAATCGTGAGCAAATATTTCTCTAGGTATAGCACGGCAAGCACGATGCCAAGGTTGCCTGAAAGCTGCGCGAGCTGCTCGGCAACCGGTGTTCCCGTATCACCCGGCAGCGCGGTAATGCCCGCAGACAGCGCCACGCACGAGGTCGTGAGCGCCAGCACGTTACCTTTCTTTTGATCGATGACCTCGATGGTGGAGTCCCATGTCTTGGTATCGGCGAAATGCGGACGAGCTACAAAGCCCGACAGCAGCGCCAGCACCACGAGTGCAACGATAAAGCCAATCTGCAGCTTTTTGTTTGCGCACACGACATCGGACAGGCTGGGCTGCAGCTCGGTTACCGTCGTGTGCTCGGTTATCTGGACAGGACGCCCATAAGCCATCTCGTGCGCGTCTCTTTTTTGTATTGACCCGTTATCCGGCATTTGGACACCTCCTCATTCCGGCCTGCATTGCGGATGGAAGTATACCCACCCATCGAAAAACCGAACGGGAGGGCGTGCAGAAGCTCCAAGACTGCCCCCAACGACTAGTCATTTAAGAACGT
The DNA here is from genome assembly GCA_937958315.1 of uncultured Collinsella sp. Lineage (GTDB taxonomy): Bacteria > Actinomycetota > Coriobacteriia > Coriobacteriales > Coriobacteriaceae > Collinsella. The sequence goes on along the minus strand of CALFGH010000090.1, from coordinate 176 downwards.
CCTCAATGACTATCTCGGGATGAGTTGCGGTGGAATAGGGATTGTTTTGTGCCCGCCAGCCCCTATTCAGTCCCTATTTCACCGCAACTTGGAGGAGGACAGAAAAAGCCCTGCCGCGGGTATGAACTGCGCCCCAAATCTTGGACGCCCTAAATAGCGACTAGGCCGCAAGGGCC
>CALFGH010000089.1 GCA_937958315.1 uncultured Collinsella sp. | reverse complement strand
CCTCAACGCAAAAGAGGGCGCCCCGACCAGGCGCCCTCTTCTTGGTTGAACTTCTCTATTTAAAAGAGGGCCGGTTTACTACGACAAAATGGCTCCGGCCGACCACGGCGTGTAATCTACGAAACTGGCAACGCTTCTACCTGCGGTTTTAATATCACCAAAATGACTATGGTTGAGGTTATTCAATTTATCGTAGTAAACCGGGGTACTTTTGTTTGACTACAAATAGTATCCGCCTGGGCATTTTCGAATACCGCGATAATTTGGGTGGTAAAACGATTTTCTAGGACAACCGTTCGCCGATGGTAAACGGATGTTGTTTATACAGCCTGTGTACAACAGATATACTTACATCCTGTGCTTAAAGCCCATGGCCCGCAGGCCGTGATTCTATTGAACTGGACCGTATTATGAGATTGATTCACAACAGCCGTCTGCCGCAGTTTCGTACTCCGTTTGGCGCTGTGACCACTGGAACTTCCGTTTCGCTATCGGTGATTTTGGAGGATGCCGACCCCAACCAGGCAACGCTCACCCTGCGCACCTGGGTCGATGAAATCGGTGAGTCTCTGTATCCCATGACGCACGAGGGCGACGGCATATTTACCGTAGAGCTTGAGTGCACTGAGCCCTGTCTTATCTGGTACAGCTTTATCTGCAACATCGAGGGGCAGCCCGAGGTACGCCTGGGTGCACCGCAGGGTCGCACCGGTGGCGAGGGTGTGACCTACAACTACGCCGAGGTTCCGTCCTTCCAGATTACCGTCTACAGGCACCGCGAGAACCGTCCCACTTGGTACGAGCGCGGTATGGTCTACCAGATCTTCCCCGACCGCTATGCACGCGACGAAAACTGGCGCGAACGCACGCTTGCCGAAGTTGAAAAACCGCGCAAAGGAATCCAGCGCCGCATGGTCGAGGACTGGAACGAACCGCCCGAGTACGAGCGTGCCGAAGACGGCTCCATCAAGACCTGGGAATTTTACGGCGGCTCGCTCAAGGGTATCCAAAATGACCTGCCCCGCATTGCCGAGCTAAGCTTTACGGCCATCTACCTCAACCCCATCTTTGAGGCCGCGAGCAACCACCGCTACGACACGGCCGACTACACCAAGATCGACCCGATCCTGGGCACCGAGCAGGACTTTACCGAGCTGTGCCAGGCAGCCGAGAAGCTGGGCATCTCCATCATCCTGGACGGCGTCTTCAACCACACGGGCGACGATTCGATCTACTTTAACCGCTACGGCAACTATCCCGGTGTCGGTGCGTGGCAGAGCGAGGACTCGCCGTGGCGCGATGCGTTTTACTTCCATGAGGACGGCTCGTATGACTGCTGGTGGGGCGTGGGCAACATGCCCGCCATCAATGAGAGCTCCGAACTGGTGCGCGAGCGGCTCCTGGGCAAGGACGGCGTGATCCGCAAATGGCTGCGCGCTGGCGCCCATGGCTGGCGTCTGGACGTGGCCGACGAGCTTTCCGACGACTTCCTGGCCGAAATCAAGAAGGCCGTGCTTGCCGAAAAGCCTGACGCACTGTTGCTCGGCGAAGTCTGGGAAGACGCCTCCAACAAGATCAGCTACGGCCATCTGCGCCGCTACCTGCAGGGCTCCGAGCTCGACTCTGCTATGGATTACCCCTTCCGCGACATGGTCATCGGCTTTTTAATGGGCTACAAGAACGCCTACCAGGCAGCCGAGGATATTGAAACCCTGCGCGAGAACTACCCGCGCGAGGCGCTGGCCTGCGCGCTCAATCTGCTTTCGAGCCACGACCGCCCGCGCATTATCTCGGTGCTCGGCGGTGGCCCCGACGAGTCGCAGCTGCCCGAGAGCGAGCGCAGCAAATGGCGCCTGGACGAGAACTCGATGGGCCTGGCCAAGAGCCGTTTTTGGTTGGCAACGCTCATGCAGATGACCTTCCCAGGAGTGCCCTCGATCTATTACGGCGATGAGTACGGCCTGGAGGGCCTCACCGATCCGGGCAACCGTCGTACCCTGCCGACCAAGGACCAACTCCACGACTTCGATACGCTGGCCATCGTTAAGAACGCATCTGCCGTGCGCCGCGCGCTGCCCTTTATGGTCGATGGCGAGATCAAGGCCTTCGCGCTCAACGACGACGTCTTGGCCTACACCCGCACGGGCAAAGACGGCGAGGCCGCGACGGTTATCATCAACCGCAGCCTGCGCAATTCGCACTGCGTGACGATCCCGGCGCTCGGCGAATGTGCTAGCGACGTGATCAGCGGACACGAGTGCGAAATCCACAACGGTACCGTCACGCTCGACCTGTACCCGCTGGGCTCTTCGATCATCTATCACCATGCCGAGAAGCGCCTGCAGGAGCCGCTCGATCATGGCGCGGGCGTCGTGTGCCACATCACCTCGGTGCCGACCGATGACGGCAAGCCCGGCACAATCGGTGCGCCCACGCGTCGTTTTATCGACCACTTGGCCGCCATGGGCATGCGCTACTGGCAGGTTCTGCCCGTCAACCCGACGGACTTCTTCCGCTCCCCCTACGCCGGTCCCTCGGCCTTTGCGGGCAATATTGACCTTCTGCCCGAGAGCCACGAGGAGCTGGCTGCCGACTTTGCTGCCTGGAAGGCCCACGGCGGCGAGGATGCCGACCCGCTGTACACGGCGTTTAAACATCGCAACGCCGACTGGCTCGAGAAGTACTGCGTCTACATGGCGGTAAAGAAGCACTTTGAGGGACTGTCGCGCCACGATTGGCCGGCGGATGTCGCGCGCTACAACGAGTACCTGATCGATGACAAGCGCTTCCACGACGAGGCCGAGCTGCAGGCGTACATGCAGTATCGCTTTGACCTTGCCTGGTGCGAGCTTATGAACTATGCACACAAGAAGGGCATCGAGGTCATCGGCGATATCCCCATGTATGTCTCGGACGATTCGGCCGATGCGTGGAGCGAGCCCGAAAACTTCTGGCTGTCCGATACCGGCAAGGCGATTGAGATTTCGGGCGCACCGCCCGACAACTTTGCGCCCGAGGGCCAGGTGTGGGGAAACCCCACTTTCCGCTGGGATCACATGAAACAGAACGGCTATAGCTGGTGGATGGATCGCCTGCGTCGTGCGTTCGCGCTCTACGACCGCGTGCGCCTGGACCACTTCCTAGGATTCCACAGCTACTTTAGCATTCCCGCAGGCAAGGCCTGCGCCGACGGTCGCTGGCTGGCGGGACCGGGCAAGGACCTGTTCCAGACTGCCTATGACGAGCTGGGGCCGCTCAACTTTATCGCCGAGGACCTGGGCTACCTGACGCCCGGCGTTCGCGCCATGGCTTCGACCTGCGGCTTCCCCGGTATGGACGTGCTGGAGTTTAGCGATTACGACGTTCGCTGCGGAATTCATCCCACACCGGGCAAGATCCTGTACACCTCGACGCACGACACCTCGACGCTTGCCGGCTGGTGCACGCGCTCCTTTGCGGGCGGCGACGAGCCGAGCGGCATTGCATTGGCAGGCGAGCTCATGGGCAACGCCTTGGCCAGCGATGCTCCGCTCGTTATGATGCCGCTGCAGGACGTGCTGGGGCTGGGCGACGATGCACGTATGAACGTGCCGGGCGTGGCCACGGGCAACTGGACATGGCAGGCACAGGAGGCCGACATTGCGGCGGCCGAGGAGAAAACTGCGGAGCTCCTGCGCACCAACCATAGATTCTGGGGCGAAGCGTGATAAAACCCCCGATATGGGGTACAGTTACAGCTGTTTGAATTTTTGCGGGCAGAGCGATCTGCCCGCTTTGTGCTGAAAAGGAAGTATTATGGCGCGCTACGATTACAAGTGCACGAGCTGCGGCAACGTGTTTGAGGTTGAGCACCCCATGTCCGAGACGCCCGAGGTCGTATGCCCCAGCTGCGGCGCCCCGGCATCCAAGACGTTCTCGGCCAGCGGCATTAAGTTCGAAGGCAGTGGTTTTTACAACACCGACCAGCGCAGTGGCGGCTCCAGCACCAGCGCCACCAGCGGCTGTTGCGCCAACTGCCCGCATAACCGCTAGTGACAAGCGGCCCCGCGATCAAGCCCGATCGCGGGGCCGCTTCTTTGCGCT
>CALFGH010000088.1 GCA_937958315.1 uncultured Collinsella sp. | reverse complement strand
TCGACAACCACGGACATCATCTTGCGACCCGAGTCGAACGGGGCCTCGCCCACGCGCGGGTGCTCGGCAGTCAGGCCAGTGAGGCCCGCCTTGCCGGCGTCGTTGACGAGCGCGCACTCAGTCGGCTCACCCACGGCCTCGCCCAGCTCCTCGTCCCACTGGGCGTCGGAGCACAGCGCCATGCCGGCCAGGAACTTCTCCTTAGGCGCAGCGAGCTCGTGCTTGACGACGGTCATCTTGTTTTGGGTAAGGGTACCGGTCTTGTCGGAGCAGATGGTCTGCGTGCAGCCGAGAGTCTCGACGGCAGAGAGCTTGCGAATGATTGCCTGGCGCTTGGCCATCTTGGTCACGCCAAGCGAAAGCACGATAGTCACGACGGCGACCAGGCCCTCGGGGATGGCAGCGACGGCGAGCGAGACAGCGACCATAAAGGTGTCGAGCAGCGCGGTCGGATCGGTGAGAACGTTGCCCACGCCGTGGCGGATGATGTCGACGCCAAAGATGACGACGCAGATGACGATAACCATGATAGTGAGGATGCGACTGAGCTCGGCAAGCTTCACCTGCAGCGGCGTGAGCTCTTCCTTGGCCTCGGCCAGGGCGCCGGCAATCTTGCCCATCTCGGTGTTCATACCGGTACCGACCACGACAGCGCGACCGCGACCGTACACCACGGTGGAACCCATGTAGCACATGTTCTTGCGGTCGCCGAGCGGCACGTCATCGGTGCCGGTGGCGAGCTCGATCACGTTGGCATGCTTCTCGACAGGCACGGACTCGCCGGTGAGTGCAGCCTCTTCGATCTTCATCGTGGCGCTCTCGAGCACGCGGCAGTCGGCCGGGACGGAGTCGCCCGCCTCGAGCATGATCACATCGCCGGGCACGAGCTCGGCGCTCGGCAGGTGCACGAGTTTGCCGTCGCGCAGAACCTTGGACTGCGCGGCGCTCATCTCCTGCAATGCCTCGAGAGCTTCCTCGCTCTTGGCCTCCTGAACCACGCCCAGCACCGAGTTGACGATAACGACGAACATGATGATGGCGACATCGGCAAAGTCCGCCTCGCCCTTGACCATGCCCGTGAGCGCGCTGATGACGGCGGCAACGATCAGCATGATGACCATGGGGTCGGCCATCTGCTCAAAGAAACGCTTCCACAGCGGCGTCTTCTCGGCTTCCTCGAGCTTGTTAGGGCCTGTCTTGGCGAGGCGCGACGACGCCTCACCAGTGCTCAGGCCGAGGTTCTCATCGACGCCTTGATCGCTGAGCACCTCCGCCGCGGCGGACAGGTATTCCTTTTGCATATAGAGTCCCCTCCTGGGATTCGGGCCACTCAGCAGATTGATGCCCGATCATAATTCCCAGGAGAAGGGCAAGGGCTCATCAAGGCTGCCGTGCTGAGCGGCAGTTGATAGTGGGGCTATGGTACCCCAAAGCGACGCGTCTAGCCAAAACAATCCATCTGGAAACACGGCACAGGCGCAACGGTGCAGACCGTGTGATGCTCAACATTGATAAAACGTTTTTTCTTCGGCGCAACATCAAACTGAAATATCGCCCAGATAGCAGCGGTTAGAACAGTTGGTAAAGTTTTTGCATATACCGTTTTTCCGCAAAAAATGAACTTCTAATTCGGCATACGGTCGATTTTTTGGGGTATTCGGTCGCCATTTCGTTATAATCAACTCAGTTTTATTTCTTATGGTTTATCTATCAGCGCAAGACGATGTCAGATGGAGGTCTGAATGTACAAGCGCACTAAGATTGTATGCACCATGGGTCCCGCCTGCGATAGCGACGAGACCATCCGCGAGATGATCAAGGCGGGCATGAACGTCGCCCGTTTTAACTTCTCGCACGGCTCCTACGACGAGCACCACGGTCGCATCGAGCGCGTCCGTCGTATTTCCAAGGAGCTCGGTATGCCCGTCGGCATCCTGCTCGACACCAAGGGCCCCGAGGTCCGCACCGGCCTTCTGGTCGACGGCAAGAAGGTTGCCGTCAAGACCGGCGATAAGATCGTCGTCACCGCTCAGCCCACGTCCGAGGATTTCCACGGCACCGCTGAGCACATCTCCCTCGACTACCTGGCTCTGCCCTCCGAGGTCGAGAAGGGCTCCCTCATCCTGATCGATGACGGCCTGGTTGCCCTCGAGGTCGAGTCCGTCGACGGCCAGGACATGACCTGCGTCGTCAAGAACGACGGCCTGATCGGCGAGCGCAAGGGCGTCAACATGCCCAACGTCAACATCTCGCTGCCCGCCATCACCGAGCGCGATCGTCAGGACATCCTCTTTGGCCTGACCGAGAACATCGACTACATCGCCGCTTCCTTCATCCGTGACGGCGAGTCCGTCCGCGGCATCCGCGAGCTTTGCCGCGAGAACGGCGGCGAGCACGTGACGATCTTCCCGAAGATCGAGTGCGCCCTGGGCGTCGAGAACTTCGACGAGATCCTCGAGGCTTCCGATGGCATCATGGTCGCCCGTGGCGACCTGGGCATCGAGATCAAGCCCGAGCTCGTTCCGCACATCCAGAAGGAGATCATCGCCAAGTGCAACGCGGCCTACAAGCCCGTCATCACCGCTACGCAGATGCTCGACTCCATGCAGCAGAACCCGCGCCCGACGCGCGCCGAGGTTGCCGACGTTGCTAACGCCATCTATGACGGCACCGACGCCGTTATGCTCTCTGGCGAGTCCGCTGCCGGTAAGTACCCGGTCGAGGCCGTCAAGATGCAGGCCAGCATTGCTCTCGAGACCGAGAAGTATCTCCCGGCTCACGCTCCGCTCGAGGTTCCGGCCGATGCCCACGGCACCCGTGTTGTCAACAACGTTGTGGGTATGTCCGCTGTGAACATGGCTACCACCGTTGGCGCCAAGTGCATCACCGTGCCGACGACCACCGGCCGCACCGCTCGCCTGATCTCGCACTTCCGTCCCAACATGCCGATCTGCGCGTTCTCCCGCCACGAGTGGGCCGTCCAGCAGATGATCATGTACTGGGGCGTTATCCCGCACCAGGCCGAGATTACCCAGGGCACCGTCAACGGCACGATCGTCAAGGCGATCGAGACTGCTAAGGAGCTCGGCTACGTCGAGGCCGGAGACCTGACCGTCGCTACCGCCGGCGATCCCCGCATGAGCGTCCAGCTCGAGGACAAGGTCTCCTCGACCAACGTTGCTTACGTCGCTCAGGTGCGCTAAATCGCACTTGCAAGCACGCTTGCATTGCAAAGGGCCCGGAAGGCAAAGCCTTCCGGGCCCTTTTTCTGTGCCAATGCCGGCGCACAGCAAAACACGCACTCATTTCTTTACCAAATGTGCGAAATCCACCCTTCGAGGCCCAAAAATAAAGTCCCAAGCGCTAAAAGTGTTCGCCCGGTGGCAAACCCACACCTTAACCGACGCTGATAAATCGTTTTAGCAAGAGTCAGATCGACCTGGTTTTCGGAAGTGCGGGGAAAATTGCTTACCTCCGAGTACAAACCCTTTTATTTCAACAAAACCCCTGATAAAGTTGGCTCAAATACCGCTTGTGCTTTGCCTGTTTGTCTTTTTCCCCGCACTTCCGAAACCGATAGCTTTTCTAGCCCAAACTACGCTCAAACGATCGGATCGCTATGTCATTTCTTGCCTGCGGACCCACGGCTTTTCAGTACTATCGCATCCCGCCCCAGATACTGGGACTCTATCCGGCAATCCTGCCGCCCGACCATGACCATCGCTTGGTGCACTACTCAAAACAACCAGTATTTAAAGACTTGCTCGGCACACCAGTTTGGAGATTCGTGGGCGAAAGAAAACAGCGCGCGAACGGAAAGCTATTTCATAGCCGTCTGCTAACCCAAGAGCCGCCTCCTGGATCGTTTAGGCAGACTGAGCATGGATTTGATGTCACGTCCCCGGAGTTCACGCTGCTCAGCCTTGCCACGCAGGTCTCACGCAGCCAGTTACTCATGGCTTGCTACGAGATGTGCGGCTCCTTTGCAGTGTTTAAGCCCTGCGAGCGAACGCAACAACAACTCGATGAAGCTATTTCGCTTAAGCTCATTCCGCCCAGCTGCGGCTGGGAGCGAGTTAACGACACCAAGGGCAATGACACCAACTTGTGGAAGCGCACGCCGCTTCTTACCGCAACGGAAATCGCCGCGTTCGCCAAGCAGGCCGCAGGCCTGCGCGGCGTTAAACAGCTCCGCTGGGCCGCCGAACGCATGACAGGACAGACCGCCTCGCCCTTTGAAGTCCAGACGTCAATTCTCATCTCGCTCCCCCGCGATGAGGGCGGTCTGGGCATCGACATCACCAATAACGCGCACATCCCGCTCAGCGAAGCCGCGCGTTCGCTGTATGACAAAACCTGCTGCTACGCCGATATCCTCATCGAAAGCGCCACCGACAGCATGGGCGTCATCCTTGAATGCCAAGGCCGCTCCGCCCACGACAGCGAAGCCGCGAGCCTCTCCGATGCCGAGCGCGCCACCGCACTCACAAGCATGGGCTACGACGTCATCCAAATTACCTATGACCAGATCAAGGAGAAGAAGAGCTTCAACCACATAGCCGAGCTCATCCATAAAAAGGCTGGGCTTCCCTACACCCCAAAGACTAAACAGGAGCGCACTGCCGAAGATGCCCTGCGGCAAGAGCTACTTGTCGATTGGGTTGAGCTATTCACTGCCGGGCCGGCCAGCTAGCAGCTAGCAATCAGGGGCAGCGCAGACACATCGGGCGATTCGACACGGGCGGCAAATCCCGCCTCGGTTAGCTCGACGACCTCGGTAAACGTTGAATCGAAAAACTCCTCGGTTAGCAAGCGATACGGCGGATGATCGGGCTCGCCGGGGTTTTCGCGTACAATCTCGTGCATAACGCCGATGGTCTTGAGCACATACTCCTTATGGATGGGATACTGACCAAAACGCGTCGCCGCAGTATAGAGGCGATCGGTCGCGCGCGGAATCGAAACAATGCCGAGCATCTTGCCAAACCAGTCAAAGTCGCCTTGCTTTTTAATGCGGAATTCCTCGCACGGCTTGCCGCCGTGCGCCTCCAGGTACTGGTTCACGCGGGTGTTCCACACGGTATCGGCCACCAGATGCGACCAGACGCCCAGTGTTAAATCGAGCAGCGACTGCGCCACATCTTCGGACGCAAGCGAAAACTCACAGGCGCCGGGGCCGGCAACCGGCTCGGCGTCCTTGTAACGTTGGGGATAATGCACCCGATTGAGTCGCTCGCGCTCCTCGACAATCGAGGTGGCCTCAGCAGGTTCGCCCGCGGGTGCACCTTTAAGCAGCGGCGCCACATAGGTATCCCAGAACTCGTGCTCGCGCGGCTTAGGGATAGGCTCGGGCTTTGCAAAGTGCGTAATGCGGTACGGGATGGGATCGGCGATGCCAGGGACCATATAGCCCACGAAGATATCCGGAACCACGCAGCCAAACAAAAAGGCATTGCGGTCGCGCACGCTATTGGCAAGCGCACCGGTGCGCTCCAGCAAACGCTCCGTCTGAGCGATATGAATGTTCCAGCTTGGCATAGCCACCCCCATAAAAACCTGGATAACTATACCATCACGGCAAAGTCGCGCGGGCGGCTACGCACGCTCTACGCAGCAACTATTCCGCAGCGCCGCTCTCGGTTCCATACGACGGCACCGGCGCCTCGACCACATGGTGATATCGATCGATATAGATGGCGCGGGCGCCCAGGCGTCGCACCAAATCCTGGTGATGCGTACTCATCAAAACCGTCTTACCCGCCGCGACGTAGGTCAGCAAGAAGTTGACCACGATGTCGCACGAGTCCTCGTCAAGTCCGTTGGTGGGCTCGTCGAGCACCAGGATATCCGGGTTCATCGACACCACCGCAGCCAGCGCAACGCGCTTCTTTTGCCCGCCCGAGAGCTGATAGGGAGAGACGTCGGCAAGATCGGCAACCTGGAACAGCTCCATGGCATCGCGGACGCGGCGCTCGAGCTCGTCTGCCGGCAGCCCCATTTGAGCCGGGCCAAACGCGACTTCCTCGCCGACCGTGGCACAAAAGAGCTGCGCATCGGCGTTTTGGAACACAAAGCCCACGCGCTGATGGAACCGCTGGGCCGTCGCGGAATCCTTGAGATATGCGGCATCGACCGCATACCCGTCGAACAGGTACGCACCCGCGTCCGCAAGCTCAAGGCCGTTGATAAGACGCATGATCGTCGTCTTGCCGCAGCCGTTAGGACCAAGCAGAGCAACGAGCTCCCCACGGTTCACCTGCAATGAAACGCCGTCGACCACCGTATGACCCGCATAGGAAAACACCACGTCGCGAAACTCGATGAGCGGCGTGACCTCGGCGCCGGCAACACCGCTCACACCCATCGCGTTATTCGTATCGTTTGCCAAAACGTCGCCCTTCCCTACTCACATCGACGGTTCGACCGTCCGCGCTACAACATCGCGCACAACACGGCGAGCAACGTCACAACGGCCGCGTAAGCCGCATCGCGCCAGCCAAAGCCGCTCCGTGCAGGCGCCGGATACACGCCGGCAAAGCCGCGGCAGAGCATGGCCTCGTCCATCGCGCGGCTGCATTCCATCGCCTTGATAAACGTCATGCCCATGATACCCGCCAGCGAGTCGGTGCGCGAAAAACCCGCAGGCGCGGAACCGACGCTGCGCAGCATGACCGATTCGCACAGATCGTGCGCCGTGCGTCCCAGCACCTCGATATGCTTGAGTGCCATATCAAAGGTAAAGATAACCTCGTCGGGCAGGTGCAGCATCTTAAGCGCCGCCGACATGCGGCTCCAGGTGAGCGTCCACGAAACGCCCAGTACCAGCGACACATTAATAAACGTCTTGAGCGCGATCTTGAGCATGGCGCCCGCGGCAGAAGCGCCCAGCAGCAGGGCAGGCAGCGCCAAAACCACTGCGAGCCCCGCGGCGCCAAGCGCCGGCACAAAGGTCGCGCGCAGCCCGCGTACGGGACGCACGGCAACGAGCACCAGCGCAATGGCCGCCATCAACATGAGGTACAGCGGGCTTTGTGTCAGGCACAC
>CALFGH010000087.1 GCA_937958315.1 uncultured Collinsella sp. | reverse complement strand
GCAGCTGCGACGCTTGCGTCGAGGCCCTTATCGCCGGCACGCTCGCACAGAACGGCGAGGCCACGTGCGGCTGCCACGGCCACGACCACGCCCATGCCCACGAACATAGTGAGTCCTGCAGCTGCCACGGCCATCACGAGCACGAGGGTCACGAGGGCTGCGGCTGTCACTAACGGCACGGCACCGCGAGCTCAAGGCGCGACGCTAAGCGCAACCCAACAATCAAAGCCAACAACAAAGGCCACCCGGTAGCTTCCGAGTGGCCTTTGCCATATCAAGCTGGAATTACAGCTCTATTTCTTATTACGCATCTGCGCTTCCATCTGGCGCAGCAGCTCCATATCGGACTTGGGACCGCCCGTACCCAGGCCGCCCATGCCGCCCAGACCCATAGCGTCCAGGCCGGGGATATTGGGCATGCGCATCCTCTTGCCCTTCTTGCCCTTCTTGCCGCCGGCCTGTGCCTGATTGGCCATCGTGCGCATGCGGCCCATCATCTTATTCATCTCGCCCCACTGCTTCATAAGGCTGTTGACCTCGGTGGGGGTTACGCCGGCGCCCTTGGCGATACGCGCGCGGCGCTGGCCGTTGATGATGGAGGGACGCAGGCGCTCCTCCTTGGTCATCGACATGATGATGGCCTCGTTCTTATCGAAGATACCCTCGTCCAGGTTGCCGCCCATCTGGTTGAGTGCACGCTGACCACCGGGGAGCATGCCCAGGATACCCTTCATGCCGCCCATCTTTTTGACGGCTTTCATCTGGTCGAGCATATCGTTCATGGTGAAGCCCTCGCGCAGCATACGCTCGGCAGCCTCGAGCTGCTCGGCATCGGCTGCCTCCTGGGCCTTCTCGATAATACCTACGACATCGCCCATGCCCAGAATGCGCTTGGCCATGCGATCGGGATAGAACGGCTCAAGCGAATCGGGTTTCTCGCCCATGCTCACAAACTTGATGGGCTTGCCGGTCACCTGACGCACCGAAAGCGCGCCACCGCCACGGGCGTCACCGTCGAGCTTGGAGATAATCACACCGTCAAAGTCGGTGCGATCGGCGAAGGTCGAGACGACGTTGACGATATCCTGGCCGGTCATGGCGTCGACGACCATCAGCACCTGGTCGGGCTTGACGGCCTTCTTGATGTCGACGGCCTCCTGCATCATCTGCTCGTCAATCTGAAGACGACCGGCGGTATCGACAATGACCACGTCGCGCAGGTGGTCGACGGCCTCCTGGATGGCGCCCTTGGCGATGTCGACCGGGTGCGCACCGTCACCGCGGAAGACCGGCACGCCGATCTCGCCACCGAGCGTGGCCAGCTGGTCGGCAGCGGCGGGACGGTAGACGTCGCACGCGGCGAGCAGCGGCGAGCGGCCCTGCTTCTTGAGCAGGTAGGCCAGCTTTACGGCCGCCGTGGTCTTACCGGAGCCCTGCAGGCCAACGAGCATGATGACATTGGGAATACGGTTGCTAAAGACGAGCTTGCTCTCGGTTGAGCCGAGCATCTCGGTGAGCTCGTCGAGCACGATCTTGACGACGTTTTGCGCCGGCGACAGCGACTCCATGACCTCGGCGGTCATGCAGCGCTCCTTGGTCTTGGCAACGAACTCCTTGACGACCTTAAAGTTAACGTCGGCCTCGAGCAGGGCCATGCGAATATCACGCATGGCCGAGGTAATATCGGCCTCGGTCAGCTTACCCTTACCGCGCAGGCGGTCAAATGTGTCGTTGAGGCGATCGCTCAGGGAATCAAACACTAGTCACTCCTTAGTTGGACTCGCCCACCAGGGCGCGGCAGAAATCTTTGGCGTTAAACTCCTGCAGGTCATCGACCTGCTCGCCCACGCCGATGCGCAGGATCGGGAGCTTGAGTTTCTCGGCCACGGCCATGGCGATACCGCCCTTAGCCGTGCCGTCGAGCTTAGTCATGATAATACCGTCCAGGCCCAGTGCCTCGTTAAACTCGAGCGCCTGGTTCAGACCGTTCTGACCAGTGGCGGCATCGATCACAAGCACGACCGAGACCGGCATGGGACCGGCGGCCATATTGGCGGCGCGCTTACGGGTCACATTGACCACCTTGGCGAGCTCACGCATGAGCTCGGGGCTCGTGTGCAAACGGCCGGCGGTATCGATGAGCACCAGGTCGCTGCCGCGCTTATCGGCCTCGTCGAGCACGTCATAGCACACGCTCGCCGGATCGGAGCCGCGGTCACGCTTGATAACCGGTACGCCGGCACGCTGGCCCCACACATCGAGCTGCTCGATGGCGGCGGCACGGAAGGTGTCGGCCGATCCGATCACCACGTTCTTGCCGCAGGCGGCCATGGCGCTCGCAATCTTGCCGACCGTGGTGGTCTTGCCGGCACCGTTGATGCCGACAAACAGCACGCAGCTCGGCGTATCGGAAAACGGGTCGCGCTCAACAGGCACAAAATGGCCCTCAAGCTGCTCGGCCAGGGCGCGGCGAAGCTGCGGGGCGGTCTTGAGGTTCTTCTTGGCAGCGGCGTCGCGCAGGTCATCGGAGACCTGAATGGCGACCTCGGCACCCATGTCACCCATAACGAGGGTGTCCTCAAGGTCCTCCCAAAAATCCTCGTCGACCTCACCGCCAAAGTAGAAGACCTCGTTAAGGGCCTCGCGACTGCGCTCAAGTCCGCGCGAGAGAGCGTCAAAGAATCCCATTATGCATTCACGACCTTTCCGGTTTCGCGATCGAGTTTTTGCGAGACGACGCGACTGACGCCGTCGGCTTGCATCGAGACGCCGTAGAGAACGTCAGCATCCTCCATAGTACGGCGCTGATGCGAGATTACCAAGAGCTGCGTATCGGAACGCAGCACATCGAGGGCGCCGATGAGCTTGGACAGGTTGGCGTCGTCGAGCGCCGCCTCGACCTCGTCCAGCACATAGAACGGCACCGTGCGCGTACGGTATACGGCAAAGAGCAGGGCGAGCGCCGTCAGGCTCTTCTCGCCGCCCGACATGAGCATCATCTTGGTGATGCGCTTGCCGCGCGGCTGCGCCACGACCTCAATGCCCGTCTTGGCCGGATGCTCGGGGTCGGTCATCTCAAGGTGAGCCTGACCGCCCGGGAAGAGCATGGCGAAGATCTCGCGGAAGTTCGCATCGACCTTCTCAAACGTCACCAGGAACGCCTTGCGCATCTTGCGGTCGATCGCCACGGTGATCTTAGTGAGTGCCTTGCGCGCGCTCTCCAGATCGGCCAGCTGCTCCTCGATGTAATCGGCACGGCGCTTGAGCTGCTCGTACTCCTCCATGGCGACTTGGTTCACAGGACCCAGGTTGTTGATCTGGCGCACGAGCTGGTTGAGCTCGCGCTCGGCGGCATCGCGGTCGGTGGGCGCGGGAAGCATGAGCGCTTCCTCGAGTACCGTGGTGCCATCGGCGGTAATGGCCTTGATGGCAGCCTCCACCTGCACCTCGAGCTTGCCACGTGCGACCTTGAACTCGTTTTGCGTGGCGGAGGCGGTATCGACTCGCTCCTTAGCGCGGGCAACCTCTGCCTTGGCATCCTCGATGGTTTTCTTGAGAAGTGCATGTACTGCGCTTTCCATTTCTTCTTCCGGAACATCCTTAAGAGTTGCGCTGAATTCTGCAAGAACCTCTGCAACAGCGGTATTCAGTACGATGTTCGGGTTTGCGACAGATGCTGCAGAACCAAGCATACGGAACTCGAATTTGTTTCCGGTAAATGC
>CALFGH010000086.1 GCA_937958315.1 uncultured Collinsella sp. | reverse complement strand
CGCGCCGAAACCATACTTGGGCTGCAGCGTTTCCCAAAGGCCGGCGGCCGTCAGGGCCGCCTTGGTGTAACGGCCGGCGGGGACGGAGGCGGGATCCCGAGTCGTGGTGCCGCGGTATGAGTCGGGACAGATGGCTTTCCCGCGCCGCTTGCGGTCGATATGTGCACGGGACCGTGGGCAGCGAGATGGTTCTCCGCATGGAACGGCTACGGTGCTGCGCGACACGTCTGTTGAGAGAAGGAGGCGAGCTGATGTTGAGCCACGAAGAGAAGTTGGAGCGCATCGAGCTCATCGATGCCGTGTGCGATGCCGGGAGACTGGCGAGGGGCCTGGACCAGCTGCTCGAGTCCCTGGCTCACGCCGACCAGCTGGACCCGCTCGACGTCGAGGGGATCCTGGTCCTGAGGTCTATAAGCGAGAGGTGTGCCGAGCGCATCGGCGACGCGGCGCGCATCCTGGAGGCTCAGAACGAGGTCCTCTATGCGGAGGAGCGGGCCAAAGTCAAACCGCGCGATAACTGAGGAACGAAACCCGGTCCGGAAACTGTTCCTTGATTCCGGCCGGATGATCTTCTCCGCCGCCCGGTGTCGCATTGTGTCCGAGCGGCTGATGTCCCCCTATTCCCAGTGCCGCGGCGTACCGCTGCGTTATAATTCAGAAAACGCATTTGTATTGCATTTCGAGGGATAGAGGCGCGAATGTCTAATGGCTATAAGGAGCTCATCAAGGGTAACCCCGGCGAGACCGAGATCAGGAGCTTCCTGGTAAACGGCGACCAGGTATCTGTGACCCTGCGCATCCCCGACACCCTGCGCGACGCGGCGAAGGAGGAGGCTGCCCTTCGCGGCATGAGCTTCTCCGCCTTTGTGCGCACTTGCATGATCGAAGAGCTCGCGAAGAAGGGACAATAGCCCGTGACGGAGCCAATGCACGACATCTCGGTCGAAGGCTTCATAGAGTCCTTCGACCGCCGATACCCGACTTTCATTCTCAAGACGTTGCTGTGCGACCGCACTACGGGGCGCAACATCATATGGGCCGACAACGAATACGAGGCCCTAGGCGACGGCTACATGGGCGATGACGAGATGACCGTCGAGAATGCTCATGTACGGTAAAGAAGCAAGCAACCGAAAACAATAGATAGACCGC
>CALFGH010000085.1 GCA_937958315.1 uncultured Collinsella sp. | reverse complement strand
CGAGGCGCCCGCTGCCACAACCACGCCGTCTTGCGCGGTGGTGCGCCTGCTGGTGGCACCCGCGGTGCTGCCCAGGTCGTCGCAGGTAAAGATATGCGTTTGCGTACCCGACTGGGTCGTAATTACCAGACCCAGGCGCAGCGCGGCCAGCAGCTGCGGGTCGCTCGTCACGCTCATCTGGCCCGGATACAGGTACACGTTGAGCGCGCTGTCGCCGCCCTTAAGGTACAGCGTCCCCGAAAGAGCATAGTCGTCCAGCTGCGCGGTGCAGTCGGCGTAGTCGGTCGTGATGCCCGCGGCGTTTTGGAACGTGCCGCGCCAAAAGCGGGAAAGGTCTGACGTCGAGATGGGATAGAGCGTCTTGTCGGCGGCGGCAAGTGTGGCCGTCGTATCCCAGGGCCCGTTGGCCGAAAGACCAATCTGCAAGTCGGAGCTCTCGTCGCTTACCGTATGCGCCACGGGCGTCACGTTGGTGTAGCGCGAGTTGCTAAACCAGGCGTAGGTGGCGGCGCTCAGGGCAGCTACCAGCACCAACATCCATGCGGCCGCGGCAACCATGCGACGGCGCGAACCTAGGACATCTTTGATGTTGGATGCACTCATCCCTAGCCCCCTTACGAACGTTTACCGGCAAAGCGCAGCGCCAGCGATTGCAGGCTGGTGGCGGCTAGGTTGTTGGTGCAGTCGGGGTCGCAGCCTTCCAGCCACACGTACACATCCACGCGCACGGGCGTGCTACGGTCGGCGCCCTTGGCGGCGGCTGGCAGGCTGCAGATCTTGGTCGTGGCCTCCTTGAGGCCCACGATGCCGGTGTCTTCGTTGTAGTCGCAGAAGTTTGCGCTGGTCAGCTGGTCAAAATGGATCGTGGAACCATCGGAGCGGGTGCTGTCGAGCACCAGGTGGTTCTGCTCGTTTTCGCCGGCGTCCTTGCCATCGAGCGTGTTATAGCGCGCCTGGGGATTGTGCTCGCCCGAGACCTCAAAGACGTACTGGCCCGTAACGGTGTCGCCCTGCCCTGGAGCATAGGCGACCAGCCCCACGCGCAGGGCAGTGGAAATGGGGTTTGCCGAGTCCTGCTCGGTAAAGTCGATGCCCGACAGGTACACGTCGGTTGCGGCCGAGTTGGTGGCCAGGTACAGGGAGGTCTTGTAATAGTCGGAATGCTCGGCCGCGCCAAACATGCTGGCAAACAGCGAGTCCTGCGTGGTTCCGCCGGTAAAGCCCGTTACCTTTTGAAAGCCGTTGAGCACGTTGTCGGTCGAGACGGGATCGAGCAGGCCCGCAAAGCTCAGACCGGCGTTGGTCTTGTACTCGCCGTCGTATTCGTTGGAGATGAGGAAGGTGACGCCCGTGCCCGCGGCCATCTTGACGTCGGTGATATGGCGGTTGGCATTGTAGATGTACCAGGCATACGTTACGGCTCCGGCAGCAGCAAGGGCCACCAACAACGTGGCGAGCATGCGATTGAACTGTTTTCGCAGCGAGCGCGCGTCCGACATGCCCCTCCCCCAGATGCCGTGTTGTAAACTGCCTGGACACCATTTGCCCATAATGGAGTTATTCTACGCGAATGTGCTGTTCGTCGGGGGTACAAACGCGACTTTCCGCGTGCTGTTCGCGCTACATCGGGGCGGATAGGGTCGCAAATCGCCGCTTTTTAAAAAATAGTTCTTGCCACTGGGCGGGAGCTCCGTTATATTATTCCCTGCGCACTCGCGCACCCTTGATCGGGCGTTTAGCTCAGGGGGAGAGCGCTTCCCTGACACGGAAGAGGTCAGAAGTTCAAATCTTCTAACGCCCACCAAATGTTCGCAGCTCAGAGGCTTCGCCTCTGAGCTGTTTTGTTTTACGCCGCCAAGCCATGCGGGCGTCGCGGCGCCCAAAACCGCTTCGACAGCTCCAATAACCATCCCAGCCGTGCCTAAAATCGCCCAAGTAGCCCCAGCGATCACCCCGATTAGGCCCAAAGCCACCCAAACAGCCTTGGTGACCGCCCCAATCTGGCCTTCACAAGCCTCGTGGCCACATCCAGATAGCCTTCCCATAATCAGGTCTAATACTTTTCCCAAGAAGTGAACGAGCTTATTTGGACCACCGAAGCATCCACACTTTTCGAAGCAAAACCCGCAGGATTCCAATGACAAAACCGCAGGAAATAAGCCACCAAAAGTGTCGATGTTTCGGGGGTCCGTTTTGACTCGTTCACTTCTCGGGAAAAGTATTAGACCTGAAAATAAGGCCCCTGGCCCCACCCCTAGCAACCGCCCCTACCAATGTTGATACGCCTCGATAACCGTTTGCCAAAGCTTAAAACGCTTCGTTTCGACGCGCTTGAGGGCAAAATATCGCTGTTCCTCGCTCATGGGCTTGTTAAAAATGGGTCGCTTATTCCGATGCAGCTTCCGCCGGATGCGTTCGCACAGCCGGACGAGCTTGTCGTAGTCATTTGCCTGGTCAGTCGTCACGGTAAAGTACGCCACGTCGCTCAGCAGCTGCAACTCGTTGCGGCGCTCGGCATCCTTGTGGATCTTCTCGCTTCCGTCGTGGATGGCATCGCTGTCGTAATCGACCATCGCGGTCAGTACCTCTGGCAGCAGCCCGGCCTTTACTTTATCCATGCCCACCTCGACTTTAGCCGTAAGCGTTATGTCGGGCGTGCGTTCCAACACGCGAAGCCTGCGATTGTGCCCATCGTTGTATCCATCGCGGATGAAGACCTTCTTGTTGAGCTCGGCCTTGCCCAATGCACACCCGCCGTAGCGCGTAGGCAGCGACATAAACATGCACAGTCCCGACTCCCTCGGAGAGCGCGACCCCTCGATCACATATGCAAGGAGCGCCTTTGCCTTCGCAAGATCTCTCACCTTGGGGGACTTCTCGATATACGCCGCAATGAGCTCCTTGGTCGTGAGCCTGCCATCGCGCATGCCCGCATCCCTGCTTGTTACCCCACCGGGAGCAAGGTTATCCAGCCGATAGTCCGATGTCATCGCATAGCCGGCATAGATGGCAGCCGCCGCATCACCATCGTGCGCGGTCTGCAAAAACGCCAGCTCGGGAGAGCACACGTACGCATCCAGATCGCCCATCCAGTGGCCCAGCGAGATAAACGAACCCGCCGGGAGCTCGTTGGTGCACAGGTGCGTCTTAACATGCTTGCTCCGCCGGCGATCGACGCGCGACGGCACCAGCAAATCCAGCGTATCGATCCCCAGGTCATAGCGATCGATAACCTCCTGCGCCTCTTGGTCGCAGAGCGCGCAGGCGCCCGCGATCGACACGACCTCTGGTTCCGAATCCCCAAAGCGAGGGTTCGGCATGTGCGCCAAAAGCGCCAGCGAAGCATTATGTGAAACGATAAAGTACCTCATAGCGCGAAGATAGCACGCGCGTCGGCGGCCGTTGGCGGTCCTGCTAAGTTTTCGGCAAACGACCGGCGGTTTTTCGCCGCGGCGCGTCCAAAGTGCTCATTCGTCGACGTCTAGCTGCAAATCCGTCAAGCTTTTGGCAAGGTTGCCGCTCAACTGACCAAAAGCTGACCATGCACTTGCCCATTTGCTTGACGGCGCGCCTCCGCCTAAACATCCCGCGACTTCTTGGACGGTCGAAGCATCCATCCAGCGACCACACGCCACGCCGCAATCGCCTCGTTAAGACAGCAGACGCCACCGGCCACCAGCTCAAACACCGCCGACCCCAGCCGCGTGTATCGAGCACCCAGCGCTGGGGTATCCTTGGAGCACATGCACCGCAAGCCACACAAAGGAGCCGCCATGCGCACCGAGCTCGATGTTCCCTTTTCGCACAAAGACGAGGCCAAGGCCCTGGGCGCCAAGTGGGACCGGGCCAAGAAGATCTGGTACGTGCCCGATGGCGTCAACCCCGAGCCCTTTGCCGCGTGGCTGCCCGGCGTAGATCGCTCCGACCCCAGCGCGCCCTACATCTACCTGGTGCTGGGCAAGCGCGAATGTTGGAAGTGCCACGAGCAGACAACGGTCGCGGCCTTTGGCATTCCGTATTGGGCAGCCGAGGACTCGGGCAGCAAGGCCGCGCCCAGCGCTGCGCCCGCCA
>CALFGH010000084.1 GCA_937958315.1 uncultured Collinsella sp. | reverse complement strand
GCCGCCGTCCCCACCCGCACGGTTGCACAGGCGCAGCCCGCGCCTCGGCCAACCCCATCCACCGAGACGGTCCGCAGCGCCGAGTCCATGCGTCGCGCACGCCTTGCTGTCAAACGTCAACGCTCGATGGCACTCACGATGGTAATTGTTGCCCTGGTAGCAATCGTGGTCATACTCGTCCTCGCATCTGCCGGCATGCTTTAACCGGCGGCGATGCCAAGGTCAGCTCATAGACCCTATACAAAAAACGGTGACGAACACAGCTCTCGATAAAGCCGCACCCGTCACCGCTTCACGCATCGCATACAGGCGGTACTAGGAAATCATAAGCTCGAAGGAATCCGTGATGCGCGTTCCCATATTAACGGCGCCGTCTCCCGATTCGACTGTGGTATTCAGGTAGTACTTGCCATTTTTCTTTTTAGGTACACCCGTAACCGTAAGGTCGCAGTCCTCCTCCTCGACGGGAAGCGAAAACTCAAAACCCTTGTTTCTAACAAACGTACCGGTGACGTCCGTGTAGGTGCGATAGTCGTCACCATCGGATTGCGCGACGGTTTTTTCGGCGTTGTAGGTATCGTGGGCATGCAGCGTGGCCGAGATGTCTGCAACCACTTCGCCGGAATCGCTGATGCTCTTAAACACAATCACAAGGTCGTTTTTGCTCGCGCCGTAGCAAGTATGGCCCCAAGAGTTGCCCGTCTCCTTAAGTGATCCGCGCCACGTGGTGTTGGCAAAGCTCGTGGGCTTATCGATGTTGAGCTTCGCTGTGCTACCGGAGGTCGTGGCGGTCGACGAGGTCGCATTGCCCGTCGTGGAAGAGCCCTCGGCATTGGAGCTGGCGCCCTCGCCGTTCTTGCTTGCGGTCTTGAGCTCCGCCTTAGCATCCTTAAGGTCGGACTTTGTCTGATCGAGCTCGTCTTGCGTTTTTGTGAGTTCGTCCTTGGAAGATTCAAGCTGCTTCTTGAGCTTTCGAATCTGCTCCGTATTTTGCGGATGAGCCAAACCATATGAGTAGCCCGCCCAGCCGGTTCCCGCGCACAAGGCGGCAACGACAATAACGCCGGCGGCGATGGCGGGCGCATACGACTTGCCCAGGCGCTTGCGTGCTAGCTTGTACTCGGCCTTGGCCGTCTTGAGGCTCTCGCGGTCTTGCTCGAGCTGCTCTTCCTCACTGAGCGGCGTAGAACCAAAATCGGCATGGCAGGCAGGCTCAGTTTCCACGTCCTCGATCGTAGTGCCAAAGTCTGACAAGGGATCGACTACACGCGTGGCGTCCGAATCGGATTCGGGCACAGCGGGCTCAGACGCGCCGGGTGCCGCCACCGGCTGCTCGTCTGCTTTCGAGGCAGCATCCGCCTTAGGCAACTCCACCGTTGCCGCCGTAGCGGCCTCGCCGTCGCGCCAAGAAAAGGCAGGGCTCTGTGACACGGTCTGGGGCGTAGTATAGGGATCTTCGGAAACGGGCGCGGTCGACGAGGGCGCGGCAAGAGGCGATCCACACTCAGAGCAAAAACTAGCGTCATCGGGCAACAATGCACCGCAATAAGGGCATTCCATAGGGCACGACCTCTCAAAATGTGTCGTTTGCAGCCATCCTGCAACTTGGCGTATCTGCCCTATAATGTCTCAATAGTTATGCAAAGCGTTGCGCAACATTTTTCGAGTCGGTACGCTTTGAGCGTAGCCATTTCCTATCATGTTTGCAGTACGTCATTAAAGTTATCTGGGGAGGCAGCCATGGCGGCGGAAACACCGTGCTCGGTCCTCTACAACGACATCCGATCGTTCGGCGGTCTCAAGCATCTCGAGATTGCGCGAATGCTCATTAACGGCAATTCGTATGCAGGCAGTACCCTGCTCGACAAATGCTCTACCAACCGCTCGTACCTCACTCGCTACATCGTCCACCGCGAGCCCGATCAGTGTGCGCCAGGTATCTACAATGACCTTACCGTCTCCACACTCAACCTTGCTGCCGCCATTAGCAACAAGCTCGGCGGAGGCGATCACGCCTATCAGGAAATATCCGAGCATTACAGCGGCCCGGCGGCCCAAGGCATGATGTCGATTCTCGCCGATTATGACCTTGACGACCGCCTCTACGCCAATGCCTTGGGGCGTATCAACAGCTCCGATGACCACAGCCCCCGCGAAAAAAGCACGCTCTTCTTGATGCTCTTTGTGGCAACGGGTGCACTTGCCGATCCCGTTCAAGGCGTGGCCACCGTCGAGCGCTTTTGCGACAGCAAGACGGGCGGGCACTTTGGCACCACCGAAACTACCGTCGGACGTGGCTTTATGGGCAGCCTGGAGCAGCCGCGCACCGTTGCCCCCAACCTCGGTCTGCTCAGGACACATGCCGACAACTGCGTCGACATGCAAATCCATCCCCTCACACGCGATCCGCGCGGCACCGTGATTGGTTCTTTGCCCAAAACCTCGCCCAGCATCACCGATGTGGGCGCCGACGCATCGCGCGAGCATCTTCGCATTTGGCTTGAGGGTGAGCGCTGGTACGCCCAGGGCCTTGGATCGACCAATGGCACGGTGCTCGAATCGGGTGCAGGCGACGGCGATACCGTAATCGAGCCGCCCCGCGACCAACGAGAGCCCGGCAAAGTCTATCCCCCCGTGGAAATCGCTAACAGTGACAGACTTCATTTGGGTCTCTATACAACGTTTCTCGTTATTGTGGACTAGCGCGTAGAGACGTGGGAAACAGGTGTCACTCGTCTTATATCATTTACGTTGCGCGCTGCACTATAAATAGCAATACGAGTCAGCTTATCGGCGAACACGTCTATCATGGGCTTTAATCGATAATCGCGTTCTCGGCGTGAGCACGCGGCCCCACCAAATGAAGGAACGTCTTGGATACCACCAACACCGCCCCTGGCGACAAACTCATCCGTCTCGACACGTTCGACACCGCCGTGGCGGTCGACCCCAGCGCCGAGGACGACGCCAAGCGACGGTTTATGACGCTTATTCTTCAGACGGCATACCGCGACGGCGGCAATATCGGACACGTGCTGCGCGCGACCAACACAAGCGGCGAGGTCTTTGCCGTCAAGCTGCTCAAGGACAACGCCATCCTTTCCGGCCAAGCCCCCGATCGCTCCGCCGAGCAAGCGGCTGCGCACCTGGCCAACACCGCCGCCCTGTTCGAGGAGTACCGTCATCTGTGCACCGTCTCGCACCTGCGCGGATTTCCGCGCGTCTATGGCTATGGATCGTGCGAGGACGACCCGCTCATCCTCATGGAGTGGGTCGAGGGCACCTCGCTCAAGCAGGCGCTGCCCTTGCTTCCGCACGATGTCTCGGGCGGGCTAACCACCCAGATGGTGGCCGCCGTTGGAAACGCCGTGCTTCGCGCACTCCTGATGACCCAGGGACTCGTAAATCCGGTCGTCCATCGCGACCTGTCGCCCGCCAATATCATGTTCCGCACCACCAGTCGAACGCTCGAGCAGCAGATCGTCGATTGCTCCTTTGACCCCTGCCTCATCGACATGGGCTCCGCGACCATGGCCCTCGGCGACGACACGATCACCCGGCGCGCCGACATCTGGCGCTTTGCCACACCCGCATACGCCGCGCCCGAGATGCTCACGCAGGATATCGAAGGCATCGCGGCCCTTCGCCGCTCGCCCGCAATCGACGTCTACGCGCTTTCGAGCATTCTGTACCAGCTCTACAGCGGTCGCAAACCGTTCGATGTTGAGTCGACGGGCGCCGCGGCAACCGGCTCGTTCTACCTCATAAAGACCAAGACCAAGCCGGCACCGCTCGAGCCGCGATGCAATGACGACGAAGCGCTCGTCCAGATCATCATGAAAGGCATCTCAGTCGAGCAGTGCGATCGTCCCACCGAGCAGCAGATGCTCGAGGTGCTCTCGGCATACCTCACCGATGCCGAATCCGAGGGCCGCGAAGGCGCAGGAGACGAGGCCGCGATTGACATCGATTCTGGCACGCACCTTAAGGTCGACGTCGCCGGCGAGCGCGCGCGAGAGATCCTGGAGCAGGCCCGGCACGATGCCATGACCCGCCGCCGCTTTATTATCGGTGGCGTTGTCGCAGCCGTTGCGGGGCTCGGCGTTATCGGGGCGGCAACCCATGGCTTTGGCATCCCCGACTACCTGGACGGCATCCGCGGTTCACTTGACGACTACACCTGGGATCAGCTGCAGGAGATTTCGCTCAAGATTAAGGCCGCCGAGACCCGTAGCGAGGCACGCGAGATTGCCAAGCGCTATCATCTGCTCGATGACAACGGGCATATCCCCTATCCATGCACTAAGCGCGTGAAGCTCACCAATGGGTTGCACGTCGGCGCGCAGCTCGTGGGCATCCGCCACGACGAGCTTCTAGACGGTACGGGCAAGGCCGGGCTGACGTTTATGTTCGACGCGGGTATTGCCGAGCGCGATGCCGCGGCCCAACCGCCGAGCGCCGGCTGGGCAGATTGCGAGCTGCGGGAATGGCTCGATAGCGACGGCCTTAAGCTGCTGCCCAACGAGCTGCGCGCACTCATCAAATCTGTCAAAAAGATCTCGAATAACGTTGGCGCCGCCAGAAGCGCATCGTGCCTGAGCGAGCTGCCCGCAACTCTTTGGCTGCCCGCCATGGTCGAGCTGTGCGGAGTGCAGCCGCCCGAGTCGTTTACCGAGGGCTTTCACTACCTGGCCGACATCTATAACGGCGAGGGCAAGGAGTATCAGCTCTTCCGCGAGCTCAAGGTAAGTCCGTATACCACGAACGAGATGTTGGTTCGCCAGTGGAAGGGCAAGGACGCCTGTTGGTGGGAACGAACGGCGAGTCCTGACACATCGGAGAGTGGAGGCACACTCTATTTGAATCGCGTGGGCCACGACGGCGACGCCTTTACGTACGCAACGCCTGCGGACAAGCCAAACAAACGAACCTGTGTGATCCCCGGATTCTGTATCTAGGGAGCGGGCGTCTTGCCGTGACGGGACCCCTCCCCGGCAATTGTCTCGATCTGTAACAGTTAAAACCCAAAAACCGGTCTAGATGTTACAGATCGAGACGTTAGTTTTCGGCTGAAATGTTTGTCAAAATCTGTAACAGCTATGGTTCAAAAACCGGTCCAGACGTTACAGATTGAGATGTTTGGCAGAGACGGCCACCTATTGAGCAGCCACCCTCATCTGTAATGAAAAGTCATACATTCCAACTATTTCTAGACACCCCAAGGGGGTATGGGTGTATAGTATCGGCAGGTTAACATTTCCAACACCACGCCACAGAAAGGAGAAGCCATGGCTCAAGATAAGTTCGACGTGGGTGGCATGACATGCGCCGCCTGCCAGGCGCACGTAGACCGTGCCGTGAGCAAGCTCGACGGCGTCCAAAGCGTCGCGGTCAACCTGCTCGCCGGTTCCATGATGGTCGACTATGACCCCGCGCAGGTCTCCCCCGACGATATCTGCACCGCCGTCGACCGCGCGGGCTACTCGGCCTCACCCGTCGATGCGGACACCGGTGCCGCCGACTCAAGCGACAGCGCACAAGCCAGGTCCGGCGCCGCCCATATGGAGTCGCCAACCAAAAAGCTGGAGGCCGCCGCCTCCGCCATGCGCACCCGCCTCATCATCTCAATCATCTTTCTCATTCCGCTGTTCTACATAGGCATGGGACACATGCTCGGCTGGCCGCTGCCCAGCATCTTCACGGACCACATCCACAGCATGACGCTCGCCCTCACCGAGCTTGTCCTGCTCATCCCCATCGTCTACGTCAACGATGCGTACTTTATCAACGGCTTCAAATCACTCGTACACGGCGCGCCCACCATGGACGCCCTTATTGCCGTGGGCGCCACCGCCTCCATCGCTTGGTCGCTCTATGCCATGTTTATCATGGCCGACCAGCTGGCCACGGGTCAGGTACACGAGGCCATGATGACGAGCATGGACAACCTCTATTTTGAGAGCGCGGGCACGATCCTGTCGCTCGTCACCGTGGGCAAATACCTCGAGACGCGCAGCAAGTCCAAGACCGGCGGCGCTATCGAGGCGCTCATCGACCTGGCGCCCAAGACCGCGACCGTCGTGGCAGAGGACGGCAGCGAGACCACCGTCGACGTCGACAACATCCTTCCCGGCCAGGTCCTGCGCGTGCGCCCCGGCGAGTCCATCCCCGACTTCCTGATCGTGGGCCAGGCCGACCTGGGCAATC
>CALFGH010000083.1 GCA_937958315.1 uncultured Collinsella sp. | reverse complement strand
GACGCCTACGGCGCTCCACGGCCCTGGCCTGCGCCACCGTGGGCACGCTCGTCCGGTTCGGGAACACCGTCACCCGCTGCGGCCCCAACGTGATCCTGCACGGATACACCTCCACGACCTCGGCCACAGCATCCTTGAAATTCTGCTTGAACTTCCACAGCTCTTTGGTATCGCTGCCGAACTGCCGGTAAAGCTGCTGCCAGGTGATCGTGACCGGCTCGTGCAGGTTGTAGACGCGCTTGGTCAGCCACCAGTACACGTCGATCGCCATCGGTTTGCGGAGCCTGGCTATCACCTTGAGGTCGACCGGCACCGGATGGTCGCGCAGCATATCCACGTAGCCTTGGCTCAGCTGCACCCAGTTCTCGAACAGGCCGTGGGACTGCGGTTCATTCCGCAGCCAATCGATGCGTGATTTCTCGGCGACGACGAAGTTGCGCATGTTCGTCTCGTTCTCGGTGTTGTTGGAGATGTGGTAGGAACAGGCGAACAAACGCTCCAGTTGGGGTTTGATGGATTTAAGCTGCCGTCCGCCGACCTGCACGTCAATCATGCGCAGGAACTCGCGGAACGTGGTGCCCAGATGTAATACGTTCGTTTCCGGGTCGAAGCACGGGTTATTCGTCTTGATCATCGTGCACGCCCACAGCTCGAATAGGCGCGGATACTTACCGTAAGGCAGACAATCCTCGCCACTGATGAACCGAACCACCAGATTGCCATTACGCCGGACTATCTCTCTGGCGTTGTCCTTGGGCCTCCTGTAGGGCAGGGAGACCTGCGCGGCGATCTTGGAAATGAAGCCGTGTGACATCCACGGTTCGTCCTCCGGGAGAGTCAGTTCCCCGGAACGGGTATCATCGACCATTGCTAATCACGCTCCTAGTTAACGTGGTTGCCATGCCTTCGGAGGTGCCAGCCTCGCGGGGGCATTTTTATACCAAATTTCGGTGTGTACTTTAGCCACCATGCTAGCAGGGCAGGTGTGTACTTTAGCCACCGACATGCGTGTACTTTAGGTACGTTCGGTGGATAACTGCGTGTACTTTAGCCACCAATGAGCGTGTACTTTAGCCACCGCGAGGGGCTTTAGCCACCATTTGAGGGGCTTTAGCCACCATTTGAGGGGCTTTAGCCACCGCAATGTGTCCTTAGCCCTTGTGGCAGTAGGGCTGAGCGGGGGTCCCAGATATACAGATATACAGATACTTAGAGAGCGAATTTTGAAAGGACCTCTGCCGGATGTGGATAACTCACGTGGGCTTTAGCCACCGTGAGACGTTTCGGCCATCTGAGGGGCTTTAGGTAGGTTTCCGTCATGCGTCGTGGGCTTTAGCCACCATTCGAGGGGCTTTAGGTACGCGCTGTGACCCCAGTCCTTGCAGGAATAGGATTGAGCGGCGGTTCTAGATATACGGAACGCACTGTTAAATCGTTGGAATTTCAACGGAACTTTGCTATCTGCATAGACGCCGTCATGGAAATGATTGCGCCGTTTTGGAACCTTATCGAACGTACGTCCGCGCTAGTCGGTATCGGCGTCCACTGGCGATGGGCGATCTACATCGCGGCGGCTACTCTGTTGGTCGAGGATACGTTGAGGATCATGAGGCGACCCTAAGCAAGTCAAGGGCTTTAGGTAGGTATGTGCCCTCGGCTAGCCGGGCAAGGGGACACGTCCGCCAGACGCATCCCCTTGCAGTGCCCGCCCGTACTCCCGGTCAATGTCCGGTGTCGAATGTGGGGTGATCGGCTGTCGGCTCGTGCGGTTCGGTGGCCGGTTGGTCGGCGGGGTCGTAGCTGATGGCGACGCCCCAGAGGTTCTTGTCGCTGTCACGGATCGGGAACGCGACGGCGGAGAATTTGACCGTTCTGCCGTCGAGCGTGCGTGCCCTGGCCCATCGTGCGGCGGTCTTCTGCGCCTTGATCCTGCCGATGTGGCCGACCGGGAGGCTCCACCATTGGGGGTCGTCCCTGTGGCTGTGCATCGACGGGGTGGCTATCAGCCGGCGCGCGACCCTGTCCGCGGGCGTCTCCTGGGTTTCGAGGTATGGGGAGAGGTAGCCGTAATCGACCCGTTCGAGGCCGAGGTTCTCCTTGGAGTCGTCCAGGCGCAGCTCGGCCGGGCGGACCGGCCTGCGCTTCACCGGAGCCTGACCCGCGCCATCCTCCGGCAGGCTGCCCTGCATGTCGTACATCGTGTCATCCATTGGTATGCGTCCTTTCCATATGCAATGCCCGATGCGTATCCAATTCTATCCATCCGCCAGCCGATCCGCCGCATGATCACACATCAACCGCCCGTATCCCCCACGCCATCACCAACCCCAATACGCATATCCATACGACCCACCATATTCCAGCAGCATCATCCGACCCGATACCTCACCCACAAAACTCCAATCATTAATCAATAGCAAGGTACTTATGCCCACTGCGTGGGCAAGCCGGTATCCAACGTGATAACGGGGTAGAATTGGTGTCATGCGTGGGCATATCGTCAAGGTCACCACCGGGGGGCGTTCCCTGGAGGAGTACCTGAAAGGCTGCAATCAGACCGGACAGGGCCTCGAAGCGTACCTTGGCGAGCATTCTGACGGTCTGCGCTTCCATCGTTACGCGGATGGCACGAAATGTTCCTCGAAGCGGTTGCGTGACGGCGGTTTGGAGATGCTGCTGGACGGGCGCGACCCGGAC
>CALFGH010000082.1 GCA_937958315.1 uncultured Collinsella sp. | reverse complement strand
ATGGGCACGGCAACCGGCTGTGCGGCGCTCGCGCGCTCGAGTTCGACCGCGGTGCCATCGGGCTCCTCAACGCGTACGCGCGTGAGGCCGCGGTCCTCCATAACATCGGCTATCTCGGCAAGTCTTTTGGAATCCATGCTCTAGCTCCTCGTATATCTACGCAGCGCGATGGCGGCGTTGTGCCCGCCAAAGCCTAGGTTGGTCGAAAGCGCCCAGGTAAGGTCGGCGCGAACTGCGCGATTGGGCGTGTAGTCAAGATCGCAGGCGGGATCGGGCGTGCGGTAGTTAATGGTCGGCGGCACCACGCCCTGCTCGAGCGCCATGGCGCAGGCCATGACCTCGATGGCACCCGTGGCGCCGATCATATGGCCGGTCATCGACTTGGTCGACGAGACGTGCGCGGCGCGCGCCGCATCCTCGCCGAGTGCTCGCTTGATGCCCGCCGTCTCGGACGAATCGTTGAGTTTGGTCGAGGTGCCGTGAGCGTTGATGTAGAGGCCCTCAGAAGGCTTAACGTCGCCCTCGGCCACCGCCAGCGATATCGCACGGGCGATACCTGCCGCGTCCGGGTCGGGACTCGTGATGTGGTAGGCGTCATCGGTGTTGCCGTAGCCCACGACCTCGGCGTAAATGTGCGCACCGCGGGCCTGTGCGTGCTCCATACCCTCGAGCACGAGCACGCAGGCGCCCTCGCCCATCACAAAGCCGTCGCGGTCTGCATCGAACGGGCGGCAAGCCGTCGCGGGATCGGGGTTGGTGGTCAATGCGCGGCAGGACGTAAAGCCCGCAACGGCATCGGGGATAATGGCGGCCTCGGCGCCGCCGGCCAGGATTGCATCGGCATAGCCGTGCTTGATGGCGCGGAACGCCTCGCCCACCGCATGGGCAGAAGTCGCGCAGGCGGTCACGACGGGCAGGGTCGGGCCCTTTGCCTTATGGCGAATCGCAATGTTGCCCGAAGCCATGTTGGGAATCATCATCGCAATCATGTAGGGCGATGCGCGACGAGGCCCGCGATCGGCAATCGTATGGACGTTGTCGACAAGTGTCTGCATGCCGCCCACGCCCGAGCCCACATAGACACCCAGGCGATCGCGATCGACCGCGCCCTCAACATCGAGGCCCGCATCGCGCATGGCCTCGTCCGATGCCGCCATAGCAAACTGAACGCAGGGGTCCAGATGCTTTGCATCACGCTTGCCAAAGTACTCGTTGCCGTCAAAGCCCTTGACCTCGGCCGCTACCTTGACGGCAAACGCATCGGTATCGAAGTGCGTAATCGGGCCGATGCCGCACGTGCCAGCGCACATGGCCGCCCAGGTGGCAAGCGCGGTGTTGCCGAGCGGCGATACGGCACCTATGCCGGTGATTGCAACTCTCTGTTCCATCATGGTCTCCTCATCCAAGCCGTTCTTCGGCCCTGGTTTCTACATCGCCATTCCGCCGTCGACGCGTACGACTTCGCCCGTAATGTAGGCAGCCGCATCGTTCACTAAAAATCGCACCACACCGGCCACCTCTTCGGGCTGCGCCATACGCTTAAGGGGAATCTGCTCCTCGGTTACCGTACGCACCTTCTCCGAGAGCTTTGCCGTCATATCTGTCTCGACAAACCCGGGGGCGACCGCGTTCACTCGTACACCGCGGGGCGCAAGCTCGCGCGCCACCGCCTTGGTAAGGCCGATCACGCCCGCCTTGGAGGCAGCGTAGTTGGCCTGCCCGGCATTGCCCATCAGGCCCACAACCGAGCTCATGTTGACGACGCAGCCGCCGCGCTGGCGCATAAAGGTCTTGGTGAGCGCACGCGTCGTGTTAAACGTTCCTTTAAGATTGACATCGAGCACGCGATCGAAGGCGTCATCGCCCATGCGCATGAGCAGGCCATCGCGGGTGATGCCAGCGTTGTTGACGAGCGCCCAAATGGAGCCAAAGTCGTTGAGGACCGCTTCCACGCACGCGTTGACGGCAGCGGGGTCGGCCACGTCACATTGATATGAGCGCGCCGTGGCGCCAGCCGCCTCGCAGGCGTCGCACGTCTCGCGCGCCGCAT
>CALFGH010000081.1 GCA_937958315.1 uncultured Collinsella sp. | reverse complement strand
GTTCGGCTTGCAGGGCGGCGGCTCTCTTTTTCAGCTCCGCTTGCTCGACTTCATCGTTCCAGGGCAGCTCAACGCGCTGACGGGCGGCAGCCTCGGGGCTCAGCACCTCGGCATCCAGATAATTGAGGACTTCCTCGACGAGCATCTCGGTCTCGGGGCGCGGAATGAGCACGCCAGGGGCGCACGCGACGTCGATCATGCGGAACTGCGTGCTGCCGGTGATGTACTGCAGCGGCTCGCCCTTGGCGCGGCGGACGACCGCCGCGTGCATGGTCTCGAGCTGCGCCGCATCGAGCGTCTCGTCCATACGCATATATAAGTCGATGCGCGCCAGACCCGTGGCAGCGCAGAGCAGCCACTCGGCAGAAAGTCGGGGGTGTTCCTCGCCGCGCTCGGCCAGGTACTCCTTGGTCCACTCGAGACAACGCTTGATGGTCCAGATCTCGTTTGCCATGGGGTCCTCCCCTCTTAAGCGCCAGGCGGCGCGCGAATGTCGGAGCAGATTGTACGCGAGGGCAGCGCTTGGCAAGAGACGATTGAAGGCGATTATCGAGAATCAGCCCAGATTTTTGGTTTGACCCCGTCCAAAGTGCTCATTCGTCGACGTTCATATCTGCATCCGTCAAGCTTTTGGCAAGGTTGCCCCAAAACTAACCAATATCTAACCAAACGCTTGCCACATCGCTTGACGCGCGACGCGTCAAAAATCGCCCCACGACTTCTTGGACGATTTTTCGAGCAATATTTTCAATTGCAGATGCATACCGTTAATTGCTTTCAGCAGGTAGACAGCTTAAAGTCTATCAAAGACGATTGAATAACATCTCAAAGCAATAAGCCCAACCTAGTCATTTAAGAACGTCCCCAATGACTACCTCTAAGGCGCCGCAGGTTGAGCATACCGCATCCGGAGCAAGGCAACGCCGCAGGCAGAGGACGGACAGCGAGCGGGTCGCATTTGAGACAAGGTGACGTGAAACGAAAGGGCGCAGACCTTCTGGTCGCGCCCTTGAAGTTGAACGTCAGATTGTCCAAATGCGGCCCGCGCAGCGTCGAGCCGTTACGCGGTTTGGTAAAACCGCGTAACCCACTACACAGCCTGTGCCAGCTTCTCGGCACGCTCGGCGGCGGCGAGCGCCTCGATCACGGTGCCGAGCTGATCGCCCAGAAGGACACCGTTGTAGGTGGAGTTGAAACCGATGCGGTGGTCGGTCACGCGGTCCTGGGGCTGGTTGTAGGTGCGGATCTTCTCGGAACGGTTGCCGTGGCCGATCTGGCTCTGGCGCTCGGCACCAAGCTCTGCCTGCTGCTTCTCAAGCTCCATCTCGTACAGACGGGCGCGCAGCATCTGCATGCAGACCTCGCGGTTCTGAATCTGGGAGCGCTGCTCCTGCGACTGCACCACGGTGTTGGTGGGCAGGTGGGTGATGCGCACGGCGGAGTAGGTGGTGTTAACGCACTGACCACCAGGGCCCGAGGCGCAGTAGGTGTCGATGCGCAGGTCGGACTGGTTGATCTGGACGTCGATCTCCTCGGCCTCGGGAAGCACGGCGACGGTTGCCGTTGAGGTCTGGATGCGGCCCTGGGACTCGGTCTTGGGAACGCGCTGGACGCGGTGCACGCCGGACTCGAACTTCATGACGGAGTAGACGCGGTCGCCCTCGACCTTGAACTCGATGGACTTAAAGCCGCCGGCCTCGCTGGGGCTGGAATCGAGCACAGTGGTCTTCCAGCCACGCGACTCGCAAAAGCGCTGATACATCTTGTACAGGTCGCCGGCGAAGATGGCCGCCTCGTCGCCACCGGCGGCGGAGCGGATCTCGACGATGGTGTTCTTGTCGTCGTTGGGGTCGCTCGGGATGAGCATGTACTTGATGTCTTCCTCGAGCTGGGGGAGCTTGGCCTCGTTTTCGGAGATGTCCATCTGGAGCATCTCCTTCTCATCGGCGTCGGTGGTATCGTGGAGCATTTCCTTGGCAGCCTCGATGTCGTCGAGCGCGCCGATGTACTCGCGCGAAGCGGCAATGAGGTCGGACTGGTGCGCGTACTCCTTGTTGAGACGCGTGAACTCCTTGATGTCGGAGGCGACGGCCGGGTCGGACAGCTTCTTCTCGAGCTCCTCGTAGGCCTTGATGATCTTTTCGAGCTTGTCGCGCATGGCGGGACTCCTTTATATGCGTGAAGGTGAAAATCGGCAGAGTTGATGGGGCGCATGGCGCCACTGCGGGGGTAAGCCCAGCTAGAACATGTCGATCTTCAGATACATGCGCATCCCTTCGCGTGTGGGGTACATAGTTGCGGTCTAACCCATACATGATAGCGTGCGCAGGCAAACCTGCATATAACCCGCACGGAATGAGCGGACGTAGCCGTTGGGTATGTTCCTTAACGACTGGTCGTTTAAGAACGTTCCCAACGGCCAACAAAGGGACTGTCGCTTTGTCACATTCTAGAGCGTGTGGAGCAGGGCGATGAGGAAGCGGACACCCTGGAGGTAGGCACGGCGGGCAATGCGCTCGTTAGTGCCGTGGACACCGCGCTCGCACTCGTCATCGTCGACCACAAACGCCGAAAAACGAATGCACTCGGAGCAAATGCGCTGATAGTTGGCAGCGTCGGTCGCGCCGATGACAGTTGAGGGGACGATGCTGACAGGAGCCCCGCCCGCCGCTGATGATCCGTTTTCCTCCGTCCCCTTTGGATCACGGAAATAGCGGGCGGCGATGGAACGAACCGCCTCGAGGCCGGGACCACCGACACGCGGGGACGGCGAAGGCTCGGAGCTGCCGGGGCCAAGTTCGACCTCCATACGTCTGGCAAGGCCCGCCCCGGCAACCGCCTCACGGCAGCGCGCCACAACGTCAGCCACGCTCGTGCCCTCGAGCATGCGGAAGTTGATGTTGGCCCACATATCCTGCGGCATCACGTTGGCGCCGGTGCTGCCGCCCTCGATCTGCGTGGGCGCGCAGGTGGTCGTCACGAGCGGGTAGAGCTTTTTGCTGGCGAGGCAGTCGCGGACAATGGCATCCCCGTTGGCAGCAATCTCATCCACCGTGTAGAGCCCCAGCTCGACAAGCTGTGCGGCAAGTAGATCGGTCACACGCGTCGGCCACTCGATATCGCAGATTGCGGCGATGGCACGGCTCAGCACCTCGAGCGAAGTGCCGCCGTAGGGGTTAGACGAATGTCCGCCTTCACTCTTCGTCTTGAGCACGATATCGGCATAGCCCTTCTCGGCAAGGTCGGCATGCATAAGCCAACCCTCGCCCGCGCCGTACTCGGCAGCCGAAACAATACGGTAGTCGCCCTCGTCGATCAGGTACTCAAGCTCAATGCCGCGCTCCTCGAGCACGCGACCGATGGCGCCTGCGCCGTACTGCGTAGTCTCCTCGTCCTGGCCAAAGGCGAGCAGCAGGGTGCGCTCGTGCTCCCAGCCATGCGCCAGCGCATACTCAACCGCCTCGAGAATGCCTGCGACCTGGTCCTTCATGTCGATAGCGCCGCGACCCCAAATGTAGGTGTCATCCACGTGGCCACTAAAGGGGGCATGCGTCCAGTCAGCCTCGGTGCCGGGCACCACGGGAACCACGTCCATGTGGCCCATGAGCATAATGGGCTTGAGAGCAGGGTTGGAACCGCCAAGCGTCACCAATAGCGAATGGTCGATAAGCTCGACCTCGCCCGCCGCGAACACGTGCGGCCACGCCTGCTGCATATAGGCGCGCAGGTCGTCGAACGGCTGCCAGTTCACCGCCTCGGCATCCATACTCGAGATGGTCGGAAACGACAGCACGCGGCCAAGGCGCTCGCACGCGCCAGCTTCGTCTATATCGGCGAAATCGTCCTCATGCGCAAAGAAGCGCCAAACCTCGGCCATGACATCCTTTCGATTGTGATGACGAGGGCCGCCCCACCGGAGCGGCCCTGCCACGTAAGCGTTTGCGGTCGGTTATTTGTCTTCGAGATAACGCGAGAGGAACTCGCGGGTGCGCTGGTGCTTGGGGTTGCCGAAGAGCTCGGCCGGCGCGGCATCCTCGAGCACCACGCCCTTGTCCATAAAGACCACGCGGTCGGACACCGTGCGGGCAAAGGCCATCTCGTGCGTGACGACGACCATGGTCATGCCGTCGGCAGCGAGCTTGCGCATGACCTCGAGCACCTCTCCCACGATCTCGGGGTCGAGCGCGGAGGTCGGCTCGTCGAACAGCATGATCTGCGGATTCATGCATAGGGCACGAGCGATGGCCACGCGCTGTTTTTGACCACCGGACAGGCGGCCCACGGCGGCGTGCGCGAACTTTTCGAGCCCCACGCTCGTCAGATGCTCCATCGCAATTTTTTCAGCCTCGGCCTTGCTCATCTTTTTGAGCGTAACGGGCGCAAGTGTGCAGTTGTCGAGCACATCCATGTTGTTGAACAGGTTAAAGCCCTGGAACACCATGCCGATGTCCTCACGCAGCTTGTTAATGTTGCAACGCTCGGCCGTGAGGTCCTGGCCATGGAACCAGATGTGGCCCGCGTCCGGGGTCTCGAGCAGGTTGAGGCAGCGCAGGAAGGTCGACTTTCCCGAGCCCGAGGCACCGATGATGGTAACGACCTCGCCGTGGTTAACGGACAGGTCGATGCCCTTGAGCACCTCGAGCGAGCCGAAGCTCTTGCGCAGGCCCTCGACGCGGATGAGCGGCTCATTGGTCTGTGCGGCGGCCGCAACGCCGGTAGTGGCGGTATCTGCCATGATGATTCTCCTCGTCTTAAGCCTAGTTAGAGCTGGGCAGCGTGGCAGGGGCCTCGGCGCCGAGCTTTTTGCCAAAGGCTTCGAGCAGGCGGCTCGCCACGAGCGTCAGGATCAGGTAGACCACGAGCGCCACGCAGTAGACTTCCATCTGGCGATAGTACACACCGGCGACGGTGGTGGTGGCGTACATGAGGTCGAACACGCCGATAACCGAGAGCACCGACGAATCCTTGATGTTGATGATGAGCTCGTTGGTGAGCGCCGGAATCGCGTTTTTAATGCCCTGGGGGAACACGACTTTGCGCATGGCCTGCCACTGCGACAGACCCAGCGAACGCGCCGCCTCGGCCTGGCCGGGATCGATGGACTCGATGCCGCCGCGCAGGACCTCCATCATGTAGGCGGTGGAGTTGAGCGAGATGGTGACGAGGCCGGCGGTGAAGGTACTCCAAATCTGGTTGGCCTGGGCGGTCTCGAAGCCCATGCCGCGCAAAACGGTGAAGCCCGCGTAATAGATGAGCAGGCCCTGGACCATCATGGGCGTGCCGCGCACGATGGTAGAGTAGATGGTCGCAAAGCCGCGGCCAATGCTCTTAAAGAAGCGCACCAGATCGTTATCCACGCGGTCGAAGGTCTGAATACGCAGGAACACAAAGAGCAGCGCCAGGAAGAATGCGATGACGGTGCCGAAGGTCGCGAGCGCGATGGTGATCTCGATGCCGCGGATGAAGAAGTCGCCGCTCTTGTAGGTCATGTAGACCAGACTCGACAAAAAGTCGCTAGGGTTGGAATCCGAGACAATGCTCACCTGCACCAGGTCGATAAACGACATGACGCAGCGGTCCACGAAAAAGATCGCCGCGATGGCGACCACGACGTAGCTGCCCAGGCGCGCGCCGCGACGGAAGCGCTCGGAAGCAAACGGCGACGTTTCGCGATAGTCGTTCCAGTGCATGAGTTTGGTGACCAGCGCCGCCGCCGACACGACGAGCCAGGCCCAAAGGATTGCCCAGAGGCAGTCTTGGAACACGCCCGTAGGCGCCAAGAAGCTCAGCGGTGTGGGATTGCGCTGGCTAAACGCCAGGCCGAGTGCCGCGATGACGCTCGTGCCCAGGTACACATAACGGTGGTCGGCCTTGATAAAGGAGGCCAGACGATTGATGGTTTTCATGCTGCCTCCCTATGCCGGCTGACGATCGAGGCACGCGTCCCACATTTGGTCGCGTTCCTCTTGGCTAATGCCCTTGAGTGTCTTGTCGATGAGTTTAAGCAGCTTGTCCGAGCCCTTGCGGCAGCCGACGTTTGCCGCGACCTCCTGCTTAAAGCCCTCGCCCTCGGCAAAATGGATGGGGACGATACCGGGATTTTGGGCCATATAGCCCTTCTCGTTCTCGGTGTTGTAAGTCACAGCGTCGCACGTGCCCTGCAGCAGATTCGAGAACACCGTGGGAACCGAATCGACCGGGTTCTTGTGCACAACGCCCGGGATCTCGTCGATAACGGTGTCGAGCATGGTGTCCTTTTGGCCGAGCACCGTGGCGCCGCTAAAGTCGCTGAGCTTGGTGGCGTTTTGGTAGGGGGAACCCTCTTTTACGAACAGGCCAAAGTAGCCAATGAAGTACGGGTCGGAGAAGCCGACCGACTCCTCGCGCTCGGGCGTGGCGCTCATGCCGGCGATGATGAGGTCGATCTGGCCGTTGTTGAGCGAATCGATAAGGCCCGAGAAGCTCTGCTTGACGGCAACGGGCTCGCCACCGAGGGCCTTGCAGACGATCTTGGCGATCTGCACGTCGTAGCCATCGGCATAGGCGCCCTGCACGTTGTCGATGGGGATGGTGTACTCACTGGCTTCGGAAACCTGCCAGTTGTACGGGGCGTAGGCCGCCTCCATGCCAATGCGGATCTTGTCCTTGCCGATCACGGAATCGGACAGGTCGTCGCGACCGCCACCCGTCGTGGGCTGAACCACCTTGAGCGTGGACGGGCGCTGACAGCCGGCGAGCGCGCCGGCGACGACGGAAGCGCTCGCAGCGAGGGCGCTACCCAAAAAGATGCGACGGCTGCATACCGGCTGTGGATGCGCGTCGCGTTGATGGGGAGAATGCATAATCTGCCTTCCCTGTTGAATCGTATGCTGACGACTTAACAGGATATACGCCAGCGACCAGCAGCGCAGCACAAGCTCGAAAAATTAATAGACACACGGTAGTCATTGGGGACGCCGATGTTTTGGCAATGCCGGCGAGCGACGTCCAGAGCGAACAAGTGGCATGAAAAAGGCAAGGCATGACCAGAAGGTCTATGCCTTGCCTTTTGAATGACAAATTATCGCTCTGGACGGCGCACAGCATCGACCGAGCGGCGGAACCTCTAGAGCAAGGTAACGCTAAAGCTGCGGACGTCCGTCTCGCCCGGCGCCAGCGTAATGGTGTTGACCTTGTGCTCAAAGACGTCGTCCTCGGTGTCCATGGTGGTGTGACCGGTCCAGGGCTCGAGCGCCACAAACGGAGCGTCGTTGGCGGCAGACCACACGCCAATGTACTTAAAGCCCTCAAAGTCGATCTTGACGCCGTGGCCCGACTTGCGGCCGCGCAGCGTGAGCGTGGAGCCCGGGGTATCGGTGAACATGATGGCGTCGTTATCGAAGCTGCGGTGCGTGATGGGCAGCACGTCCGAGTTGTCGGGAGCCTTGTAGCTACCCTCGAACGTCATAAGGCCATCGGGCGTGATGACGGGGGCCTCGTTAGTCCAAGCCTCGGTAAACGCCAGCTCGTAGTCCTCGAACGCCTCGTCCTCGGCACCGGGGGCGGGCACGTTGAATGCGGGGTGGCCGCCCACCGAGAACGGCAGGTCCACGTCGCCGGTGTTGGTGACGGCAAAGGTCTGCGTGAGGGTGGCGTCGCCGGTCAGGGCATAGGTCATGTTGAGCTTAAAGTGGAACGGGAACGCCTTGAGAGACTCAGGCGTGTCGGTGAGCTCGTAGGTAACGGACGAACCGTCCTCCGACACCCCGACGATCTTGTGCTCGACAATGCGCGCGATGCCGTGGCGCGCCATCTCGCAGGTGCCGGCGGCAGACGTCGCCGTGTTGTTGCGCAGCGATCCCACGATGGGGAACAGGATAGGCGCGTGCTTGCCCCAAAAGGCCGGGTCGCCCTGCCACAGATACTCGTTGCCGTTGAGGGCAAGGCTCGTGAGCTGAGCGCCCATGGAATCGATGGCTGCGGTGAGGCCGCCGCGCTTGATGGTAGTGACGGTGGACATACTACTTCCTCCAAAAGTAAACAACAGTGTCGAGGGTTATTGTCCCACTCTTGGCGGCGGGGCTGAGCGGCAGGCGCAGTTATTGAGCAATAGCGTAGAGGTCAAACCCGCCCTGCGGCGTGCTATCGACCGTGTCGGGCGCCTGTGAATTAAAACTCACCGGAACCATGCGCTTTGAGGCGCGGTAACGCGTGCCGTCGGTGGCGACGGGCGGCTCATCCACCGTGAGCTCGTAGTCGCCGGGCTTGAGCTCTATGCCGTCACCTTCGGAATTGACGTATTGGTACTCGTCGATTGCTTGTCCCTTGAGCGTGCGGCCCACGATATGGACGAGCATTTGGCTGTCGCCGCGCGCGGTATCCCACGTCGCGCCTTCCTTAACCTCGACTGACACATGCACCGAGCGCGTGCGGCTGAGCGATTGCTCGACGGACATCTCGACCTTGGCGGCGTCTTGGCGCTGCTGCTCAACATGGCCCCAGATGCTGCCGATTGCCGAGCAGGCGATAACGCCGGCCATGAAGGCGATGAGGATGGGGCCGAGCGGGGAGCGGCGTCCCGCGTCTTCCTCATGAGCCAGGTCGGGGCGATGCGTGGGC
>CALFGH010000080.1 GCA_937958315.1 uncultured Collinsella sp. | reverse complement strand
CCATGGCAACGTGGTGCGCCGGGTCGAGCAGGCGCTGGTGCTCGTGCTGGCCACAAAGATCCATCATCACGCCGACGCGCTCCGAAAGTTCGCGCACGCTGGCGATGCGGCCGTCAATTTTTACACGGCTGCGGCCCTCGGCAGAAAGGCTGCGCTGCACGGTGAAGCCCTCCGTGTCGTGCGGGCCATCAAACAGGCGCGCCTCGACGCTGGCAAGTGCCTCGCCCTCGCGCACCGTCGATGAATCCGCGCGCTCGCCCAAAATGAGCTTGAGTGCCGAGAGCAACGCGGTCTTACCGGCGCCGGTTTCTCCAGTCAAAACCGTTAGACCCGTGCTCGGAACCAACGTCGCCTCGCGAATGAGTGCAATGTTGGAAACCTGCAGCTCATCGATCATGACGCACTCCGTAGAACACGCGGCTCACAGAGTTATAGAAGCTCTCGGGGCCGTAATCCAGCAGCAGCACATCGCCGGGACCGCGACGCACGGCCACGCTCTCGACCGTGCCATCGCAGGTAATAAACTGCCCGTCGATGGCAATCGCCGGAACGCTCGGACGATCATCGGACATAAAGATCTCGACGACATCGCTCGGCGAGGTCAAAAAGGCGCGAGCCTGAATGGTATGCGGAGCGATGGGCACACAGACCATACCCGTGTAATCGGGGCTGACGATGGGGCCGCCGGCGGAAAGCGCGTAGCCGGTGGAGCCAGTCGCCGTCGATACAACCACGCCGTCGCCACGCAGGCGGTCGATATGATGGCCGGACACCGTGATGTCGAATTCGACCATATCGGACAGGGGTCCGCGCGTAAGCGCCATATCGTTGAGGGCAAACGTGCGCACGACATCCTTCGTGCCGTCTTCGCGCACCGAAACGATATCAGCGGCGATGGTAGCGCGGCGGCTCACATGGAGCTCGCCGGACAGGGCATCGCTCACGACCTGCAAAATGTCGCGCTCCTCGGGGCTCGCGGCCGTCAAAAACCCCAAATGACCATAGGAAAGACCCAAAATGGGAATCTCGCGGTAGTTGAGAATGCGGGCGGCACGCAAAAGCGTACCGTCACCGCCGAGCGTAATAACCAAGTCGGCATCGTCAACATCGGGCGCAGTCTGGATTTTGGAGCGCTGGTCGGCAGCCCATGCGACCTCATAGCCCTGACGCGAAAGCCAAAGCTCGAGCATCAGGCCGCTCTCGACCGCCTCTTGCTTATAGTAATTGGGAACCAGAAAGACCTTCATAGCGTTGCAGCTTTCTCGCTCAAAACCGATACCTGGGATTGCAGCTCATCGTCGGCGCGCTCCCCGGGGGCAAATCTCGTGCCGTACAGGAAAAACTCGACGTTGCCCTTGGCGCCATGGATGGGCGACACGCACACGTCGCGCGGGAACAGGCCCCTGGCGGCGAAGAGTTCAATCGCCGCCACGAGCGTATCGCGACGGACGGCGGGGTCGGTCACGATGCCGCCCTCGCCCACCAGCGCAGCCGGCGCCTCAAACTGCGGCTTTACGAGCGTGCAAAACGAACCGGAAGGCTTCAGGCACGCCAGCACGGCGTCGATGATATTCGCGATACTCGTAAAAGATACATCGCACACGGCCAAGTCGATGGCGCCGCCGTAGCCAAGCTCGGGCAGCTGCGTCACGTTGGTGCGCTCATGGAGCGTCACGCGCTCGTCTTGGCGCAGCGACCAATCAAACTGGGCGCGACCTACATCGACCGAAACGACCGTAGCGGCACCGCGCTTGAGCAGGCAATCGGTAAAGCCACCCGTAGAACAGCCCACATCGAGGCAAGCAAGGTCCGTCGGATCAATCCCAAACGCATCGAGTGCACCCTCGAGCTTGAGCCCGCCGCGACCCACATAGGGAATACGACCCTTCACGTGCAACGGCAAGCCGGGCGTCACCTTAAGGCCAGGCGAGGTCAAACGCTCGCCGCCGCTCGAGACCAAGCCGGCCATAAGAGTGCGAAGGGCATCCGCGCGATCGGCGCAGATGCCCTGTGAAATCAGTTCGTCATCAAGACGCACGCGTTTCATGAATGCCATCAACCATTCGTATCCGGAGACGCGGCCTGGCTATCCCTGGATTCGTTTGCCGCATCCTCATCGTATTCCTGCTCGAGCTTATCCGCCTCGCGAGGCGTCAGCTCAAACTTGTCGACCATGTCGACCGCACGGGAGCCGAGCTCAATCGCCTCGTCAAACAGATCGAGCGAACGCTCCAAGGAAGTATCCTTGGAGCGAACGGTCGCGATAATCTGGTCCAAGCGGTCCGAAATCTCGTCGAAGTTGCGGACGGAACCCTCTGGCATGGCTACTCCTCGACGGTACCGGTCTCGGCCTCGGCGACCTCGGCGTCCTCATCAAGAACGCCGGCCGCAGCCTGAGCGGCTGCAACCTTGGCGGCAGCCTCGGCGGCCTGGGCCTCCTCGCGGGCACGGTCCTCGGCCAGCAGCTCCTGATACAGGTCCTCGCCCGGCAGCTCCTCGCTACGAGCGATCTTGCCCAGCACGCCATTGACAAACGACGCAGACTGGTCGGTGCCATAGGCCTTGGCAAGCTCGACGGCCTCGTTGATTACGATGGCGTCCGAAACCTCCTCGTCGGTGAGGAAGCGCATCTCATAGACGGCGATGCGCAGCAGATTGCGGTCGGCACCGGGCATGCGCATAAGATCCCAGTTCTTGGCGATGGAGCGCAAGGCGCAGTCGATACGGTCGATGTGCTCGTAGGCACCGCGGCACAGCTCCAGCGCATAGGGGTCGAGGGGACCCTTCGAGATCAGGAAATCGCCCTCGAGGACGCGCTCGAGCGGGCTGTCCGTGGCCTCGGCCTGGAACAGCAGCTGCAGCGCCTGACTGCGGGCAAGCGTACGCCCGCGATAAACCTTAAGGCTCAAAGGTTACTCCTTGGGGAAAACGAGGCCGTCGATGCAAACGTCAACGCGCTCGACCTCGACGCCCACCTGGGCATCGATGGCGGCGACCACGGCGGCGCGAACGGCCTCGGCGAGTTTCTTGAACGGATAGCCAAAGAACACCACGACGCGCACGGTAAGTGCGAGCTTGTCGCCGATGACCTCGGCCTCGACCGCCGGCTCGGAAGCCGGGGCCTTGGACGAAAGCATCATAGAGACAAGGTTGGTGGCAAGGTCCTTGACGCCCACGGAGGCGATGCCCTCGACATCCGTGACGGCGCGCGAGACGATGGCGGTCAGAACATCGGGCGAAATGCCGATGCCGTCAATCTTGATTTCCTGGGGCATGAGTCCTCCTAGAAGAGTTGGTTGCTAGACGCGGGAGACGAACTTGCCGTCGCGGGTGTCAACCTTGATGACCTCGCCCTCGTTGAGGTACATGGGAACCTGGATGACGGCGCCGGTGTCGATGGTGGCCGGCTTGGTGGAACCCTGGACGGTGTCGCCCTTAAAGCCCGGGTCGGTCTGGACGATGGTGGTCTCGATGAACATCGGCGGAGTCACGCCCATGAGCTCGTCGTCGGCGAAGAGCAGCTGGCAGGTGTCGTTCTCGCGCAGCCACTTGGCGTTCTCGCCCACCATGTCCTCGGGAACGGGAACCTGCTCGTAAGACTCGTTGTCCATGAAGATGTAGTCAGCGCCGTCGTTGTAGAGGTACTGGAACTCACGGGTGGTGAGCATGACGCTCTCGAACTTGGTGCCGGCGTTGCAGGTGTTCTCGACGACGCGGCCGCTCTTGATGTCGCGGGTCTTGTAGCGCACGAAAGCGCCGCCCTTGCCAGGCTTGACGTGCTGGAACTCGACGATGGTGTAGACCTTGTCCTTAATGCGGAGACCGAGGCCGTTCTTGAAGTCGGCGGTAGAGATAGTAGGCATAGCAACCTTTCTTGTTATTGGCGAGACGCACAAGCGTCCAAATTACATACGAGCGAAATTATACACTTGCAGACGGCGGCTGCAGCGAGCGCATAAAAAGAGAACGCGGGGCG
Organism: uncultured Collinsella sp.; assembly: GCA_937958315.1. Taxonomy (GTDB): domain Bacteria; phylum Actinomycetota; class Coriobacteriia; order Coriobacteriales; family Coriobacteriaceae; genus Collinsella. Next base: position 4,632 of record CALFGH010000080.1, on the reverse strand, counting down.
CCCGAATCAATCCGGACGCCCCGCCTCCAAAAACCCAACTGGATGGCTTAGCAGTCGATGACGTGCAGGTCGTGCGGGGTCTTGGTGAAGGGCTCATAGCCGTTCTCGGTGACGACGCCGTAGTCCTCCAGGCGGACGCCGCCCACACCGGGCAGGTACACGCCGGGCTCCATGGTGATAACCGAGCCGACCTCGATGATGTTCTTGCTGCGGTTGAAGTTGGGCAGCTCATGGATGTCGATGCCCACGCCGTGGCCCAAACCATGGTTGTAGTAATCGCCATAGCCGGCATCGCCGATGATCTTCTTGGAAAGCTTGAAGATGTCGTTGCCCTCAACGCCAGGATGGATAGCGGCGACGCACTCCTCGTGGGTGCGGCGCACGAGCGCGTACAGGTCGAGCTGCTCCTGGGTGGGCTCGCCCATCACGACGGTACGCGTCATGTCGGAGCGGTAGTCACAGTAGCCCGCGCCGTAATCCATCAGGACAAAGTCACCCTTCTCGATCACGCGGTCGCTCGGGACGGCATGCGGGTTGGCGGTGTTGGGACCGCTCGCGACGATGGAGCCAAAGGCCAGACTGTCGGCACCGTTGGCGAACATAAAGTTCTCGAGCTCGTTGCGGACCTGCTTCTCGGTCATACCGGGCTTAATAAAGCCGAGCATATGCTGGAAGGCGGCATCGGTGATCGACTGCGCGTGGCGCATGAGCTCGATCTCCTCGGCATCCTTGATGGCGCGCATCTTGCGGATGTCGTCATGCATCAGCGGCAGCATGCAGGAGACGGAGCGGTCCTCCAGACCACGCTGAATACCCTGGTAGAAGTTAATCTGCATGTCATCCTCGACGGCGCAGACGCGGCACTTGTTGGCCGCGATCTTGCCAGCGACCCAGCCGGGAATGGTGCCCTCATCCATGTCGTAGACCCAGGGGCTGCCGGCGGGCGTGTTCTCCTCAAAGCTGTTGAGATAGCGCGAGTCGGTGTGGAACAGGCACTGATCGGCCGTAATAAACGCGGCGTGCGGGAACTCGAAGGTGTAGTCGAAGACGCCCTTCACGCCCGTGAGCCAACGGAGGTTGGCCTCGTCGCGCACGACGATGGCGTCGTAGCCGCGCTCGGCCATCAGGGCACGGACACGCTCGATACGACCGGCAGGACCGGCAGCAAACTCAGACATGCAGATTCCTTTCTTGTTGTCCTCAAAAAAGCGGGACGGGCTTCAAACGATTAGCGGAATCACAAGCGATTCGCAACCGATTGAAAACCCGTCCCTCAAAATGATACGAAAGACGATGGATGTCAATAAAGTTAGAGAAGTTCCTTGCGAGAAGCCAAATAAGCCTGTGCATGACGCTCGAGCACATCGTCGTCCACGGCGTTAAGACGAATGGCGCCGAGTGCCGCGGGCAGCGGCAGCATCGTGCGATTGGAGCGTGCGAACTGCTGCCTGCGGAACTCCGAAATAAAGGCGGTGGGCTCCAGGTCGAAGGCAAGCTCCTCGATGCCAAAGTCCTCCAGGCAGTCATCGACCTCAAACACATAGTCGATATCGAAGTCGCAGGCATCATGTGCTAGGCGAGCCTCAAATCGCATGCCCTCGGAAAGGAGCTGATATGCGGGGACGCGAGCCGCGACATCGCCCAAGCAGGCGCGAAGGGTGCGCTCCCCCGTCTTGCCAAAATCAAGCGCATGGCGAGCACTGGGGTTCGTGGCCATGAGCACGTCTTTGCGCGCGGTCTGGGACCACTGCACGGCATTGACGAGCGCGACCTCCTCACCAGAAAGAATCTCGGGGACCATCTCGGAGAACTGATTCCAGCGCGATTTACTGCTGGAAAGCATGGTGCCCACGAGCACCGCATAGCCAAGCTTAAGGTCCTCGGCGCTGGCCTCGCGAACAAGGTCCAGATTGCACACGACCAGACCGGGCTCGGGGCGCACCGCAATGGCGGGCAGCGCGTGGTCGCCCGAAGCAACGAGCGGCTCCATCGTCGTGGCGACCGAGAGCATAGCATCGAAGGTCGTCGGCAGCAGGGCGCACTCCGTGCGTCCACACCACTGATTGGCGCACCAGGCGACAACAGAGCACATCGAAGCGTCACCGACGGCGACAATCAGATCGTCGCAGGTAATTCTATTGGTCGACAGACCGCCAAAGACGGCATCGGCGTCAGCCAAGGTCGCGCCGGCGGGCGAAACCTCAAGCAAAAGCTCCGACACAGCAAAGCCGACATCGACCAGAGCGTGCTGAACGATCTCGCCAAAGCGGTCGGACACAGCGCTGTTCCAGACAACCATCGCACGCTTGGGCTTACCCACGGCCGAGGCAAACATACGCGACAGCTCACTAAACGCGTCAAGCCCAACGCGAACATCGACACTGCGATTTTGGAAATTGATGAGTTGACGGCGAATCATAGCAGTCCACGCTCCAAAAGCATCTCGGCACAAACATAGGAAACGTCCTCAAAGGACTTATTGCGAATATCGAGGGTAATATCGGCCGCTTGGCGATACAGCGGACGTCGATGCTCAAACAGGCGGGCCGCATGCTCAGGCGAGCGGAAATCAGGACGCGTGTCGGAGCGGCGGATCTGGCGCATCGAGTCCTCAAAGTCACCCTCGAGGTACACGCAAGTACCCATCTGGTGCATGAGCTCGATATTGACCGGCGTCTCGACAATGCCGCCCCCGCACGAAACCAGCAGGCTGCGCTCGCTTTGGAGCGAACGGAGCGCCGAAGTCTCGAGCTCGCGAAAACGCTCCTCGCCCTCAGTCTCAAAAATCTCGGTTACCGATTTTCCGCAACGACGCACGACCAGGCGGTCGGTATCGATAAACCGACGCTTGAACATGGTGCCCACGTTGCGCGCTAGCGTCGATTTGCCCGCACCCAAAAACCCGATAAAGAAGATATGGTCGCAGCCGTGCTTGGTGTGCTGGGACATGACGAAACCTATTCCTCGCAGGGAAGGTCGCGCAGGGCCCGGCGCTCAAAAATACGGAAGATCTGCGTATACCACAGGTCCTGCGTGGCCTGCGGCTTTACCAAAATCGTATCGACGCCGGCAAAGTTGCCGCTCCACACGTCCGTGTACAGCTGGTCACCGATCAGCACGGCCTCATCGGCCGTGGCACCCAGGCGCTTAAGTCCGGCCTTGAGAGCAAACGGCGCGGGCTTCATGGCATGGCTGATGGCCTCGAGACCCAGCTCGCGTGCGGAGCTCATGACCTGGTCGCGATGCCAGTTGTTGGACACCATGCACAGCTTAAAGCCCTTGGCATGGGCGGCCTCGAGCCAAGCGGAGACCGCAGCGGGAACCTGCTCGGTATCACGCGGCACCAGGGTGTTATCGCGGTCGAGCAAAATGGCGCGCTTGCCGTCGGCCCAAAGGGTATCGAGGTCGATGCGATCGACCGAGGCAACATATCGTTTGGGGCTGAAAATCCTCATGTTTAATTCCAAGACTGTTGATGCTCTTCGTAGGTCTGAGAGAAATACTCCTCATCCTGCGTAATGTAGAAATACAGGTCATCGGAGTCGGTAGGCTCAAGGGTTGCCTTGAGTGCCTCGAACGACGGAGAGCAGATGGGCGTGGGCGGTAGCCCTTCATGCTTATAGGTGTTGTAGGGACTATCGCTCTGCAGGTCAGCGGCGGTAACTTCGCCGCCGGTAACATACATCATAGTCGCATCGCTATTGAGGTAGCGCAAACCGTCGAGCTTGCCGGCAAGACGGTTGTAGAACACCGAGGCGACATGCGCACGCTGCTCGGCGTTGAGGCCCTCGCGCTCAACGATGGAAGCGAGATTGATGATGTCGTAATCGGACATCCCCACGCCGTAGCGCTCTTTGATCTTGGCCTCGCAACCGGCAAAATCGAGCGACTTGTACTCGGTGCTGAATTGATCGAGCATGGCGCGGATGACGGCATCGGCGCTCGGTTTTTTGCCCAGCGAATAGGTCTTGGGGAACAGGAAGCCCTCGAGCGAATCATTCGCAGCGCCTTTAAGGAACGGATAGTCGTTCACATAATTGCTGGCCTTCGCCTGGTTGAGGAAGTCATTTTTTGAGATGCTGCCGTACGCCTGGGCCACACGGTCGGCAACCTGGTCGACCGTCAGGCCCTCGGGGACCGTCAACGCATCGGAGCCGGCATTGGGTCCCTCAATAAGCTGCTGAACGACCTTGGTCGCATCCATCAGCGTCGTGAACGAGTACATGCCAGGTTGAAGCGACATGTCCGCGTTGAGCTTTTTGACCGCCGCGTAGTAATCCTTGGGATTCTCGACTATATGGTTCTCGGAAAGAATCGAGGCAATCGTGTCGCCCGAGGCGCCATCGGGAATCGTAACGGTAACCTGCTGGCCAGCGGTGACGCTTGCGTCCTCCCCGCCCAACAAGCCCTTGACGGCCGGCACGGCGAAGAAGGCGATAACAGCGAGAACGACCACCGCAACCACAGTGCCGATTATCATAGGCACCGGCGAGCTTTTCTTTTGGGCGCCGCGCCGAGCATGCGTGTTATAGCTCGAAGGCGCGGCCGGAGCCACGCCATGCGTGCCATGAGCGTGATGCGCGTGCGATTGAGGGGCCTGCGCGCGCTGGGTGGGTGCCTGCTGCTTAAAGC
>CALFGH010000079.1 GCA_937958315.1 uncultured Collinsella sp. | reverse complement strand
ACGGGCACGACAGGCGACGTCATCGGCACGAGCGCCCAGCAGCGTACGGCCCACCTCGGCACCCCATGCGTGCGCAAGGCCCTCGGCACTGATCGCGCCATTCAGCTCAATCTGAAGCTCAACGGCAGCGCGGGCGCCCTCAATGTCGCCACCCTCGATAAAGTCGATGATGGTCTCAATCGACATGGGTGTGTCGGCGCTATCTGCCGCACGCTCGGCCACCACGCGCTCTGCGCAGGCGGCACACTCCCCCGCCGACTTGCCGCATACCGGAATACCGTCGAGCGTATGGCACGTGACGTTGGTGTGGTGGTCGGTAATCTCGACGACCGCGGTATGGCCCCCGGCCGTGGCAGCCACCTTGATGTAGAGGTTGGGCACACCCTCGACAAGCGACACATCGCAGTAGCCGGCGTCGACGAGGAGCTCGGCCACGCGAGCACGATCTTTATCGTCAACGCTCTCGAGCACCTCGAGCGCGCTCTTGGCGTCGCCGCCCACGGCACCCAGCACGGCCGCAGCTTCAATACCGTGCATGCCGCCCGAGTTGGGCACGGTCACGCTCTTAACGTTCTTGATGATATTGCCCGAGCAGGCGACATCCATATGATCGGGTTCGCAACCGAGCGTCTGGCTCGCCAGTGCCGCTGCATAGGCAACGGCAATAGGCTCGGTGCAGCCGAGCGCACAGACAAGCTCGCGGTTCAAAACATCGCAAAACGCGGTATCACGAAGGGAATCGGCAGGCATAGGTATCTCCTACTTGTATAACGGGCTGGGCTCTCAAAAATAGTTAGCTCTTTTATTTGATAACAATGCATCAAAAACCGCAACCATGGTTCCGGCGGACGGCGCTCAAGCGCAAACTGGCGGCATTATTCATGAGAAGCCGGTTTTACTGCAAGCTAAAGCTTTGACCAAAAAACGCCCGAGCGTTTACGCAAAAGTCGCGCTATCATGCAATCGAACGCGGTAAACACCTTTAGCATTTGCGCCGCACAGACCAGAGAGGAACCATCCATGAAGATCGGTATCGGTAACGACCACGCCGCCGTCGAGCTCAAGAACATCATCTCCGAGCACCTGAAGGAGCGCGGATGCGAGGTCGTGAACTTTGGCACCGACACCTCCGAGAGCTTTGACTACCCCATCGCCGGCTACAAGGTGGGTAAGGCCGTTGCCAACGGCGACGTTGACCTGGGCATCCTCATCTGTGGCACCGGTGTCGGGATTAGCCTGGCCGCCAACAAGGTCGAGGGCGTACGCGCCGTCGTGTGCTCCGAGCCCTTCAGCGCCAAGCTCTCGCGCATGCACAACAACACCAACGTGCTCGCCTTTGGCGCGCGTGTCGTGGGCTCCGAGCTCGCCAAGATGATTGTCGATGAGTGGCTCGACGCCGAGTTTGAGGGCGGCCGCCACGAGCGTCGCGTCAATCTCCTCAACGAGATTGACCACACGCGCGGTCTCAAGGTCGTCGACGAAGCCTAAAGATCTGCAAAGCCATACGCTAACGCCAGCCCCCGCCCGGAACACACATCCGGACGGGGGCTCTTTAGTAGATTTCTAGGCGTTAACCAGAAATCTACTGGAATAAAAAGGGCGCCGCGGATGGAGTTCCGCGGCGCCCAAGCCACACGCTAACAGCTTTAAGGAACCAAAGCTGGTTTAGCCAAAGAAGCGCTTGATCTCGATCTCGGCGTTCTCCAGGCAATCGGAGCCGTGAATCACGTTGGCGTTGACATCGACGGCGAAGTCGCCGCGAATGGTGCCAGGAGCGGCATCAAGCGGGTTGGTGGCGCCCATAAGGGTGCGCATCTTGGAGACGGCGGAAAGACCGGAAACAACCATCTTGACGACCGGACCGCTCGTCATAAAGTCGCAGAGACCGCCAAAGAAGGGCTTGTCGGCCAGATGAGCGTAGTGCTCCTCGACGGTAGCGCGCTCGAGCGTGGTCATCTCCATGCGCTCGATGACAAGGCCGCTGCGCTCAATGCGAGCAACGATCTCGCCGATCTTGCGATCGCGCACGGCGTCGGGCTTAATCATGATGAAGGTCTTCTCGATAGCCATAAGGTAGCCTTTCAAGTAGGTTCGCGCGTGCCCAAGTCCCATTCCGGCACCCGCCTGGACTGCATCGTAACAGAGTTTTAGCTGCAGTTAAACAAAAAGCTGTTTATTGAAACGTTGCAATTTATTGAAGCGTTCCATATGTGTCATTTCCGTTTCGAAGCCAGATTAGAGTACCATCCGACCGCCCATCAACCGCATCGAACCGAGCGGACGGTCGGTTGCCACCCGCGAACGTATCCCCTTCACAACCTGCCCAAAGGTCCTACAGAAGTTCTCGACAAGCCCCTCCCCCATAGCAACAAAATACGGGCGCCCGCAACAGCAGACGCCCGCAAAAGCAAAACGATTTATCAATTAATGGCCAAAGCAGCTTCAGCCAAACCTCTACTTTGCCCCGTGACCCATCTTGACGACCTTGGTCAGCGATCCAAACACGCCCTCATCGGCCACGAGCTGTGCCTCGGCGCGCCCCAACTGCACGGCAACGGCGGCAGGAGCGGTGCCGCCCTCGGTCGTGCGCGCGGCGACAATCGACGGGATGTCGAGCGCCTCGGTAATATCGCGCTCAAAGAGCGGGCTTGCCTCCTGGAACACCTCAAACGGCAGGTCCTCAAGATTGCAGCCGCGCTTCTCACACATCAAGACCAGATGGCCCACCACGGCGTGCGCCTCGCGGAACGGCAGACCGCGCTTTGCCAGGTAATCGGCAACGTCGGTGGCTGCCAAGTGGCCCACGCCACACTCGCGCGCCATGGCGCCCTCGTTGACGGTCCAGGTCGAGATCATACCGGCCATAACGGACAGGCACTGCATGAGCGTGTGGGCAGTATCGAGCGCGCCCTCCTTGTCCTCCTGCAGGTCCTTGTTATAGGCAAGCGGCAGGCCCTTCATGGTCACGAGCAGCTGCACCAAGTTGCCGTACACGCGGCCGCTCTTGCCGCGAATAAGCTCGGCAAAGTCGGGGTTCTTCTTTTGCGGCATGATGGACGAGCCGGTGGAGTACGAGTCGGAAAGCGTGATAAAGCCAAACTCGGAGCTCGACCACAGCACGATCTCCTCGGAAAGACGCGACAGGTGCATGGCCATAACGGAGCCGGCATAGTGCAGATCGAGGAGGAAATCGCGGTCGGAGACGGCGTCGAGCGAGTTAGGAATCACGCCCGCAAAGCCAAGCTCGGCAGCCGTCATCTGGCGATCGAGCGGATAGCTCGTACCGGCAAGCGCGGCAGCACCCAGCGGGCAGTTGTCGGCGGCATCAAAGGCGGCCTTCAGGCGCGTAAAATCGCGCGCGAACATCCAGGAATACGCCAGCAGGTGATGCGACAGCAGCACGGGCTGAGCATGCTGCATGTGCGTGTAGCCCGGCAGAATCACCTTGTCGTACTTCTTGGCCGCATCCACCAGCACATGGCGCAGCTGCAGATTGGCCTCCATGAGCTCCTTGGCCAACGCCTTGACGCCCAGGCGCGTATCGGTCGCCACCTGGTCGTTGCGCGAACGCCCGGTATGCAAGCGCTTACCGGCCTCACCGACGCGGCGCGTCAGCTCGCTCTCGATGGACATATGAATATCCTCATCGTTGATATCGAAGGTGAAGTTGCCGGCATCGATATCCTGTTCGATTCCGGTCAGGCCCTCGGCAATCGCTTGCTCGTCCTCGGCACTAATGATGCCCTGGGCCGCCAGCATCTTGGCATGCGCCTTAGAACCAGCGATATCCTGCTTATAGAGATGTTTGTCGACCGGCAGCGACGCGCCAAACTCCTGCGTGACCTCGGCCACTCCCGCCTCAAAACGACCGCCCCAAAGAGCCATGGAACCGTCCCCTTTCTCCAAATACCAAAACAAGCGCCCAAAGCAATGCGCCATGTCGCTAAAGCGATTTTTCAACCGCTAGTTTTACACATTCCCCACCGTGCGCGGGGCCATGTAGCTAATTTGCAAAGAAGTGACGCACCAGGCACTTGGCGCCCAACGTCTCCCTCCGGATGTTGCCTTGCGAACCATCGATCCAGGCCTTCAGGCTCATGGGAACGTCCTCGACCTTTGCAGCATCGAACTCGGGCGCGAGGGCAAGTAAGACATGCGCGACAGCATTGAACATAATGGATACTCCTCATATATATAGGCACAGAGCCGCCAAATTGATAGAAGGAGCCCCGCCGGACAACCCCGGCGGGGCTCGGACTCAGCCGCAGACGCGGCATCATATATGCGGGCGGAACGTAGGGGCCACCGAAGTTCAGAAGTGTCAGCAAGCATAACGAAAGGTAGGGACCCCGTGCGCCCGTTATGTATCACGCGGATGGGCCGCGCGGATACCAAGGGAAGGAGGCGCTAAGCCTGAGCGGCAGCAGAGCTGGGACCCTGGACCTTAGCCCACGTCTTGAGCGACAGCGTATCGATCTCGATAAAGCCGGCGCTGGCCTTCTCGTCAAACGTGGTGTCGCGGTCGTAGGTAGCCAGACCGTAGTCATACAAGCTAAACGGGCTCTTGCGGCCGACGACATGGCAGTTGCCCTTAAAGAACTTCAGGCGGACGGTGCCGGTCACGAACTTCTGGGTATCGGCCATAAAGGCATCGAGCGCGTTCTTGAGCGGGCTGTACCACTGGCCGTTGTACACGGCGGTGGCCCAATCCTGCTCGAGCTTAATTTTAGTCTTGAGCAAGTCGCCCTCGACGCAGATGTCCTCAAGCGCCTTATGAGCGGTGATGAGCGTCAGGGCGCCGGGAACCTCGTAGCACTCGCGGCTCTTGAGGCCCACCAGACGATCCTCGACCAGATCGAGACGGCCAAAGCCGTTGTCGCCAGAGATCTTGTTGAGGGCGATGATGATCTCGGAGAGCTTCATCTTCTTGCCGTCGACGGCGACGGGCTTGCCGGCCTCAAACTCAATCTCGGTATAGGTCGGGGTGTCCGGCGTGTCCTCGGGGTTCTTGGTCATAACCCAGGCGTCGTCGAGCGGCTCGTTCCAGGGATCTTCCAGGTGGCCACACTCAATGGCACGACCCCACAGGTTGTCGTCGATGGAATAGGGGTTGTCGTTGGCACCCTCGGGAACCGGCACGTTGTGGGCGTGAGCATAGGCGACCTCGTCGGGACGGCACTTAAGATCCCACTCGCGAACCGGGGCGATAACCTTGAGCTCGGGGTCGAGGGCCTTGACGGCAGCCTCAAAACGAACCTGGTCGTTACCCTTGCCGGTGCAGCCGTGAGCGACGTAGGTAGCGCCAAACTCGTGAGCGACCTCGACAAGCTTCTTGGCGAGCAGCGGGCGAGACAGGGCGGAGAGCAACGGGTACTTGTTCTCGTACATGGAGTTTGCGGCGATGGCCTTAGTCAGGAACTCATCGGAGAACTCGTCGCGCAGGTCGAGAACCTGGCAATCGAGAACGCCCAGGTCGAGCGCCTTCTGCTTCTTGGCATCCAGGCCAGTCTCCTCCTGGCCCACGTTGCCGCAGACACAAACGACATCGAGATTCTTCTCGTCCTGGAGCCATTTGACACATACAGATGTATCAAGACCACCGGAATATGCGAGAACGACTTTTTCCTTGCTCATGGCTGTTTCCTTTCGCCCTTGTTAGCTAGTTAGAACATCGGTCAGTTGCAAGTCACCTTGAGGTCAAAAACCGTGCAATATCAGGTTATTCAGCAGAATGCATCACAGGCATGCCCTAGAAACATGCGGCTATGTCGTGCATAAAACCCAACGACCTCAAAATGACTCTGTTGAGGCGTTACGCCCCATAAGGACAGAGACGATTGTTATCGTCGTCGGGAAATTGCGCGCTGGCGTCGGATGGCATTGTCTGCAGTAGTGATGATCTTTACGAACTGCATCTGCCTCTCCTTTCACCTATCGCCGGGCGCAATTCTAATATCGCAAACGGTACCTTTTCCTCGGTAAGCGGTTGTTTTTCCGTCCCCGTTTTCGATGGTCGCTATATTACGCTAAAGTGCCCGCAGCACAAGCGACAAATTCAAATTTCTGAAAAGTTTTTTCATTAGTTTGTGAATAGTGATGCAAATACGCGCCAATCCTGCGAAAATACGGCCGACTACGGGTTGATGGTTATAACGTCTGAAACAAACTCGAAACGAAAGGCTCGCTTTTATGCAAACTTACGAATCGGACGCCAATATCGGAAACATTAAAATTCTCGCCGTCGATATGGACAAGACGTTACTAACCGACGAGCGCGTGTTACCACAGGGTCTTGATGAGCGCCTGGACAAGCTCGCCGACGCCGGCATCGTATTCTGCCCCGCCAGCGGACGTCCCGCCCCCAAGCTCGAGGAAATGTTCGAGGGCATAAAAAACCGCCTTGCTTTTTGTCCCGATAACGGAGCCTGCGTCATCTATCGCGGCAACTATATCTATAAGAGCAACATCGATGTGGCGCTGTATCAGCAGGTGCTCGCTCGCGCCTCGGAGGACCCGCGCGCCGTTCCCGTCCTGTGCTGCTACGACGAGTTCTATGTGCTCGCCCGCGACCATCAGTATCACGACGAGATCAGCGTGTACTACAACACGATCAACTACGTCGATAGCTTTGAGGGCATTGATATCGAGTCCAACAAGATTTCGATCTTCTTCCCCGCCTACGATGCCGAGCCAGCGTTTCGCGAGGACTACAGCCCGGCATTCTCGGACCGACTCTATGTCACCAATGCGGGCCGCGAGTGGATCGACTTTATGAACCTGGGTGTCGACAAGGGCGCTGGCGTCGCGCACCTGTGCGAGCAGCTCGGGATCGATATCGCCGACGCCGCCGCCGTGGGCGATACTTACAACGACATCCCCATGCTGGAGCGCGTCGGACACAGCTTTATCGTGGACAATGCCGAGGAGCACATGAACGCGCACGCTAAGTGGCGCATTCCGAGCAACAACGACGGGGGCGTACTGACGCTCATCGACGCCATCCTGGCGGCTCGTTAAACTCGCCGCCATGCCCGGGGCCGGCCGTTTGATTTTTGTTCGGTCAGGTCCTGGGCTCGCTCGAAGAGCACATTAAGTGCTCTTCGGCTCGTGCGGAATCTACAAAAATCAAACGGCCGGCCCCGGGCATGGCTACGTTGACTTACTTGCCGCCTGGATGGCGTCTTGGCGTCTAGATACTTGGCTGATTTTTTGGAATGAAGGGGGCTCCTTGTTGGCAAGGAGCCCCCTTCTGTTTTGGTTACTTTGGAATTGTTGGTGCGCCTTTACTTGGCGTCGGCCCAGGTTATGCCGGTGCTAGCTTCGGCGATTAGGGGTACTCGTAGGTCTACGACGTGTTCCATGACGTCTTGGACCATGGTGGTCAGGCGCTCGACTTCGTCGACCGGGCACTCAAAGTCCAGTTCGTCGTGCACCTGTAGGATCATGTGAGCGGCAAAGCCCTCTTCTTCCAGGCGTCGGCTTACGCGGGCCATCGCGATCTTGATGATGTCGGCGGCGGTACCCTGCATGGGGTGGTTCATGGCCGTGCGCTCGCCAAAGCCGCGGAGTTGCGGGTTTTTGGCCTTGAGCTCCGGAATGTGGCGACGGCGGCCGTACATGGTCTCGGCGTAACCTGTCTGCTTGGCACGCGCCACCACGTTGTCGAGGAACGTGCGCACGCCCGGATAGGCCTCGTAGTAGCGGTCGATCATGTCGCGCGCCTCGGCCATCGAGATATGCAGCGACTGCGACAGGCCGTAGGCCTGCTGACCATACACGATGCCAAAGTTCACGGCCTTGGCGCGACTGCGCAAGTCGGGCGTTACCTCGGACACCGGCACGCCAAACACGCGCGCCGCCGTCTCGGCATGGAAGTCCTCGCCCTCGTTAAAGGCGCGCACCAGGTGCTCGTCACCCGAGAGATGCGCCAGCAGACGCAGCTCGATCTGCGAGTAGTCCACCGCCAAAAAGACACTTCCCTCGCCTGCCGAAAACGCCGTCTTGACGGTACGGCCCAGCTCCGAGCGCGTCGGGATGTTCTGCAGGTTCGGGTCGCTCGAGGACAGGCGTCCCGTTGCCGTGATGGTCTGGTTGTACGTGGTGTGCACGCGACCGTCACCGCGGCGCAGCGGGCCCAGCGTGTCCAGATAGGTGGACTTGATCTTGGACTTCTCACGCCAGTCCAAGATCAGACGCACGATTTCGTGGTCACGGGCAAGATCGCTCAGAACCTTGGCGTTGGTCGAATAGTAGCCGCGCTTGGTCTTTTTGAGGCCCTTGGTCGGAAGCCCCATAACGTCAAACAGCACGTGCGAGAGCTGCATGGGGCTGCCGATGTTAAAGGTCTCGTCCCCTGCCAGGTCGCGGATGCTGCGCTCGACCTCGGCAATCTGGGTAGCAAGCCCCTCGGACAGACTATGCAGACGGTCGGGGTCTACAAGCATGCCCGCGCGCTCCATCTTGGCAAGCACCGGCACGAGCGGCATCTCAATGCCATCGAACACGTTGGCGGCGTTCTCATGGGCCATGCGGTCGCGCAACGGTGCGACCAGCGCCAGCGTCAGAGCCGCAGTACGGGCGGCGGGCGCAGGAGCGTCCTCGCCGGCACCCT
>CALFGH010000078.1 GCA_937958315.1 uncultured Collinsella sp. | reverse complement strand
CGTGTCGCCCCCGACAGCCTGCGCGCCAAGGCGGCGGCAGAGCGCAGCCAGACGCAAAAGAAGGTCATCGTCTTCTCGATCGCCATCGCCATCGTCGCGGTCATCGCCTGCGCCGGCGCCATCCTTATCACCACTGCCGGTGAGGGCCTGGGCGAGCGCCCCGAGCCGATCCTTTCGTCGCGCACGGCCGAGCACGACGCGGATAGCACTGGTCAATCGCAAAGCCAGCAGGACGACTCGCAGGGCACCTCCGCATCCACCGACTCGTCCTCGAACACCCCCGATCAGTCGCAGGGCGCCGATTCTTCTGTGAACAACAACGGTACGCAATCCGGCACAACCGACTCAAGCCAAACGACTGACGGCTCTCAACCGAGCACGGGCGACCAGACGAGCGGCAATGCATCGGGCACGGGATCTACCGACAATAGCAACACCAACAGCTCGAGCGGAACCGCTTCCGGCACGGCATCAGACAGCTCGAGCCAAGACACGGCATCGGGCAACTAAGCACGTTTGCCCCTCATAGATAACCGACCTGCATAACGGGCGCGAACCGGCAACGGTCGCGCCCGTTTGCCTTGGGCGACGAGATGGCAAGCCCCGCGCGATGGTAAGATGCTTTGGTGTGTAAAGAGGAGATTTGCCATGAGCAAGACAATAGTTAAGCCCACGCTATCGCTGGGCAACCACATCTATCTGTATCGCCTGCTGCGCGACGCGATTGGGTGCGGCAAGCAAACGTTTATGACGCAGGTCGAGGAGGCACTCGCCGCTGGTGACATGGTCGCATATGACCTGGGCTTTGAGTCCACGCGCGAGCTGCTCGAGGAGCTCGACGACTGCATTAAGCTGACTGTCTTTAAGGGCGGTCGCCTGTATGCCACCGTCATCGCCAACGATGCTTGGGATGCCGCCCTTGCCAAAGGCGAGGACAAGCCCAAAGCTGCCAAGGGCGCCAAGCAGTCCTACAAAAAGAAAAAGCGCGGCGAGAAGGACCTCAAGGCCGTGCGCCCCAAGCACGTTAAGCGTCCCGAGCCCGAAGCCATGGTTGAAGTCGTGCCGGAACCCGAGCCCGAGACAGAGATCGAAGTCGCTATTGAGGTAACGGCAGAAGCCGAAACCGAAATCGCTGCCACGACCGAGCCCGTAGTCATATCCGAGCAGGAAGCCACTGCTGAGCTCAACGAGGCTCCCAAGTCGACAGCCGAAGAAGCCGCTAACCTATCCGAAACGTCTGCGTTCCAAAACAGCGATGTCTTTGGCGACGAGGCTGAGGACGATCAGCCCGAAGAGCCCACAGAACAGGACGCTGCCGAGGCGGCATCGGAGCCCGAGGTACCGCAGCCTGCCATCTCGCTCACGGTCGTCTATGACCCCGAGAACGCCAACGCCGGCATCACCACCATGGCATCCACGCCCATCGAGGCAAAGTCGAGCGTCGAGAACGAGAACGCGACGCAGGCTGAGGTTGAAACTGCCGCTGCAGACGCGCCCGTCACCGTGGAGCCCGCAGATTCCACGACCAAGCCGGACTCGACGCCGGGGCCCGCGACCGTCATCGAGTCCGTGCCCACCGCTGCTTGCGACCAAATTCCCGCACCGGCACCGGCTCCGGCACCCGCAGCGGCCCCAACCCCCGCACCTGCA
>CALFGH010000077.1 GCA_937958315.1 uncultured Collinsella sp. | reverse complement strand
GCAGCCTTGGCGGCCTTGGCGGCCTTGGCCTCCTCAGCCTTCTTGAGCTGGGCGGCAGCGGCGCCACCGAACTTGTCGGCGAAGCGCTGGACGCGTCCACCGGTGTCGACGAACTTCTGCTGGCCGGTGTAGAACGGGTGGCACTCGTTGCAAAGCTCGACCTTCATCTCGGACACGGTAGCGTGCGTCTTGAAGGTGTTGCCGCAGGAGCACGTCACCGTGCACTCGACATACTGGGGATGGATACCCTGCTTCATGGTAGGACTCCTTATTGGTCAGGCGCTGGTTACCGATCAGCGCATAAGGCGTCTTGGTTTCCGACCAAGACAACAAACTCGGCTATGGTACCACGGCGCCGCGTGTCCCACAAAAGGTTCACGGTCTTTGCGTTGTGCATCGCGCCCAAGGCACGGCAGACGACACGACGAATCGCGGCAAACGGGCGCCTTTGCCCCTTCTCCCATGTTGCAGACGTGTAACGCCGCAGCAAAGGTGCCCTTTTTTGCGCCAGACAGGTACAATGATGAACACCGTACCGTAGCGGAGCGCCCCGCGCGCGCCGCAATCACGCGAAAGGGTTTCCCATGGCCGAGATCTCGTCCTCCCGTATCGTCATCACCGTCCTTGGCAAGAACCGCCCCGGCATCGTCGCCGGCGTCACCCGTGTCCTAGGCGAGGCCAACGTCGACATCCGCGACATCACGCAGTCCATTATCGAGGACATCTTCACCATGACCATGCTGGCCGATACCGCCGAGTCCAAGCTCGACTTCGCCGAGCTGCAGAAGGCGCTGGCCGAGGCCGGCGAGCTTTCGGGCGTCAACGTGTCCATCCAGCGCGAGGACGTCTTCAACTTTATGTACCGCCTGTAGCGAGCAAGCCGCTGGGGATAGCCTGACGCGCGCATGCCCATGCAAGTCACCCCGATGCGGCCCGGAGAGGAGCGCGCATGGCCTACGACGCCAAGAAAATCTATTACCGCTTCGACGACCACCTGAGCCGCCTGGTCTTGGATTACGAAGCGAGCCGCCAGATTTCGCCCGAAAGCGAAAATCTCTACTATGGCCTGCCGACTGACCCTTATGACGAGGGCCTATTTGTTGAGCACAATGTCAAGCGCGGCCTGCGCAATGCCGACGGCTCGGGCGTGGTCGCGGGCCTCACTCGCATCTCGGATGTGCACGGCTACAACAAGGTCGACGGTAAGGTCGTGCCCGATCAGGGCAAACTCACGCTTCGTGGCTACAGCATCGAGGATCTGGTCAACAACGCCCAGGCCGAGAACCGCTACGGCTACGAAGAGGTCGCCTATCTGCTCATTACGGGCTCTCTGCCCACCAAGGAAGAGCTTGACGGTTTTTGCGGACGTCTGGGTGCTTTTAGGCACCTGAGCGACGAATACGTCCGCGAGTTCCCCATGACCACGGTGTCGTCGAGCATCATGAATGTGCTTCAGCGCGCCGTGCTGCTGCTCTACGCCTTCGACGCCGAGCCCGACGCCATTACACCCGAGCACGAAATCGATGTCGCCATCTCCATGCTCGCCCGTCTCCCCCGCATCGCCGCCTTCGCGCATATGGCCTCGGTCGCCAAGCGCCGCGGCTCCGAGGTTCATGTACCGCATCCCACGCCCGGTCTCTCCACCGCCGAGACCATTCTGCAGGTCCTACGCGGCGGCATGGCGTTCACTCACGATGAGGCGATGCTGCTCGACGTGATGCTCATGTTGCATGCCGAGCACGGCGGCGGCAACAACTCCACGTTTGCCTGCCGCGTCCTGTCCTCCTCGGCCACCGACCCGTATTCCGCCTACGCCGCGGCTATCGGCTCGCTCAAGGGCCCGCGCCACGGCGGCGCCAACGCCAAGGTCGTGTCCATGCACGAGGACATTCGTGCGCATGTCTCCAATTGGGAGGACGAGGACGAGGTCGCAGCCTACCTGGGCAAGATTCTCGACAAGCAGGCCTTCGACGGCACGGGTCTCATCTACGGCATGGGCCACGCCGTCTACACGCTCAGCGACCCGCGCGCCGAGGTCTGCCGTCGTTACGCACGTTCGCTCGCTGCCAAGAAAGATCTGGGCGAGGAATTCGCTCTGATCGAGCGCATCGAGCGCCTGGCACCGCAGGTGATGCGCGACCACGGCATGACCAAGCCCATCTGCGCCAACATCGACCTGTACACGGGCTTTATTTACAAAATGCTCGGCGTGCCCGAGACGCTTTTTACGCCGCTGTTCGCCGTCGCCCGCATGGCCGGCTGGTCGGCACACCGCATGGAAGAGCTCTTCTGCGCGCATCGCATCATCCGCCCGGCATACCGTCCGGTGATCGAGCCGCTAGAATACAAGCCGCTCGCCGACCGCTAGAACGCGGACCGTTATAGAACTCGAGCGTGGCCAGGGCATCACCGCCCTCGGCCACGCTTTTTATGCCAGCAGAAAGGGCTGCATCAAATGATTGTGTTTTCCGATATGGATGGAACGCTGTTGACGAGCGATAAGCAGATGAGCGATGCCACCTGGACGATGCTCGACGAGCTCGCTCGACGCGGGATTGAATTTGTGCCTTGCACGGGACGTCCGCTGTCGGGCATCTTTGAGCCCATCCTCGCCCATCCCGCCGTGCACTATGCCGTCTGTGCCAACGGTGCCAGCGTCTGGCAGCTCGACGACGACGTGCCCACCGACGCCTCACACGCCACGCGCATATTGAGCCGTCCGCTCGATTGCGGCATCGCCCATCGCATCCATCGCATCGCCGCCGGCCACGATGTGACCTTCGATATCTTCGCGGATGGGCAGTGCTTCCTCCCCCGCTCGCTCTACACGCGCTTGGACGAATTCTGCGGCGGCGACCCCCATATCGCAGCCTCGCTCAAGCGCACACGAACACCGATCGACATGGATATCGACAGCAAGATCGACGAGGTCGAGACGCTCGAACGCATCGCCATGTACTGGCACGACCCGGCCGATCGCGACGCCATCGCGTCGGAGCTCGACACGCTCGGAGGCATTGAGGTCACGCGTTCGTACGCCATGAATATCGAGGTCATGGGCGAGGGCGCCACCAAGGGAACGGCCCTCACGTGGCTATGCGAGCACCTGGGCGAGCGTCTCGCCGACGCTTGGGCGTTCGGCGACAACATCAACGACATCCCCATGCTGCAGACAGCGGGCCACGGCATGGCCATGATCAACGGCGAACCCGAAGACCACGAGGCCGCCGACGCCATCACCGAATACGACAACGACCACGACGGCGTCGCCCGCACCATCATGGCCGCCCTCGCCTAGCAGCATCAACCCGGCAGGGTAGCTAAGTAGTCGTTGGGGACACTCCTCGCGGGGCGCCGCAAAGACTGTCCCCGGCTGCCGACAGAAAAGGAACGTCTCCATCTGCCGAATTAGGCGAGACTCTCCAGCACGCGACGGAGCTCCTGCTGAACGGCGTGGTCGCGGTTGCAGCCTACGACGCGATCGGCAACCGCTTTGAGCGCGGGGCGCGCGTTTTCCATCGCGCAGCCCGTGCCGACAAAGCGAATGATCTCGTAGTCGTTCATCGAGTCGCCAAACGCCATGACCTCGTCGCGTCCAATGCCGTAGTGTTCCGCGAGCTGCGCGATGCCCGAGGCCTTCGACACACCGGGCTGCATAGCATCGATCCACGCGTTGCCCGAAGGCGCAAAAGTAAAGAGCTGACCAAGTTCGCGCTGTAGCACGTAGGCGCTGTCCATAACGACACCGTCATCGCAAAAGATACTCGCCTTGATGATATTTACGCTGGGATCGGGCAGCTCCCAAATACGCTCGGCATTGGGAAGGTCCTTATCGACCTCACGCACGAACTTGCACTCGTCATCGAGCAGGAAGGACTTGGTTCGGTCAAAGAGCGCAAGATGCAGATTGGGAAACGTCGCGACTGCTTGGGCGAGCTTTCGAATCGCCAGGTGCGAATACACCTCACGGTCTACCATTTTGCCGTCGGCGTAGACCTGGGCACCGTTAGCGGCGACAAAGTCCATCTTGTCGCGAACGGGCGCAAAGAACTCGCACAGGCGATCGTAGCGGCGACCTGACGATGCGGCAAAATGCACGCCATGCTCGTGTAGCGCCAGAATCAGTTCGTAGGTCTCGGGAGGCACCTGGCTGTTTTCGTCAAGCAACGTGCCGTCCATATCGGATGCAATCAGTTTAAACATGGAAAAGCTCCCTTCGGGCTTGTTGGAATCGAACGTGTATCCAATTCCAACGTACCCAAAGGGAGCTCAGGTAAGACTCCGCGGGCGCAAACGTTACAAGGACCTAGCAAATAGCTCACGCGCGTCAGAGGTCCCACGGTCGCAGCGTCAGGCAACACGTCAAAGAGTGTCGCAGGCGACTAGACGTTTAAGAACGTCCCCGATGACTAGTCGGCGTAGGTGAAGGTTGTGACGTCGAACATGCCCTCGGGGCGGATGCGGAGCGTCGGGATAACCGGCAGGGGCAGGAAGATGATGCCCATGATGGGGTCGAGCGGCGGCTCAATACCCATAGCGCGTGCCTTGACCATAAAGTCGTCGTGCTGCGCGGCAACGTCCTCGGCCGTGCCTTCGCTCATCAGACCGCCGAGCGCCAGCGGAATGCGCGCCACGACCTCGCCGTTGCGCACCAGCACGTGACCACCCTGGCCCACAGCCTCAACAGCAGCCATCATATCGGCGGCATTGTCGCCCACCACGCATACGTTGTGCGAGTCGTGGCCGATTGTGGAGGCAATGGCGCCACCGGTGATGGTGAAGCCGCGCACCCAGCCGCGACCGATGTGCTTGCCAACAAGACCCAGGCCCGCAGGACCATCACCGTCGGCGCCCTCGGCCTGCAGCGACACGCCGCGGCCATGGCGCTCAATCAGCATAATGCGGCGCAAGTCCTCGTCAGTCTCGGGACGAACCATGCCCGTGATGGCCTTGCCCGGCACCACGTCAATCACGGCCTCGCCCGGCTTAAAGGCATAGTCGAATACGTCGAGCGAAAGCTTCGGCAGCTTAACGGAGGCGCGCAGCTCATCGGCAAGGGCCGCAACCTCGGCCATCTCGGGTGCAATCTCGCCCACAAAGGTGCCGTCCTGCGCCACCAGAGCACCGGCGGCATATACGCGATGCGGAGCCGTGGCAAACGTCAGGTCATTGAGCACCAGCAGGTCGGCACGCTTGCCCGGGGCAATCGCACCGCGAAGCTCGTGCGGGTCGCGGCAGCCGTGGTCCAGGCCAAATGCCTCAGCCGTGGAAAGGGACGCCATGGAGATAGCGACCACCGGGTCGATGCCCGCCTCGATAGCCACGCGGCAGGCGTTGTCGATCATGCCGGTCGCAAGCGCATCGGAAGGAGCGCGGTCGTCGGTCGCAAAGCAGCAACGGCGGGCACGCACGGGGGTTTCCAGCAGCATCGGCGACAGGTTGGCCAGGTCATGGCTGCACGTACCTTCGCGCAGCATCACGTACATGCCGCGGGACAGCTTGTCGAGTGCCTCCTCGGGAATCGTCGACTCATGGTCAGCGATAATACCTGCTGCGGCATAGGCGTTGAGGTCCTTGCCGGCAACGAGCGGGGCGTGACCGTCCACCTGTTTGGACGGCGTCTGGTTGGCAGCGTCGATTCGAGCGCAGGTCTCGGGATCGGCCATAAAGACGCCCGGCAGGTTCATCATCTCGCCCAGGCCAAAGACATCGCCCGGATGCTCGGCAAAAAACGCCTGCATATCAGCAGCGGTGATGACGGCACCGGCCTGCTCGTCGGGCAGCGCGGGCACGCACGAGGGCATCATGTACTTGATGGAAATAGGAGCGCGACGGCCGTCCTCGATCATAAAGCGCAGGCCGTCCAGGCCGGAAACGTTGGCGATCTCGTGGCTGTCGGCAATGGCAGTGGTGGTACCGCGCGTCGCCGCCATGCGCGCATACTCGGCAGGGCGGATGTTCGAAGACTCGATATGCAAGTGTCCGTCAATAAAACCGGGGGCAAGATAGCGGCCCTGGCAATCGATGACCTCGGCAGCCTCATACGTACCGGCGGCATCGTCGCGACCGTCGTAGAGCACACCGACGATCACGCCATCCTTGACGGCAACGCTACCGGGCGCCACGCGCTGGCCGTACACATCGACAATCTGTGCGTTGGCAAACAGCGTGTCAACGGGCACACGACCCTCGGCGGCCTCGATCACAGATCTCATGACCTCAACGGACATACATACTCCTTTAACCGTAGAAAAAAGCTGCGGAGCGGACAGGCCTTCACCGCAGCAAACCAATAGCCATTGTATGCCCAAAAGGAGGCCGCCGATAACACCCCTTCCGCTTAACGGCACCGCCAAATGATCCCTTGGGGACGGAGGAAAACGGATCACCGGGCCAAACCGACCCCCTCGGTGATCCATTTTCCTCCGTCCCCAAGGGATTATCTAAAAAGGCCGCAGTCGGGAGTTCCGGCTGCGGCCCTATTGCACATGTTAGGTTGACCTACTTGCTAGACCAACTTAAAGCCCTTGCGCTTGCCTACGGAGAGGGTGTCGCCCAGCTTGAGGACGCTGGGATCGATGTTGTAGCTCTTGGGAGCCACGGCCTTGCCGTTGATTTTGACACCGCCGCCGTCGATATCGCGACGGGCCTGACCGGCGCTAGCCGAAAGGCCCAGGTCCTTGAGCAGGCCGGCGAGGTAGATCTGCCCCTCGTCGTTGACGGTCAGCTCAACATGCTTCTCGGGGAAGTCGGCGAGCTGGCCCTCCTTGAACACGCGGTCGAACTCGGCCTGAGCCTCGTCGCCGGCACCGGCGCCGTGGTAGGTGTCGCACAGGTCGCGGCCCAGAGCGCGCTTGAGCTCATAGGGATCGGCGGAGCCGTCGGCCAGAGCAGCGTCGATCTTGTCGACCTCGGCCGGGGTGAGCGAGCTCGCCAGGCGGTAGTACTTGCCGATCATCTCGTCGGGGATGGACATGGTCTTGCCGAACATATCCTTGGGCGCGTCGGTCAGGCCGATGTAGTTACCGTAGGACTTGGACATCTTACGGACGCCATCGGTGCCCTCGAGCAGCGGCATGGTGAGCGCAATCTGGGGCTCCATGCCCATCTTCTCCATGAGCTCACGGCCGGCGAGCAGGTTGAAGAGCTGATCGGTGCCGCCCATCTCCACGTCAGCCTTAATCATGACCGAATCGTATGCCTGCATCACGGGATACAGGAACTCATGCAGGGCGATCGGCGTCTGAGACTGGTAGCGCTTGGTAAAGTCGTCGCGCTCGAGAATACGGGCGACAGTGAACTTGGAGCACACCTGCAGCAGACCGGCCAGATCCATCGACAAGATCCAGTCACCGTTGTGCACGATGGTGGTCTTCTCGGGATCCAGAATCTTCATGGCCTGGCTCACGTAGGTCTCGGCATTGGCCTCGATCTGCTCCTGCGAAAGCTGCGGGCGGGTGGAGTTCTTGCCCGAAGGATCGCCAATCAGCGCGGTACCGTTGCCGATGATGAGGGTGACGTTGTGGCCCAGGTCCTGGAACTGACGCATCTTGCGCAGCGGCACGGCGTGGCCCAGGTGCAGGTCGGGGCTGGTGGGATCGACGCCGAGCTTGATGTTGAGGGGCTCGCCCTTCTCAAGCTTCTTGCGAAGGTCGGCCTCGGGGACGATCTGCGCGGCGCCCGAGGTGATGATACGCATTTGCTCGTCAACAGACAGCATTGGGTATCCTCCTTTTGCTATAGCACCCTCGCCGAAAACGGCGGTGCTGGAAGTCCATAAACTCTCTTATGATAACAAACTGACGCGACGCAGCATCTACGACAGGAAAATCCTCGTCCTGCCGCATGCGTCGATGGCAACTGACAGACGTGTACCGTCACGCTCGACCAGATAGCGCACCTGCCGACGACGCAAGCAGTCGCGGCAACGGGCCTGCCCCGTCGCATCGGTGGCGCAGACGCCCTCGGCGGTCAGCAGGCAGTGCTCGCACACCATGAGTTCGGGACGGTCGGTGTCGACCGGACCCAAGACGCCGGGTTCAGCAGCCAGTTCGG